>NZ_JBCNTJ010000016.1:0-151952 GCF_039581215.1 Pseudomonas halotolerans
ATTGAAACTCAAGGAGTTTTCCGTTTCGACTGCGCCGGAAGTGGGGCGAATTATAGACGTCCAGAATTTGCCGTCAACCCTTAATTTGATTTTTCTATCCCGTCAGCTTCACCTCGCTGAAATCCTTCTTATATATAGACGGGATCGCGGCGATTGCGCAGTATATTGCGCAAACCAGACTTCCCCCGCTTTTATCTTGGACGACTCTTCGTAATGACGCTTCCACCTCGCAGCCTGGCAACCACCCTTTTCCCGGTCGCCCTCCTATTGATTGCCATGGCCTCTATCCAGTCGGGCGCTTCACTTGCCAAAAGCATGTTCCCTATAGTGGGCGCACAAGGCACCACGACACTGCGGCTCATCTTTGCCAGCCTCATCATGCTGTTGTTGCTGCGACCATGGCGAGCCAAACTCTCAGCTCAATCCCTGCGCACCGTGATCGTCTATGGGATGGCGTTGGGCGGCATGAACTTTCTGTTCTATATGTCACTGCAAACCGTCCCGCTGGGAATTGCCGTGGCACTGGAATTCACCGGCCCTCTGGCGGTTGCCATTTACGCTTCGCGTCGGGCCATCGATTTTCTCTGGATTGCCCTGGCGATCATCGGCCTGCTTCTATTGATACCCACTGGAGCCACCAGCAGCGGTATTGACTTGGTCGGCGCTGGTTATGCCCTGGGTGCAGGATTCTGCTGGGCGCTGTACATCCTGTTTGGCCAGAAGGCCGGCGCGGACAACGGCGTGCAAACCGCCGCACTGGGGGTAATGATCGCGGCCCTCTTCGTCGCGCCCATCGGTATCGTCCACGCAGGAGCCGCATTGCTGACGCCGACCCTGATTCCGATCGCCATTGGCGTCGCCATTCTGTCAACTGCCCTGCCCTACACGCTGGAGATGATCTCCCTCACACGAATGCCAGCCCGTACTTTCGGCACACTCATGAGCATAGAACCGGCCTTCGGTGCGCTGTCAGGACTGGTATTTCTCCAGGAGTACTTATCCCTGGCTCAGTGGGCCGCCATTGGCTGCATCATCCTGGCGTCAGTCGGCGCAACGCTGACGATGGGGAGCGCCGCGAAGCCCGCCATCGCGGTTGATTGAGGCGGGATTTAACGAAGCTCTGGTATTTACCGCACATTTAGGCCATGTTTAGCCCGTAAACTAATGTCACACATGGAATTTTCACACAGGACGTCACGAACGCTTAAAACAAAAGCGAACACAATCGCACGCAGACATAAGATCCGCGGCGGTGATAAGGACGGGAATGAAACGAATTTTGATATTGATCGTTGTGCTTGCAATTGCGGGCTGCGCAGCGACCACCAGAACTGAAGTCAAACGCGGTAAAAAGGGTTTGCACATCAACTGCTCCGGCCTGTCCTCGTCCTGGGAACAATGCGCCGCCAGCGCCGCCAATTCATGCGCCCCCAAAGGCTACAGGGTGATCGCAAAGTCGGGGGACGCCGTCGAGGAGCCGGGGGATTATCCTTTTGGACTCAACCCCGCCGGCTATACCAGTCGCAGCATGATCGTCATCTGTAAATAGCCGGCAGTTCAGTCGGGCCGCTGCTGGGCTATTCGACGACTGATCTCATCATGGCTGGACTTGAGGACATCACGCTGGACCTCTGGCGTGGCCAGCATGCGCGCGACCACCAACGCGCCCACGCATTGCGACAGAATGGCCCAGGCCAAGCTGTCGCTTTCCAATATCCGCGCCCAGCTTTCATGCAAACGACAGATCCATGTTTGCGCCGCCTCCCTCACCTGCACATCCGACCGCGCGATCTCAGCGCCCAGCACCGGCAGTGCACACCCCGCCTCCGGCTGTTCAACATGGCTCATGCTCAGGTACTGCTTGAGACATCGCTCCAGTTTCCGTGAGTCCAGAACCTTCTCACCACTCAAGCGCTCCAGGCTTTGAGCCAACTCTCGCTCGACGATCGTCTTGAAAAGCTCATCCTTGGATGAGAAGTGACTGTAGAACGCCCCGCCGCTCAAGCCGATCGCCTTCATCAGGCCATCGACACCGACAGTGGAAAACCCCGATTTCTTGGCGGACATGGCACTGCTGGCGAGCAGTTTCTCTCGGGTCTCCAATTTGTGATTGGCTGAATAACGCATATGTCTGGCCTCTGATTGCCCACCTTGACGCTCGCCGGATCTTAGCATAACGTCCGTTTAGCTAACGATCGTTTACCAATGAGGCTCATCATGAATAACAAGAAGGTCGTACTGGTTGTTGGCGCAGGCGATGCCACCGGAGGCGCAATAGCCAAACGTTTTGCGCAGGAAGGTTTCGTGGCCTGTGTGACCCGCCGCAGCGCTGACAAACTCGCGCCATTGGTCGACTCCATTCGGGCTCAAGGCGGCGATGCTCATGGTTTTGCCTGTGACGCGCGCAAGGAAGACGAGGTGATCGCGCTGATCGAGCAGATCGAAAGCCAGATCGGCCCGATTGAAGCCTTTGTATTCAACATCGGCGCCAACGTGCCCTGCAGTATCCTTGAAGAGACCGCGCGCAAATATTTCAAGATTTGGGAGATGGCCTGTTTTTCCGGTTTTCTCAATGCCCGGGAAGTGGCCAAACGCATGGCCTCGCGCCAGCGCGGAACAATTCTGTTCACCGGGGCCACAGCGGGACTGCGTGGGGCTTCAGGGTTCGCCGCCTTCGCAGGGGCCAAACATGGCATCCGCGCATTGGCCCAAAGCATGGCCCGTGAACTGGGCCCGATGAATATTCATGTAGCCCATGTGGTGGTGGACGGCGCCATCGACACTGACTTCATCCGCGATAATTTTCCGGAAAAATATGCAACCAAGGATGCGGACGGCATCCTCAACCCCGTACACATCGCCGACAACTATTGGTATCTGCACGCCCAACCCCGCGACGCCTGGACCTTCGAGCTGGACCTGCGCCCCTGGAGTGAACGCTGGTAAACCGCCCCCTCATAACAACAAGAGAGCAGATACCATGAGCAAATCCGTGGAGTTTTTCTTCGATCTCGGCAGTCCGACCACCTACCTGGCCTATACCCAACTGCCGACGCTGTGCGCGCAAACCAACAGCCAGTTGATCTACCGTCCGATGCTGCTTGGCGGCGTCTTCAAGGCGACCGGCAATGCGTCACCGGTTACCGTGCCGGCCAAGGGGCCTTATCTATTCAAGGATTTGAATCGCTTCGCCCACCGCTACGGCGTTGACTTCAAGCTCAATCCGCACTTCCCGATCAATACGCTGTTACTGATGCGCGCCGTGACCGGCATGCAACTGCATCATCCCGAACGATTCGAGGCTTTCATTGATTGTCTGTTTCGCGCCCTGTGGGTGGACGGCCGCAATCTCAACGACCCGGCAACAGTCGCGCAGGTTTTGAACCAAGGCAATTTTGATCCCGATCGTGTGCTGGCCCTGACGAGCAACGAGCAGGTCAAGGAAGCACTCAAGATCACCACCGAAGAAGCGATTAAACGGGGCGTGTTCGGCGCCCCGAGCATGTTCGTCGGCGATGAGCTGTTCTTCGGCCAGGACCGACTGGACTTCGTCCGTGAAGCCCTGGGCTGATGCCTTAAGTCAGATCGCCAGCGTCCGTGTGTTCAGCCATTGCAGCGCGTCGCCCTCCAGCAACGGACTCAATCGACGCTGAACCTCGGCGTGGTAGGCGTTGAACCAGTCTTTTTCCTCCTGGGTCAGCAAGGACGGCTCCAAGCAGCGCGTGTCGATCGGGCACAGGGTCAGGGTTTCGAACTCGAGGAACTCGCCGAACTCGCTGCTCCCCGCCTCGCGGTTCAACACCAGGTTCTCGATGCGTACCCCCCAACGGCCCGGACGATAAGTACCCGGTTCGATAGAGGTGATCATGCCCGCCTGCATCGCCGTTTGCGGCGCGGCGGCGGCCTGATAGGCAATCACCTGCGGGCCTTCATGAACATTGAGAAAGTAACCGACGCCGTGGCCGGTGCCGTGACCGTAATCCACCTGCTCGGCCCAGATCGGCGCACGGGCGATGGCATCCAGCAAGGGCGACAGAATGCCGAGTGGGAATTTGGCGCGAGACAAGGCAATCACACCCTTGAGCACGCGAGTGCAATCGCGTTTCTGCTCGGCAGTGGGCGTTCCGACCGGCACCATGCGGGTGATGTCGGTGGTACCTCCGAGGTATTGGCCACCGGAATCAATCAGCAGCAAGCCATCGCCCTCGATCACCGCGTGGGATTCTTGCGTAGCGTGATAATGGGGCATTGCACCATTGGCGTTGAATGCGGCGATGGTATTGAAGCTCAGGGATACAAACTCCGGCCGGCGTGTGCGGGCTGCCGTCAGGTGCTCATCGATGGTCAGTTCGGTGATGCGCTCGCGACCCCAGGCGCTTTCCAGCCAGGCAAAGAACTCGCAGAGCGCCGCGCCGTCCTGCTCCATGGCCCGACGAATGTGCTCGGCGTCGGCCAGGCTTTTGCGGGACTTGGCCAGCGTCGTGGGATTGAGTCCCTCGACCAGCTTCACGCCACTGTCCAGATTATCCAGCAAACCGACCGTGACCCGCGCCGGATCGATCTGCAGGCTCGCGCCGCTGGGCACTTCCCGCAATGCGGCAGCGGCCTCACTGTAATCACGCAGGGTCACGCCGTCCTGTTCAAGAACGGCACGCAGTGGTGCATCGACTTTATCCAGGGCCACAAACAGCGTTGCCTGTTGCTGGCTGATCAAGGCAAAGGAAACGAATACGGGGTTGAACGACACATCCGCGCCGCGCAGGTTGAACAGCCAGGCGATGTCATCCAGCGTGGCGATGAAATGCCAGTCGGCGCCGCGCTCCTTGAGGGTTTCGCGCAGCTTGGCGAGTTTCTCGACCCGGCTGACGGTCGCCTGCGGCGGCAGATGGGCATAAACCGGTTGGTTCGGCAGGCTCGGGCGGTCGCTCCAGGCTTCCTTGAGCAGATCCATGTCAGTGCGCAACCGCGCCCCGCGCGCCTCAAGCTTGCCGCTCAGGGTCCGGGCGGAGGCCACAGCCATGACCGCGCCATCAACCGCCACCGTTGCGCCTTCAGGCGTCTGTTCGGCCAGCCAATCCAGCGGGCCAGCCTGACCGGGAATGAGCTTGACCAGTTCAATACCGCTGCCTTCAAGCTCCTTGGTGGCCTGCTCCCAATAACGGCTGTCGGCCCAGACGCCCGCGAAGTCGGCCGTGACGATCAGCGTCCCGACCGAGCCATGAAACCCCGACAGCCATTGCCGTCCTTGCCAATAGCCCGGCAGGTATTCCGACAGATGCGGGTCGGCCGATGGCACCAGCAATGCGTGAATGCCTTCGCGATTCATCAATTGGCGGATTCGGGCCAGGCGCTGGGGAACCAGTCCATGGGTCAAAGGCTCGGTACTCATCGTTTCTCCTGCTCGTAATATAGTGTTGTTCGCTTGCACCAAGGGCTCTGGGTATCTGCCACAGCGACTGATCCGCGAGCTTAACAGGCATCCGCCCCAAGCTCAGCCCTCAGCCGATGCTTTCGAGCAGCAACGGATACAACGAGGCGACCAACAACAGCGCCATTCCCCAGTTGAACAGGCGCAGCCAGCGACGATCACGCAAAAGATTGCGCAACAGGCTGCCACACACCACCCACAGGCTTACGCTCGGCAGGTTGATCAGGGCAAACACCGCAGCGATAACCACCACATTGAAGAAATAACCTTGAAGCGGCGTGTAAGTGCTGATGGCGCCGATGGCCATGATCCACGCCTTGGGATTGACCCACTGAAACGCCGCCGCCCCCCAATAGCTGATGGGCGTGCTATCCCCTGGCCGGTTTTCAGAGACCGGCCCGGAGTGGGCGATTTTCCATGCCAGGTACAACAGGTAGGTCGCACCTACGTAGCGCAGTACGGTATAGAGCAGAGGATAGGTCTGGAACACCGCGCCCAGGCCAAGGCCCACCGCCAGCACCAAAGAAAAGAAACCGCAGGTGATACCCAGCATGTGAGGAATCGTACGGTTGAAACCGAAGTTGACGCCCGAGGCCAGCAACATCGTGTTATTGGGACCGGGGGTGATCGAAGTCACCAGGGCAAACAGGGCAAAGCCCAGCAACAGGTCTAGCGAAAGGGTCATGGCAGGCGTATCCATTGGGACGGTCAGTCAAGTCATGACCCTACTCCACGCCCTGATCCAAACCCATGGACAGTTAGGCAAAACTTCGAGCGGTACAGTCTCTCAGCTCGGCCGCCCCGGCAGCTTGATGGCACGCTCCGCGCTCATTTGCCCCTGGTCGTCGAAACCCACGTTTCTCTGCGAAGGACCGAGTAACTCAGCTTTTTTCGCGTGATATTCCTCGAACGACAGGCCCCGGCGATTCAAGGCTTCAAGGGCCAACTCACGGGTTTCTTCGGCGGTGTAGGGGCGCAACTCCGGCGACGAAGAGGCGCAACCGCTCAACGCAGTGGCCGTCAACAGCAGCAAAACAGCAAAAGTCCGATTCATGGCGAGTATCCAGTGTTCTGAAGTGGGGCGATGTACAAAGGCTACCCGCCGACTCTGCGCGGCAGAAATCACCCCTTTTGATAGTGGGTATCGCTGACGCGGATCGTCCGTTGCACTTAGCCGACCAACCGGCAATGCAGCGCGTTGTCGGCACTGCGCTCGATGTTGCGCAACACCTGGAACGAGCCGAATGTCACGGCCTTGGCCCTATGAGCCTGGATCAGCCGCCAGAAATCCGGCTCACCGCGCTCGAAACTCTGAAATGCCGCTTCGCCCGCCTCGCGGTTTTGCCAATGCAAATAGTTGAGAACCCGGCGTCCGTCCTCGCTGACCTGGATACTGGCACTCAGAAATCCCGCATGCCCCCGAGCCAAGCGCTCGGTCTGTTCTGACAGGGCTGTCACCAGCGCCTCCTGCCATTGAGGTTCGATGTCGAACTCCATCAACTGGGTAAAACTCTGATTGTTCCTTAGTGATTGCATGAAAGGTCCTCGATGCACGTAGGGCGGATCTTGCGGTCCGATGGCGTGCAGGGTAAAACCTCCAGTTAACTCAAGGTCAAGCAGAGATTGCAGACGATGACACCGATAAACGTCCACAAGGAACTCACCGTCGGCCAAGTGGCCGCCCGCAGTGGCGTGGCCGTCACTGCCCTGCACTTCTACGAAACCAAGGGGCTGATCAAAAGTAATCGCAACCAGGGCAACCAACGCCGCTATCCACGGGAAGTGTTGCGGCGTGTGGCGCTGATCAAAGTCGCCCAAAGTCTGGGCATCCCGTTGGCGGAGATCGGCAACGCCTTGAAAACCTTGCCGGACGACCGCGCCCCAACGGCGAACGACTGGAAGATCCTCTCAGCCCAGTGGAGCCGCGAGCTGGATCAGCGCATCAACCACTTGATGGCACTACGCGATCGACTCAACGGCTGCATCGGTTGCGGTTGCCTGTCGATGGAAGGTTGCCCGCTGCGCAATCAGGGCGATGTGTTGGGCAAGCGCGGCCCGGGAGCGCACCTGCTGAACCCGCCGTGAAACGCTCGTCGGGTCATGCGCCGCCCCCAAGTCACTGTCCTATAGTGGATGGGCGCAAATCGGCCAAGGCCACTGCGCCTCCCCATCACAACAAGGAGAATCGTCATGGGTGTCAAAGCCATTCCTGAAGGTTTCCACAGCATCACGCCCTACCTGGGCATCCAAAAAGCCGCCGAAGCCATCGAGTTCTACAAAAAAGCCTTCAATGCCACCGAGGTCATGCGCCTGGACATGCCGAACGGGGACGTCGGTCATGCCGAGCTGCGGATTGGCGATTGCCCGATCATGCTCGGCACGCCTTGTGATCAAGGGCCGTTGCGTAACCCCGAGCAATCGGTGCCGGTAGGCCTGCATCTCTATGTCGAAGATGTGGACAATACGTTCGCCCAAGCGATTGCCGCCGGCGGCACAGTGATTTCCGAGGTCAAGGATCAGTTCTATGGTGATCGTAGCGGCACCTTGAAGGACCCCTATGGGCATGTGTGGTTTCTGGCGACGCACAAGGAGGATCTCACTCAGGAACAGATTGAACAGCGGGCCAGGGAGATGTTTCAACAGCAGGGCTGACGGCTCATCCGCCCTTGTGGCCAGGGGATCTATCCCCTGGCCAGAGTTTTCTGTGTGTTTCGTCTCTCCGGCTGGCTTCAGAAAGGGTGGAAATAGCTGCGGTCGGTAAACGCGAAACATTTTCTTTCATCTTTCGCTTCGGGATTTTCATCGCTCGTTCGTCTTAATTAGATGCAGCAGGTCGCGTCGGCAAAAGCCACGGCCGGTTTTTTCAGGGTTCAGGGTATTACGAAGCCCGCAATACCGAACCTTTCATCGGATCAAGACGTTCAAATCATGTCGAAGAAATCCCGCTCCAAACTCTGGTTCCTGGTCCACAGCTGGCTGGCGTTGCCCATCTGGTTTTTTGTCCTGATTGTTTGCGTCACCGGCACCCTGGCCGTGGTCAGCCAGGAAATCGTCTGGCTGGTCAATCCCGAGATGCGCGCCAGCAAACCCTCGGACGACGCAACGCTGCTCAGCTACGATCAGGTCGTCGCCGCCATCAAGAAAGCCCAGCCGCAAACCCAGGTGCAGAGCATCGTGCGCCCGGATGAGTCGCATTTTGCCCTGGAGGTCGGCGTGACCTACCCCGACGGGCGCCCCGACAAAATCTACGTCAACCCTTACAGCGGCATCGTCCAGGGCTCGGCGCCGACATTCAATTTCAGAGGCTTTACCCGTGCCCTGCATGGCTGGTGGCTGGTGCCGTTCACCAACGGTTACAGCTGGGGCTGGTACCTGGTGTCATTCCTCGGCCTGCCGCTGCTGGCATCCCTGGTGACCGGGCTGGTGGTCTACAAGCGTTTCTGGAAGGGGTTTTTCCATCCGACCTTGCGGATCCGCCACGGCGCACGCATTTTCTGGGGTGATTTCCATAGGCTCAGCGGTATCTGGTCAATCTGGTTCATCGCGGTCATTTCCATTACCGGCACCTGGTTCCTGATCCAGGCGTTGCTGTCGGACAACCAGATTTCCATTTCCAGCGCACCCGTCATCCCGGTGGTGTCACGTGAAAGTGTCCCGCTGTCAGCCGACGGTACCGCGCCACCACAACTGAACCTGGACCGCGCGATTGAAATCGCCCGCCAGCAAATCCCTGGCCTGGAAACGAGTTTTGTCAGCCTCCCCGGCAACGCTTATAGCCATTTGGAAATCGGTGGACGCGGTTGGTATCCGCTGATGTTCCAGACCGCCACCATCAATCCCTATAACGGTGAGGTTGCCGCCTCACGACTGCTGTCGGACCGTACAGCACTGGAGTTCGTCACCGAATCCATGCGTCCGTTGCACACTGGGGATTTCGGCGGTCTCTGGATCAAGCTCATCTGGTTCTTCTTTGGTTTGATCATGAGCATGATGGTCCTCAGCGGGCTGCTGATCTGGACCAAACGCACTGCCCTGGCCACCGCAAATGCATTCAAACGCAGCCAAAAACCTTCCCGGGAAGCTCGATCTGCGCCGTTATTGCAGCCGTCCATCCACCGTGAATCGCCGGAGGGCAACCTGTGACCCCGTCCACCACCACCGCCCCGCCATCGCGTCTAAGTGTGTTCTGGCAAAAATGGCGCTTTCATCTAAACGTGCTGCTATTGCTGATCCCACTGGGTTTCATGCCCAAGTACTTCTCCGAAGCCGCGTTGTTCCGCGGTGATGCCGGCCTGGGTGAGCGGGAGGTCGGCGAGGTCCAGGTCGGCCCCTGGAGCCTGCGCCTTGCAGAGTTTCGCGACGAAGCGCCACGCCTCGATGGACCGGCAGGCCATATGAAGCACTTCACCGCCGCGCTGTGCCAAAGCTGCATCAGCCAAGTCAAGGCTACTTATCTGCGCATCGGCAAACCTCGCAGCCTGCGGGCCGCCGGGGTGATTTTCTTCGGTTCGCCCTATCGCATGGGCGCCTTGTTGCCGGTGCCGCAAAAAACCCGGCCCGACGCCGAACTGTGGATCACCCTTGAAGGCTGGGACGGTTCGATGCACCAGGCCTCCATTCCCCTGAGCCAGGCCTCGCCGGCCACCATCGCCTGGCTGAAAACCCAAGGAACCCAACCATGACTGCCCGCGGCTATCTCAACAGTCTGGCGTTGCTGCTCTGCACAGGTGCAAGCACCAGCGCCCTGGCCCATAAC
The DNA here is from genome assembly GCF_039581215.1 of Pseudomonas halotolerans. Lineage (NCBI taxonomy): Bacteria > Pseudomonadati > Pseudomonadota > Gammaproteobacteria > Pseudomonadales > Pseudomonadaceae > Pseudomonas > Pseudomonas halotolerans. The sequence goes on from NZ_JBCNTJ010000016.1 coordinate 10,185, forward strand.
CCGATGTGTGAATGCAAGGCCATTGATGCCGAGCAGATCCAGTGCACCGGCGGTTTTTCCGACGGCAGTGGCGCGCCCGGCGTGACCCTGGATGTGATCGGCTACGACGAAACCATCCTGGTGCCGGGCAAGCTTGGCGCCGATTCGACGCTGACATTCAAGAAGCCCAACGCCGAGTTCTACGTACTCTTCGACGCCGGCCCCGGCCACGTGGTGGAAATCGACCAAGCCGATATCGAGGCCCCATGAGCAATCCCACCACCCAAGTGATCCGCCCCGCCGGCGCCGGCCATGAAACCCTGTATGTGTTGCTGCTGTGCCTGATCATCATTCTAGTGGCCGGGTCAGTAGTGGCCTGGCACGGTGAAACCCAGGACGTCAGCGATGTACCTGCCCATCAAGTTGACGCCCGCCGCGATCTCAGTGCCGCCGAACAAGGCATCTATGCCGACCTGCGGGTGACCCTGGATGAGATCCGTCTGCTCCGCGACGAACAACAGTCCCTGCCCACCCCGCAAAACCTGGCCGAAGAGGGCTTTGCCCCGTTCGCTCAGGACGCCAGCTCCGTCAGCCGAGGCGGACATGTCTGGCGGCAGGTTGAGAACCGGGCCTACTTCGGCGCCAGTGCAAATCCATCCGTCGCCGGTTCATTTCTGATGCGCATCAGCGAAGCATCCGACGCCGCCCCGGACATCTGGCTCAATCGCGGCAATGGCGTCGCCGTCTCCAGCGATCTGGACGATAGCGCGTTGTCCGCCGCCGGCTGGAAACAGATCGTCGCGCAGTTCGACGCCGGCGTAACCCGCCAGCACCGGCACTGACCCCACGTCCTCATTCGAGAGAAGACCGTTTGCCCATGTCTATTGCATTTCAACGCCGCCCTTTGCTGGGCCTGCTGCTGATCGGCCTGCTCGCCTGCCTGTTTACCCCACTGGCCAGCGCCGAAGCGGCCAAGCGCCTGCGTATCGGCATCACCCTGCACCCTTATTACAGCTACGTGGCCAACATCGTCGGCGACAAGGCCGAAGTGGTACCGCTGATCCCGGCCGGTTTCAACCCTCATGCCTATGAGCCGCGTGCCGAGGACATCAAGCGCATCAGTGGTCTCGATGTGATCGTGCTCAACGGCGTGGGCCATGACGACTTCGCTGACCGGATGATCGCCGCCAGCGAAACCCCGAACGTGAAGGTAATCGAAGCCAACGAAAATGTACCGTTGCTCGCTGCCACCGGCATTGCCGCCCGGGGCGCTGGCAAGGTCGTGAACCCGCATACGTTCCTGTCCATCAGTGCCTCCATTGCCCAGGTCAATAACATCGCCCGGGAACTGGGCAAGCTTGATCCGGACAACGCCAAGGCCTACACCCAGAACGCCCGCGCTTATGGCAAGCGCCTGCGGCTAATGCGCGCTGCGGCCCTGGCAAAGCTGACCCAGGCCCCCAATGCCGAGTTGCGGGTCGCCACGGTCCATGCCGCCTACGATTACCTGTTGCGCGAATTCGGCCTGGAAGTCACCGCCGTGGTCGAGCCCGCTCACGGTATCGAGCCGAGCCCGAGCCAGTTGAAGAAAACCATCGACCAACTGCGCGAACTGGACGTGAAAGTGATCTTCTCGGAGATGGACTTTCCGTCCACCTACGTCGACACCATCCAGCGCGAGTCGGGGGTAAAACTGTACCCGCTCTCGCACATTTCCTACGGCGACTACAGCGCTGAGAAGTACGAAAAGGAAATGACCGGCAACCTCGACACCGTGGTCCGGGCCATTCAGGAGTCCGGCGCATGACTGTCCAGGAAACGCTCACCTTGCAACACGTCGGTCCTTTGATCGAGTTCGGCGATGTCAGCCTGAACCTGGGCCGTACCACAATTCTCGATGCCGTAGCCTTCCAGGTGCAGCCCGGTAGCATTCATGCACTGGTGGGCCCGAACGGTGGGGGCAAGAGTTCGCTGATCAAGACCTTGCTGGGGCAGATGCCCCACCAGGGACGCTTGAGCCTGCAATGGCCGGGGGAGCCCGGTGTGATCGGCTATGTGCCCCAGGCTCTGGAATTCGACCGCGGCCTGCCTATGACCGTGGATGATTTCATGGCAGCGATGTGCCAACGCCGGCCGGCTTTTCTGGGTCTGAGCAAGCATTACGTCGGCGCTATCGGCCAGGCCCTGGAGCGGGTCGGCATGCAGGACAAACGCAAGCGGCGCATGGGCGCACTGTCCGGCGGCGAACGCCAGCGGGTGTTGTTGGCCCAGGGGCTGATTCCTGCACCGCAACTGTTGGTGCTGGATGAACCGATGTCGGCGCTGGACGAGGCCGGTATCCAGGTGTTTGAACAGCTGCTGCGAGACTGGCGCCAGGCCGGCATTACGGTGCTGTGGATCGAACACGACCTGGAAGCCGTCGGGCGCCTGGCTGACCGCGTCACCGGGCTGAACCGCCGCGTGCTGTTCGATGGCCCGCCGCGCCAGACCCTGACGCCGGAGCGTTTGCTGACGCTGTTCTCCACTCATCCACGCACAAACGGGAGCGCCGCCTGATGAGTTACGAAGCCTTTCGTTTGATGGTCCAGGGCTGGGCCTCGTCCGGCTATCTGCCCGAGGCGCTGGCCTACGGGTTTGTGGTCAATGCGTTGCTCGCCGGGCTGTTGATCGGTCCGGTCCTGGGGGGCCTCGGCACCCTGGTGGTGGTCAAGCGCTTCGCGTTTTTCTCTGAAGCGGTGGGCCACGCGGCGCTGACCGGTGTGGCGGTGGGCATCCTGCTCGGCGAACCGTACACCGGGCCCTACGGCAGCCTGTTCGGCTATTGCTTGCTGTTCGGCATCCTGCTCAATTACCTGCGCAACCGCACCGGCCTGGCACCGGACACGCTGATCGGCGTCTTCCTCTCGGTGTCCCTGGCCTTGGGCGCCAGCCTGCTGCTGATCCTGGCGGGCAAGATCAACGTACACATTCTGGAAAACGTGCTGTTCGGCTCGGTACTGACGGTCAATGGCAATGACCTGCTGGTGCTGGCGGTGGTCGGCTCACTGGTGATGGCGCTGGCGTTGCCGCTGTACAACCGCATCATGCTCGCCAGTTTCAACCCGCAACTGGCGGCGGTGCGTGGGGTGGCGGTCAAGACCCTGGATTACCTGTTCGTGGTGTTGGTCACGCTGATTACCGTGGCGGCGGTCAAAGTCATCGGCGCGATTCTGGTGGGGGCCTTGCTGGTGATTCCGGCAGCAGCGGCGCGCCTGCTCAGCCAGTCGTTGAAGGGTTTTTTCTGGTGCTCCGTGCTGATCGCAACCGTCAGCACCCTGTGCGGGATTCTCGCGCCGATTGTCTTCGACCTGCCGATCCCGTCCGGAGCCGCGATCATTCTGGTGGCCGGCATCGCATTCGCCCTGGCCGCTATTGCCCGGGGTGTTGTCCCCAGCCTCAAAGGGAATCTTGGATAAATGGTTTTTTCATTGCGACAACTGACCCTGGCCGTCGCGTTGTGCGGCGTGGCCGTCACCTCGTCATTCGCCAGCGAAAAGGTTCGTCTGCTGGCATCGCTGCCAGTCACCTATGGATTGGGCGAGGCGTTGCTCAAGGGCACCGATGTCAGCCTGGAGCGCGCCGCACCGGCCAATCTGCCCGGTACGCGCCAGAATGCCTACTTCAGCGGCCGTGGCGCACCGGCCTTGAGTAAACTGGCCAGCGATGCCGACGCCGTGATCGGTCTGCGCTCGTTGTGGCCGGATGATCCGCTGTACCCCATGGCCCGACGCAGCAACATCCGCATCGTCGAAGTCGATGCCGCCCGCCCGGTCGACGGCGCCCTGCCAGGTATTGCCGTGCAATCGGGGTCGGCCGATGGCCTGGCCAGCCAACCGTGGATGGCCAGCCATAACCTGGGACGAATGGCCGATGTCATCGCCGCCGACCTGGTGCGCCTGGCACCGACGGCCAAACCGAAGATCGACGCCAACCTGGCGGCGCTCAAGCAGCGTCTGCTCAAGCTCAGCGCCGACAGCGAAAAGCGTCTGGCCAATGCCGACAACCTGAGCGTGGTCAGTCTGAGCGATCATTTCGGCTACTTGATCAGTGGCTTGAATCTGGACGGGATCAACACCGATGCCCGGCCCGACGCCGAATGGACGCCTGAAGCCCTCAAACAGTTGACCGCGATGCTGAAAGACAACGACGTGGCCTTGGTGCTGCATCATCGCCAACCGTCGGAGGCGCTGAAAGCCGCCATTACCGAGGGGGGCAGCCAATTGCTGGTACTCAGCACCGACGCCGCCGATCCCGTGGTGGAGCTGGAGAGCAATGTGGGACTGGTGGTCGCGGCGCTGGCGGGTAGTTAATCGTAGGAATGCGATCAATTGTGGGAGCGGGCTTGCTCGCGATGGCGGTGGAACAGGCGACATCAATGCTGACTGTGCCGGCCTCATCGCGAGCAGGCTCGCTCCCACAAGGGATTTTCAGCGGACCCAGAATTCAAATCCATCACAGATTTGTGGGAGCCGAGCTTGCTCGCGATTGCGGTGGATCAGCTGTATCAATGTTGAATGTCTGACCGCTTTCGCGAGCAAGCCAGCTCCCACAGGTTTTATGTCAGCTCAGGACATCCCCGGGCACCCGCACAAACCCTTCCATCAAGACCCGCGCGCTGCGGCTCATGATTGCCTTTTTAACGGTCCATTCGCCATTGACCTGGCTGGCCTCGGCGCCGACGCGCAAGGTGCCGGAGGGATGGCCGAAGCGCACAGCGTTGCGGTCGATGCCGCCGGCCGCCAGGTTCACCAGCGTGCCACTGATCGCCGCCGCCGTGCCAATGGCGACCGCCGCGGTCCCCATCATCGCGTGGTGCAGTTTGCCCATGGACAGCGCTCGCACCAGCAAGTCGACGTCTTGCGCCGTCACCGCCTTGCCGCTGGAAGAGATGTAGTCCGCCGGCGGTGCGACAAACGCCACTTTGGGAGTGTGCTGGCGCTGGGCGGCTTCGTCCAAGTGCTGAATCAGGCCCATGCGCAAGGCGCCGTGGGCGCGGATGGTTTCGAACATGGCCAGGGCCTTGGGATCGCCATTGATGGCGCCTTGCAGTTCGGTGCCGGTGTAACCGACGTCCCGGGCATTGATGAAGATCGTCGGGATGCCGGCGTTGATCAGGGTCGCCTTGAAGGTACCCACACCCGGCACCTCAAGGTCGTCCACCAGGTTGCCGGTGGGGAACATCGAGCCACCACCGCCCTCCTCCTCCGCCGCCGGGTCCATGAACTCCAGTTGCACTTCAGCCGCCGGAAAGGTCACGCCGTCGAGCTCGAAGTCACCGGTTTCCTGCACCGCACCGTCGGTGATCGGCACATGGGCGATGATGGTCTTGCCGATGTTGGCCTGCCAGATCCGCACCACGGCCACACCGTTTTGCGGGATACGGCCGGCTTCCACCAGACCGCTGCTGATGGCAAACGAACCCACCGCCGCCGACAGGTTGCCGCAATTGCCGCTCCAGTCCACGAACGGCTTGTCGATAGACACCTGACCGAACAGGTAGTCGACGTCGTGGTCCGCCCGAGTGCTCTTGGACAGGATCACGGTCTTGCTGGTGCTGGAGGTCGCCCCGCCCATGCCGTCGATCTGCTTCTCGTACGGATCGGGACTGCCGATCACCCGCAGCAATAGGGCATCCCGGGCCGGGCCGGGGACGCGGGCCGCTTCCGGCAGGTCTTGCAGGCTGAAGAACACGCCTTTGCTGGTGCCGCCACGCATGTAAGTGGCCGGGATTCTGATTTGAGGTGCGTGAGCCATGATGCTCCTTAAGCGGACACCAGCCGGTGTCCGCAGCAGTGATTTAAACGGCGACCGCCGATTCAAGGAAGTCCTGGGCAAAGCGTTGCAATACGCCGCCCGCTTCGTAGATCGACACTTCCTCAGCGGTATCGAGGCGGCAAGTCACTGGGACTTGAACGCGTTCGCCATTCTTGCGGGTGATCACCAGGGTCAGCGTCGCACGCGGGGTGCGCTCGCCGATCACGTCATAGACCTCGCTGCCGTCGATGCCCAGGGTCTTGCGATCGGTGCCCGGCTGGAACTCCAGCGGCAACACCCCCATCCCCACCAGATTGGTGCGGTGGATACGCTCGAAACCTTCCGCGGCAATCGCCTCGACACCGGCCAGACGCACGCCCTTGGCCGCCCAGTCCCGGGACGAACCCTGGCCATAGTCGGCACCGGCGATGATGATCAGCGGCTGCTTGCGCTCCATGTAGGTTTCGATGGCTTCCCACATGCGCATGACCTTGCCTTCCGGTTCGACCCGGGCCAGGGAGCCCTGCTTGACCTTGCCGTTTTCCTGGACCATCTCGTTGAACAGTTTCGGGTTGGCAAAGGTCGCGCGTTGCGCGGTCAGGTGGTCGCCGCGATGGGTTGCGTAGGAGTTGAAGTCCTCCTCCGGCAGGCCCATTTTCGCCAGGTATTCGCCGGCGGCGCTGTCGAGCATGATGGCGTTGGACGGCGACAGGTGATCGGTGGTGATGTTGTCCGGCAGCACCGCCAGCGGGCGCATGCCCTTGAGCGGCCGTGCACCGGCCAACGCCCCTTCCCAGTACGGTGGGCGACGGATGTAGGTGCTTTGTGGGCGCCAGTCGTACAGCGGCGTCACTTTCGGCCCGGTGTCTTCCTGGATGGCGAACATCGGGATGTACACCTGGCGGAACTGCTCCGGCTTCACCGAAGCCTTGACCACCGCATCGATTTCGTCGTCGCTCGGCCAGATGTCCTTGAGGCGGATCTCGCGCCCGTCCACCACGCCCAGGACATCCTTCTCGATGTCGAAGCGGATGGTCCCGGCGATGGCATACGCGACCACCAGCGGCGGCGAGGCAAGGAACGCCTGTTTGGCGTACGGATGGATGCGCCCATCGAAGTTGCGGTTGCCCGACAGCACGGCGGTGGCGTACAGGTCGCGATCAATGATTTCCTGCTGGATCAGCGGGTCCAGCGCACCGGACATACCGTTGCAGGTGGTGCAGGCGAAGGCCACCACGCCGAAACCCAGCTTCTCGAGTTCGGAGGTCAGGCCGGCTTCATCCAGGTACAGCGCCACGGTTTTCGAACCGGGTGCCAGGGATGACTTGACCCATGGCTTGCGGGCCAGGCCCAGGCGATTGGCGTTGCGCGCCAGCAGGCCGGCAGCGATCACGTTGCGCGGGTTGCTGGTGTTGGTGCAACTGGTGATGGCGGCGATGATCACGGCGCCGTCGGGCATTTGCCCGGGCACATCGTCCCACTGACCGGAGATACCTTTGGCGGCCAGATCCGAAACCGCGACGCGGGCGTGGGGGTTGCTGGGACCCGCCATGTTGCGCACCACCGACGACAGGTCGAACGTCAGGCCGCGCTCGTATTGCGCCCCCTTGAGGCTGTCGGCCCACAGGCCAGTCTGTTTGGCGTAGGTCTCGACCAGTTGCACCTGCGTATCTTCGCGACCCGTGAGTTTCAGGTAGTCGATAGTCTGTTGGTCAATGTAGAACATCGCCGCCGTGGCACCGTATTCCGGGGCCATGTTGGAGATGGTCGCACGGTCACCCAACGTCAGGGCACTGGCGCCTTCGCCAAAAAACTCCAGCCAGGCACCGACGACTTTTTGCTTGCGCAAAAATTCGGTCAGCGCCAGCACCATGTCGGTGGCGGTGATACCCGGTTGCAGCTTGCCGGTCAGCTCAACGCCAATGATTTCCGGCAGGCGCATCCACGAGGCACGCCCCAGCATCACGCTTTCGGCTTCCAGGCCGCCGACGCCGATGGCGATCACGCCCAAGGCATCGACGTGAGGGGTGTGGCTGTCAGTGCCCACGCAGGTATCGGGGAACGCCACGCCGTCACGCTGCTGAATCACCGGCGACATTTTTTCCAGGTTGATCTGGTGCATGATCCCGTTGCCCGGCGGAATCACGTCGACGTTCTTGAAGGCTTTCTTGGTCCAGTTGATGAAATGAAAGCGGTCTTCGTTACGCCGGTCTTCGATGGCGCGGTTCTTGGCGAACGCCTGAGGGTCGGACCCGCCGCTTTCCACCGCCAGGGAGTGGTCGACGATCAGTTGGGTCGGCACCACCGGATTGACCTGCGCCGGGTCGCCACCCTGCAGGGCAATGGCGTCGCGCAGGCCAGCCAGGTCCACCAGGGCCGTCTGGCCGAGAATGTCATGGCACACCACTCGGGCCGGAAACCACGGAAAATCCAGATCGCGCTTGCGCTCGATCAGTTGCGACAGCGACTCGCCCAGCGTGGCCGGGTCGCAGCGGCGCACCAAATTTTCCGCCAGCACGCGGGAGGTGTATGGCAGGCCATCGTAAGCGCCAGGCCGGATGGCCTCCACGGCCTCGCGAACGTCGAAATAATCCAGCGAAGTGCCGGGCAGCGGTTTGCGAAATTCTGTGTTCATCGTCAGCACTCGGGTCACGGTGGTTTCAGAAGGGGCTGGCGCAGCTATTGAAGTGAACCTATTCCCCTGTGGGAGCGAGCCTGCTCGCGATGACTGAGTCACAGCCGACATCGATGTCGTCTGGCCCACCGCTATCGCGAGCAGGCTCGCTCCCACAAGGGGTTTTAGATTCCTTCAGTCGCTACGTCAGCGCCCTCCAGTTCAGCGTTGTTCGATTGGCACGAACTTGCGCTGTTCGACGCCGGTGTATTCGGCGCTCGGTCGGATGATGCGGTTGTTGGCACGTTGTTCGAACACGTGGGCGGCCCAGCCGGTCAGGCGCGAGCAGACGAAGATCGGCGTGAACAGCTTGGTCGGGATGCCCATGAAGTGGTACGCCGAGGCATGGTAGAAATCGGCGTTGGGAAACAGTTTTTTCTGCTCCCACATGGTCTTGTCGATGGCCTCGGAAACCGGGAACAGCACCGTGTCACCCACCTCGTCGGCAAGTTTTTTCGACCAGCCCTTGATCACCTCGTTGCGCGGGTCGTTGTCCTTATAGATCGCGTGGCCGAAGCCCATGATCTTGTCCTTGCGCTCGAGCATTCCCAGGGTGCCTTTGATCGCCTCGTCCGGCGACTTGAAGCGCTCGATCATCTCCATCGCCGCTTCGTTGGCCCCACCATGCAACGGGCCGCGTAGCGAACCGATGGCAGCCGTGATGCAGGAAAACAGGTCAGACAGGGTCGAGGCACACACCCGCGCGGTGAAGGTTGAGGCGTTGAACTCGTGCTCGGCATACAGAATCAGCGAAACGTTCATCACCTTGACGTGCAGCTCGCTGGGCTTCTTGCCATGCAGCAGGTGCAGGAAATGGCCGCCGATGGAGGTTTCGTCGGTCACACACTCGATGCGCAGGCCTTCGTGGCTGAAGCGATACCAGTAGCACATGATCGCTGGGAACGCGGCCAACAGGCGGTCGGTCTTGTCATGCTGTTCGGAGAAACTCTGCTCCGGCTCCAGGTTGCCCAGGAACGAGCAGCCGGTGCGCATCACGTCCATTGGGTGGGCGTCGGCGGGAATGCGCTCCAGCACCTCTTTCAAGGCCTGGGGCAAGTCCCGCAATTGGCTCAGCTTGCCTGTGTAGGCGTCCAGTTGCGCCTGGGTCGGCAACTCACCGTACAGCAGCAGGTAAGCCACTTCTTCAAATTGCGCATCAGCCGCCAGCTCGCGAACGTCATAGCCGCGATAGGTCAGGCCGGCACCCGACTGGCCTACGGTGGACAGTGCGGTTTGCCCGGCCACCTGGCCACGGAGCCCGGCGCCACTGAGTACTTTTGCTTCGGCCATTTGCTGTCTCCCGTTTTTAGATTTGTAGAGAATGGAGGGAAAGATCGCAGCCTCGTTGCACTCGGCAGCTCCTACAGGGCGTTGCTCGGCAATGTAGGAGCTGTCGAGCGAAGCGAGGCTGCGATCTCTTCATTTCTTTGACGCAAACAACGCATCGAGCTTCTGCTCGAAGGTGTGGTAGTCGATGCGATCGTAAAGCTCCATGCGAGTCTGCATGGTGTCGATGACGTTCTGTTGCGTGCCGTCGCGGCGGATCGCCGTGTAGACGTTCTCGGCCGCTTTGTTCATGGCGCGGAACGCCGACAGCGGGTACAGCACCAGGGATACGTCGGCGCCCGCCAGTTGTTCGGTGGTGTACAGCGGTGTCGCGCCGAATTCCGTGATGTTGGCCAGGATCGGCGCTTTCACGCGGCTGGCGAACAGCTTGTACATCTCAAGTTCGGTAATGGCTTCCGGGAAGATCATGTCGGCGCCGGCCTCGATGCATGCGGCGGCACGGTCCAGGGCCGATTCCAAGCCCTCCACGGCCAGCGCATCGGTACGGGCCATGATCACGAAGCTGTCATCGGTGCGCGCGTCGACGGCGGCTTTGATGCGGTCGACCATTTCCTGTTGCGAGACGATCTCTTTGTTCGGACGGTGGCCGCAGCGCTTGGCGCCGACCTGGTCTTCAATATGAATGGCCGCCGCGCCGAACTTGATCATCGACTTGACCGTGCGAGCCACGTTGAACGCCGAGGAGCCAAACCCGGTGTCCACGTCCACCAGCAACGGCAGGTCGCAGACGTCGGTGATGCGGCGCACATCGGTCAGCACGTCATCCAGGCCGGTGATGCCCAGGTCCGGCACGCCGAGGGAGCCGGCCGCCACGCCGCCGCCCGACAGGTAGATCGCCTTGAAACCGGCGCGTTTGGCCAGCAGCGCGTGGTTGGCGTTGATCGTGCCCACCACTTGCAGCGGATGCTCATTGGCGACCGCATCGCGAAAACGCTGGCCTGGAGTGCTGTTGCTCATGACTCACCTCGTTCAGTGGCGGCGCTGTCCTGAAAATGACGCGCGATGTTGCGTTTGGAAGCGCCGATGTGTCGGCGCATCAATAATTCAGCCAGTTCACCGTCACGGTCGGCGATGGCATCAAGAATTCTGTGGTGCTCGGCAAAGGCCTGGCGCGGACGGTTGGGCGTAGTGGAAAACTGGATGCGGTACATGCGCACCAATTGATACAGCTCGCCGCAGAGCATTTGCGTCAGCGTGCGGTTGCCGCTGCCCTGGATGATCCGGTAATGGAAGTCGAAGTCGCCTTCCTGCTGGTAATAACCGACACCCGCCTGGAACGCCGCGTCACGCTCATGGGTTTCCAGGACCCTACGCAACTCATCGATTTCCTCCAGGGTCATTCGCTCGGCCGCCAGACGGCAGGCCATACCCTCCAGGGACTCGCGGATTTCGTAGAGCTCCAGCAATTCGGCATGGCTCAAGGACACCACCCTGGCGCCCACATGAGGCACCCGCACCAGCAGGCGCTGGCCTTCCAGGCGATGGATGGCCTCGCGTAGCGGGCCGCGACTGATGCCATAGGTGCGTGCCAGTTCGGGCTCGGAAATCTTGCTGCCAGGGGCAATATCGCCCCGCACGATGGCGGCCTGGATACGCCGGAAGACGTTCTCGGAAAGAGTTTCCGATTCTTCCTGGGGCAGGACTGGGGATTCCAGCTGATCGAGCATATTGTCGACACCTTCCAAATCTATGAGGCAAAAACTAACCAATCAACACCAATACGTCAAAGACAAATTCGATATTGTCGACAATCGTCTAATGAGCGCCCCTGACCTAACCGGGTACGTCGGATAATCGGTAGCGTCCGGACGGCGGTGGCGTCAGAAAAACACCGTGCTAGAATGCCGCCGCCATTTGCCGCTCTGCTTCTATTAGAGAAGGCACCCCAGGGAGCTTGTGCAGTAATGCCAGGGCCTGAACCGACGAACGGAACACTGTGCATCAGGATTTATGACACTCAAGCCCTTATCTGCTGTCCTTTGCTTCATGTGCCTGCCGGGGCTTGCCCTGGCGGGTGAAAAAACCGTGTACGGCCTCAATGAATACGCCGCCCTGCAGGGCATCGACCTGGAAGTGGCCGCCAAGCTGGACACCGGCGCCAAAACCGCTTCGCTCAGCGCCCGGGACATCAAGCGCTTCAAACGCGATGGCGAATCCTGGGTGCGCTTTTACCTGGCCATCGACGCGGCGCATTCGCATCCCATCGAACGTCCGCTGGCACGGGTCAGCAAGATCAAACGCCGCGCCGGTGACTATGACCCCGAAGAAGGCAAGAACTACACGGCTCGGCCGGTCATCGAGCTGGACATCTGCATGGGCTCGGCCCTGCGCAGCATCGAAGTAAACCTCACCGACCGCAGTGCTTTCCAATACCCGCTACTGATTGGCTCCGAAGCCCTCAAACGCTTCGACGCGCTGGTCGACCCCAGTCTCAAATACGCTGCCGGCAAACCCGCCTGCGCCAATGCCGCTCAAACCGCAGAGTAATCCCAATGCGCGCTCTTACCCTCCATTTGAAAATGCTGATCGCCATCCTGGTGGTGCTGGGTCTGTCGGTGACGGCCTATCAGATTTTCGTGCTCGGCATCCCCGTGACCGAAGACGCCACCGACGACTTGTGGAACATCGATGCCAAGATCGAGTTCGTCCCCAATGCCAAGGATCCGGTGAAGATCCAGATGTTCGTGCCGCCCTTGAGCATGGACTATGTGAGCCTCAACGAGAGCTTCATTTCCAACAACTACGGTGTGGCGGTGAACCGGGTGGACGGTAACCGCAAGGTCACGTGGTCGGCCCGACGGGCCAAGGGCAACCAGACGCTGTATTACCGCCTGGTGTTGACCAAACGCTACACCTCGGAAAAATCCAAGATCAAGGGCCCGACCTTCCGCGACAGCATCGCCGTCGAGGGCCCCGAGAAACTGGCCGCCGAAGCCCTGCTCGCGCCGATCCGCCAGCACTCGGCCGACGTCGAGACCTTCATCAGCGAAGCGATCAAACGGGTCAACAACCCCAACGACGACAACGTCAAGCTGCTGCTGGCTGGCGATCCGTCCACGGCCAGCAAAGCGAGAGTCGTCGAGCTGGTGCTGTCCATCGCCCACGTGCCGGTGGAGAAGGTCCACACCATCCGCCTGATCGCCGAACAACCGCAGTCGCCTGAACTGTGGCTGCGCAGTTTCAACGGCACCGACTGGCTGTATTTCAACCCGGACACCGGCGAGCGGGGCCTGCCCAGCGACCGCCTGCTGTGGTGGACCGGTGATGAGAACCTGATCACCGTCGATGGCGGTAAAAAAGCCAACGTCACGTTCACCATGAACAACAGCGAAATGAATGCCATTCGCCTGGCCAAGCTGACGGACGAAAACACCGACGCCAACTTCCTCGAATACTCGCTCTACGGCTTGCCGCTGCAAACCCAGCAAACGTTCATGATCATGGTGATGATCCCGATCGGCGTGCTGGTGATTCTGGTGCTGCGCAACCTGATCGGTCTACAGACCCTGGGCACGTTCACACCGGTGTTGATCGCCCTGGCCTTTCGCGAAACCCAGTTGGGCTTCGGGATCATCCTGTTCACGGTCATTACGGCGCTGGGCCTGTCACTGCGCTCCTACCTGGAACATCTCAAGCTGCAAATGCTGCCAAGGCTTTCGGTGGTGCTGACCTTCGTGGTGGTGCTGATCGCCGCCATCAGTCTGTTCAGCCATAAGCTGGGCCTGGAACGCGGGCTGTCGGTCGCGCTGTTCCCGATGGTGATTCTGACCATGACCATCGAACGCCTGTCCATCACCTGGGAAGAACGCGGCGCCAGCCACGCCATGAAGGTGGCCATCGGCACCCTGTTCGCCGCCGCCCTGGCGCACCTGATCATGAGCGTGCCGGAACTGATCTACTTCGTGTTCACCTTCCCGGCCATCCTGCTGATTCTGGTAGGTTTCATGCTGGCCATGGGTCGCTACCGCGGCTACCGCCTGACCGAGCTGGTGCGGTTCAAGGCCTTCCTCAAGGCTGACTCATAATGTTCGGCCTGTGGAAGACCTGGAAGGCCCTGGAGGCCCGGGGCATCATGGGCATCAACCGGCGTAACGCCGACTATGTGCTCAAATACAACAAGCGCAGCCTGTACCCGATCGTCGATGACAAAATCATCACCAAGGAACGGGCCATCGCTGCCGGTATCCATGTGCCGGAGCTGTACGGGGTGATCTCCACCGAGAAGGAAATCGAGAAGCTCGACGAGATCATCGGCGGGCGAACCGACTTCGTGATCAAGCCGGCCCAGGGCGCGGGTGGCGACGGCATCATCGTCATTGCCGACCGTTTTGAGGGCCGCTATCGCACGGTGTCCGGCAAGATCATCAGCCATGAAGAAATCGAACACCATGTGTCCAGCATCCTCACCGGCCTGTATTCCCTGGGTGGCCACCGTGACCGGGCGCTGATCGAATATCGCGTGACGCCGGACCAGATCTTCAAGAGCATCAGCTATGAAGGCGTGCCGGACATTCGCATCATCGTCCTGATGGGCTATCCGGTGATGGCCATGCTGCGCTTGCCGACCCGCCAGTCCGGCGGCAAGGCTAACCTGCACCAGGGTGCTATCGGTGTGGGTGTCGACCTTGCCACCGGCTTGACCCTGCGCGGCACCTGGCTGAACAACATCATCACCAAACACCCGGACACCACCAACGCGGTGGACGGCGTGCAACTGCCCTACTGGGACGGCTTCATGAAACTGGCCGCCGGTTGCTACGAACTGTGCGGGCTGGGCTACATCGGCGTGGACATGGTACTGGACCAGGAAAAAGGCCCATTGATTCTGGAACTCAACGCCCGACCGGGTCTGAACATCCAGATCGCCAACGACTGCGGCCTGACCTTGCGCACCCATGCGGTGGAAGCCCGCCTGGAAGAACTCCAGGCCCGTGGCGTTGTGGAAACCGTCGAGGAGCGCGTGGCGTTTGCCCAGGAGTTGTTTGGGCATATTCCGCCCGTTGAGGGTTGAGGGCCGCCGTCCCCCGTGGCGAGGGAGCTTGCTCCCGCTGGGGCGCGAAGCGCCCCCCAAAACCAGGCCCCTGGTGCATCAGGCTGAGCGCGTTCAACTGCCCTGGGGGTTGCTTCGCAACCCAGCGGGAGCAAGCTCCCTCGCCACGCGGGCTCGTTGAGCCTTAAGACGTGTTCAATACCGACATCCCTCTAGGAGCAAATCCTACAGAGGGATTACAATCGCCACCCCGCCTGAAAGGCCGATCCACCCCGCCCATGCCAACCTGCTCCGTACACCCGCTGCCCTACCGTGCCAACCCCGCCGAGTATTTCGCGGTGATCCGTCATGCCCCAGGCAGTGTGCTGCTCGACAGTGGCCGGCCGAGTGCCGAACGCGGGCGCTATGATTTGCTCAGTGCCTGGCCGCTGGAGCATCTGGCGGTACTGCCAGACGAGAGCGGTGCCGATTTCCTGCAACGCCTGCGCATTCATCTGACGCAGCTGGGTCGTGCTGTACTGCCGGCCTCGGTGCAATTGCCCTTCGCTGGCGGCCTGATCGGCTACCTGAGCTACGACTTCGGCCGACATCTGGAAACCCTGCCGTCCCACGCCAAGGACGATCTGCAGTTGCCCGACGCGCGGTTCGGTGTGTACGACTGGGCACTGGTCACCGACCATCAGGCCGGGACCAGCCAGTTGGTGTTTCACCCTCACTGTACCGACAGCGAACGCCAGCGCCTGATGGCGCTCTTCAGCCAGCCGACCTCAGCGCCTGTAACCGCCTTCAGCCTTGAAGCGCCGATGGCGCCCGACCTCAATAGCGATGCCTATCGGCAAGCGTTCGAACGGATCCAGGCGTATATCCAGGCCGGCGACTGCTATCAGGTCAACTTTGCCCAGCGCTTCCGTGCCCCATGTCAGGGTGATGCCTGGGCCGCCTACCAGGCACTGCGGGCGGCTTGCCCGACGCCGTTTTCCGGCTTCCAGAGCTTGCCCGATGGCGGCGCGGTGCTGAGTCTGTCGCCGGAACGTTTCGTCAAGGTCAGCGAAGGCCATGTGGAAACCCGCCCGATCAAGGGCACCCGCCCACGCGGCGCAACCCCTGACGAAGACGCCGCTCAGGCCGCCGAGCTGCTGGCCAGCCCCAAGGACCGGGCGGAAAACCTGATGATTGTCGATCTGTTGCGCAACGACCTGGGCCGCACCTGCCGCATCGGCTCGGTGCGCGTGCCGGAGTTGTTCAGCCTGGAAAGCTATCCCAACGTCCACCATCTGGTCAGCAGCGTGACCGGCGAGCTGGCCGACGCCAAGGATGCCCTGGACTTGATCGCGGGCAGCTTTCCCGGCGGCTCGATCACCGGCGCACCGAAGATCCGCGCCATGCAGATCATCGACGAACTCGAACCGACCCGGCGCGGGCTCTACTGCGGCTCGTTGCTGTACCTGGATGTACGCGGGGAGATGGACAGTTCCATCGCCATTCGCAGCCTGCTGGTCAAGGATGGGCAAGTGTGTTGCTGGGGCGGCGGCGGGATTGTCGCGGATTCGGATTGGCAGGCCGAGTATCAGGAGTCGATTACCAAGGTTCGGGTCTTGCTCGAAACTTTGCAGAACCTCTAAAAGCATCGCGGGCAAGCCTTGCTCCCACAGGCTGCGTGCCATCCCCCTGTGGGAGCAAGGCTTGCCCGCGATGACAAGTGTCAGTCAACATCAATACTGGCTGAGGCACCGCTTTCGCGAGCAAGCCCGCTCCCACAGGTCTTGCGACAGTCTTACAGGCTCAGGCTGCGGCTCGAAGCCTTGAGGAACTCCTGCTTGAGCTCGGCAAAACTGTGCACTGCCGGGAATTGCGGGAACTCCTGGATCACATTGTCCGGTGCATGGAACAGAATCCCGGCATCGGCCTCACCCAGCATCGTCGTGTCATTGTAGGAATCCCCCGCCGCAATCACCCGGTAGTACAGGCTCTTGAAGGCCAATACCGACTGGCGCTTGGGATCTTTCTGACGCAGTTGGTAGCCGGTTACCCGCCCGCTGTCATCGGTAATCAGACGATGGCAGAGCAACGTCGGGAAACCCAACTGACGCATCAACGGCTGGGAAAATTCGTAGAAGGTGTCGGACAGAATCACCACCTGGAAGCGCTCGCGCAGCCAGTCGACGAACTCGATGGCGCCGTCCAGCGGCTTGAGGGTGGCGATGACTTCCTGGATATCGGCGAGCTTGAGGCCATGCTCATCGAGGATGCGCAACCGTTGCTTCATCAGCACGTCGTAGTCGGGGATGTCCCGCGTGGTTGCCCTGAGGGATTGAATACCGGTTTTTTCAGCGAAGGCGATCCAGATTTCCGGGACCAGCACGCCTTCCAGGTCGAGACAGGCAATTTCCACAAGACACTCCCATTTTTTTTAATGTTTATCGGTTGAGCTAACAAAAGGACTGCCGACTCTAGCCATTCGCCGATGCCTGCGCAACGCACAGGAACGCGCCAGCCCCGACAGCTTTTGTTACCATCAGCCCCATATAGAGCGCCCAGCGCCACCGACCTGTAGGAAGCCGCCCTGATGAGCCCATCGTTTGACGTCGTGGAACTCGCCACGACCTATGCCAACAAGTCCCCCCAGGACATCCTCAAACTGGCCTTCGCCGAATTTGGCGATGACCTGTGGATATCGTTCAGCGGCGCCGAAGACGTGGTGCTGGTGGACATGGCCTGGAAGCTGAACAAGAACGTCAAGGTGTTCAGCCTCGACACTGGTCGCCTGCACCCTGAAACCTATCGGTTCATCGAGCAGGTGCGCGAGCACTACAAGATCGATATCGAACTGATCTCGCCGGACCCTGCGAAACTCGAGCCTTTCGTGAAGGAAAAAGGCCTGTTCAGTTTCTACAAGGACGGTCACGGTGAGTGCTGCGGCATTCGCAAGATCGAGCCACTGCGGCGCAAACTGTCCGATGTCCGCGCCTGGGCCACCGGCCAGCGTCGCGATCAGAGCCCCGGCACCCGCAGCCAGGTAGCCGTGCTGGAAATCGACACAGCGTTTTCCACCCCGGAGCGCACCCTGTACAAATTCAACCCGCTGTCGCAGATGACCAGCGAAGAAGTCTGGGGCTACATCCGCATGCTGGAGTTGCCCTACAACAGCCTGCATGAACGCGGCTTCATCAGCATCGGCTGCGAACCCTGCACCCGCCCAGTGCTGCCGAACCAGCACGAACGCGAAGGCCGCTGGTGGTGGGAAGAAGCCACGCAGAAAGAATGCGGGCTGCACGCCGGCAATATCATCACTAAAACCAAGGCGCTGTAGAGCCGCCACTGCCCTGTACACAAAAATGTCACCGCAGGTGCCATTTTTGTGTGCAGTTAGTCTCCTAATGCCCTGAAAAGTTACACGTCGATTCCCCTTCCTGTTAGCCCCTTCCTTTCCAACGCCCAGCCTGAAAAATAAATACCTGTTCAAATGGTCAAATTTTAACGGCTATTTTTCAGTCACTTATTGATAAAACCTTACAAACACAAAATAGGCACTCGAAAAACCGTTTAAGTAACTGGCATAAATCTGGCTTTAGTCGACAAGTGTTTTGTATACAACCTAAATAAAACATACACACACTTTTAGATCCGCAAGCCTGAAGCGCCCTATCCCGTACAGGCTGCAGATGCCCCGTAACCAATGATGCTCGCCCCGCCGCGACGAAGATTTGTCGAGCCCTGCGCTCATGCACAGTCATCGCGGCAGCGAGAATCAGGAGCCTGCCGGAATGCGTACAAGTCTCTCCAATAACATCGCGCTGGATCTGCCCTCCTCACCCACTGCCGTTGATGACGCCCCCGCCGCTACGCTGACCTTGAGTCCAAGGCTGCACAACAAAGACCTGGCGCCGACCAAGGCCGAGGGTCGGCGCTGGGGTCGCTACAGCATCTTTGCCCTGTGGACCAACGACGTACACAACATCGCCAACTATTCCTTTGCCATTGGTCTGTATGCCCTGGGCCTCGGTGGCTGGCAGATTCTGTTGTCCCTGGGGATCGGTGCAGCATTGGTCTATGGCTTTATGAACCTGTCCGGCTACATGGGGCAGAAAACCGGAGTGCCGTTCCCGGTGATCAGCCGGATCAGTTTCGGTATTCACGGCGCGCAGATTCCTGCATTGATCAGGGCCGTTATCGCCATCGCCTGGTTCGGCATTCAGACCTATCTGGCGTCCGTGGTTTTACGCGTGCTGCTGGTCGCAATACACCCCGGCTTCGCCGACTACGACCGCGACGCGATCCTGGGCCTGTCGAGCCTGGGCTGGGTGTGTTTCGTGGCGATCTGGTTCGTGCAACTGATGATCCTGGCCTACGGCATGGAGATGGTGCGACGCTACGAAGGTTTTGCCGGGCCAGTGATTCTGGTCACTGTCGCAGCCCTGGCCGGCTGGATGTACACCCAGGCCGGCGCAACCATTGCCTGGTCGATCCGCGAGCCACTGACCGGCGGCGAAATGTGGCGCAACATCTTTGCCGGCGGAGCGCTGTGGCTGGCGATCTACGGCACGTTGGTGCTCAACTTCTGCGATTTCGCTCGCTCCTCGCCGTGTCGCCGGACCATCGTCGTGGGCAATTTCTGGGGGCTGCCGGTCAATATTTTGGTGTTTGCCGGGATCACCGTTTTGCTTTGCGGTGCGCAATTCCAGATCAACGGGCAAATCATCGAAAGCCCGACCCAGGTCATCGCCTCGATCCCCAACACCTTTTTCCTGGTGCTCGGCTGCCTGGCATTTTTGATTGTGACTGTGGCGGTGAACATCATGGCCAACTTTGTCGCCCCGGCCTTTGTACTCAGCAACCTGGCGCCCAAGTACCTGACCTTCCGCCGCGCTGGGTTGATCAGCGCCGCCATTGCCGTGCTGATCCTGCCGTGGAATCTCTACAACAGCCCGCTGGTGATTGTGTATTTCCTTTCCGGCCTCGGCGCCCTGCTCGGACCCTTGTACGGCGTCATCATGGTCGACTACTGGCTCTTGCGAAAAGGCTGTATCAACGTGCCGCAGTTGTACAGCGAAGACCCCAATGGCGCGTATTACTACAGCAACGGGGTTAACCTGCGTGCCGTGGCGGCGTTTATTCCGGCAGCGCTGATCGCGATTGTCCTGGCGCTGGTGCCCGGTTTCGACAGCGTTTCCCCATTCTCCTGGCTGATTGGCGCTTCGATTGCAGGGCTGCTGTACCTGATTATCGCCAAGCGGCAGCCCTTTTACGAAGACGTCAGCGGTGAGTCCATCGCCGTGGATAACGTCAGTCATTGATGATTCAAAACGGCTCACTCGGTGCAGGCCGCTTACTTACTCTGCGTTAAGGAGGTCAGCTCATGCGAATTCTTGTGGTCAACGTCAACACCACCGACTCCATCACCCAGGCCATCGCCCGGCAGGCCCAGGCCGTGGCCGCGCCGGGCACCGAGATCGTCGGGCTCACACCCTACTTCGGCGCCGACTCCATCGAAGGCAATTTCGAAAGCTACCTGGCCGCCATCGCGGTGATGGACCGGGTGATGGCCTACGATCAACCGTTTGATGCGGTGATCCAGGCCGGTTACGGCGAACATGGGCGCGAAGGCTTGCAGGAACTGCTCAATGTACCGGTGGTGGACATCACCGACGCGGGCGCCAGCACCGCGATGTTCCTGGGCCATGCCTATTCGGTGGTCACCACCCTGGACCGCACCGTGCCGCTGATCGAAGACCGCCTCAAGCTCTCCGGCCTGTTCGCTCGCTGCGCCTCGGTACGCGCCAGTGGCCTGGCAGTGCTGGAGCTTGAGCAAGACCCGCAACGGGCGGTCGAGGCCATCGTGCAACAGGCAGAACTGGCGGTCAGTCAGGACAAGGCCGAAGTGATCTGCCTGGGTTGCGGTGGCATGGCCGGGCTCGATGAGCAGATCCGCCAGCGCACTGGGGTGCCGGTGGTCGATGGTGTGACGGCGGCGGTGACCATTGCCGAATCCCTGGTGCGGTTGGGCTTGACCACCTCGAAAGTGCGCACCTATGCCACGCCTCGGCCCAAGACCATCATCGGTTGGCCGGGGCGGTTTGGGCGGTGAGTTCACAGCACTAGAGCGCATCGCCCCCATCGCGAGCAGGCTCGCTCCCACACTGGTTTTTACGGCGACCACATATTTTGCGACAGCCAAAAACCTTGTGGGAGCGAGCCTGCTCGCGATGGGACCAACTCGGTCCAAAGCCAAACTCAAACCGCACTGAATCGCTCCGCCAACCCCTGTTCGGCAAACCGCTCGATGATGAAATCCACAAACGCCCGGGTCTTGCCCGGCAATAGTTTGTGCTCGGCGTAGTAGATGGAAATGTTGCCATCGTCGACGTACCAATCCGGCAGCACCCGCTGCAACGCCCCCGATTGCAGATAAGGAACCGCCACCGGCATGCTCACCAGGCCGATGCCCAGCCCTTGGATGGCGGCGGCGCAGTCGGCTTCAGAGTCACTCATGGTCATGCGGGCCTTGAGCATAAGCGGGCTGTGCTGTCGTGCGCGGCTGGTCAGTTGCCAGGAACGGATACGCCCGGTCTGGGGTGAACGGATCAGGATGCCCTGATGGTGCGCCAGGTCTTCCGGTTCAATCACCGGCGCATGGCTTCGTACGTAGTCCTTCGAGGCAACCAATACGCGATGAGCCACGGCCAGTTTGCGCGCCACCACCCCCTGGGGCAGTTCGAAACCGCCGCCAATGGCCGCATCGAAACCTTGGCCGATCAGGTCCACCTGACGGTTATCGAAATGCCAATCCGGATTGATTGCCGGATAGCGCTGCAAAAACTCCCCCAGCAACGGCACCACATACAGTCGCCCGAACGCCGTGCCCATGCTCACTTTCAAGGTGCCAGCCGGCTGCCCGCCAACGCTGGCCAGATTGGCGACAGCGTTCTGGATCGTATTGAAACTGGTGCCGACTTCTGTGAGGAATAGCTGACCGGCTTCGGTCAGCGTCAGGCGACGGGTACTGCGCTGGAACAGGCGCACCCCCAACCGCGCTTCGAGCTTGGCCACGTTTTTACCCACTGCCGCTGGGGTCACGCTCAAGCGGCGCGCAGCCTCGGCAAAGCTGCCGACTTCGGCGCTGCGCACAAAGCATTCGATACTGCTGAAGGTTTCCATAAAGACCACTCTAAACTTTTGGTATACACAGACTGTATCTATAAGCCTCTACACAGCCCATCGCCAAATCCCGATACTCGCGCCATCAACCCACGTTTGGAGAACATCATGAGCACTCAACTGAGCGGTAAAGTCGCCTTGATCCAGGGCGGTTCCCGCGGCATTGGCGCCGCCATCGTCAAGCGCCTGGCAGCGGAAGGCGCCGCAGTGGCCTTCACCTACGTCAGCTCGGCGGCCAAGTCCGAAGAACTGCAGAACAGTATCATCGCAGCCGGCGGCAAGGCCCTGGCGATCAAGGCCGACAGCGCCGACGCAGAGGCCATCCGCAACGCCGTCAATGCCACCGTCGACGCCTTTGGCCGGCTGGACATCCTGGTCAACAATGCTGGTGTACTGGCGATGGCGCCGCTGGACGAGTTCAAGCTCGAGGATTTTGACCAGACCCTGGCCGTCAACGTGCGCAGCGTATTCATCGCGACCCAGGCAGCGGCTCGGCACATGGGTGAAGGTGGACGAGTCATCAACATCGGCAGCACCAACGCCGACCGCATGCCCTTCACCGGCGGTGCCGCCTATGCCATGAGCAAGTCCGCACTGGTGGGCCTGACCAAAGGCCTGGCTCGCGACCTCGGCCCGCGCGGCATCACCGTCAACAACGTGCAGCCCGGCCCGGTGGACACCGACATGAACCCGGCCGACGGTGATTTCGCCGCCAGCCTGATGGCGTTGATGGCGATCGGCCGTTACGGCACCGTCGACGAGATCGCCAGTTTCGTCGCCTACCTGGCAGGCCCGCAAGCGGCTTACATCACTGGCGCCAGCCTGACCATCGATGGGGGGTTCGGCGCCTGATTCAGGCCATAAAAAAACGCCGGTCATGGGTAAAACCATGACCGGCGTTCTGCTGTGACGCGATGTGTCGTCAGGCCCACTCCAGCTCTGGCAAACCGCACAGGCTCGGCTGGAAGATTTTCAGGGAGCGGATGATCGCGTCGGCATGCGCGTATTTTTCGTCGGCCATGGCCGAATCCGGAATGGCAATGGCGGTCATGCCCGCCGCTTTCGCCGCGGTCACACCGAACGGTGAGTCTTCGAACACCAGGCAATCGCGAGGTGCAACGCCCAGGCGACGGGCTGCGGTGAGGAAGATATCCGGTGCCGGTTTCGCCGCGCCGACCTCCGGGTCATCGGCGGTGACGATGAAATCGAACAGCGCGAACCAGTCCCGGTGCAGCGTGGTTTTGAGCGCAAACGACTGGCTCGACGAACTGGTGCCCACCGCAATCGGAACATCATGGGCTTTCAAATGCCGCACCAGTTCTTCAGCGCCAGGCATCGCCAGGGCGTGAGGGAAGCGTTCACGCATCAAGGGCTCGCGGATCACCAGGAATTCTTCCGGGGTGATCGGCAATTCCAGCGCCTGAACGACATAACGGGCCAGATCCCCGGCCCCGCGTCCGATGATGTTCTGCTTGACGCTCCAGTCAAACGTGCGCCCGTAACGCTCGGCGATGATGGAGGTCACCTCGGTGTAAATACCCTCGGTGTCCAGCAAAAGCCCATCCATGTCGAAAATCACAGCCTTGATCGGGCCAAACTCTTGCAGCGGTGTTTTCATCGCATCTGATCCGTTATCAACACAAGGTTCCAGGGATGGCTCAGATTTGGCCAGGCAACGTGTTCGCCTTAAAGGATTCAGCAGGATAACGAGAGAGGCTTGGCAGAGGCAACGGTAAATCTGGGTGGACGACGACGGTGGCGAGGGAGCTTGCTCCCCTCGCCATCACAAAGATCAGGTTAAGTTGATGGGCGATGCGTTATTGGCTCGAACCACTGGAACCACTCGAGCCGCCGTCACCTGAGCCAGCACCGCTGTCGGTAGTTCCGGCCCCCGTTCCGCTACTGGAAGCATCGCCGCCCATGGAGCTGCCACCGCTCATTGAGCCGCTGCCGGTACCTGGGCTGGTGCTGCTGCCGGTGGCATCACCACCATTACCGCCTTGCACCGAGCCAGGCGGCAAGGCATTGGCGTTATCCCCCGTATTGGAGCCGGCCTCCATTTCGGTGGAAGGTGGCATCCCGCCCTTATCTACCGGGGGATTGCCGCTTGTAGACTGTGCAAAAGCTGCCACGGAGCTGATCGACAGAATCCCGGCCAAGGTCAGCGCGGCCATATTTGATTTCATCATGGTGAGTCTCCTTTTCAAGGTACCTACCTGATGTGTGGCAATCGTGCCTTGCCAATGGTGCCGATGAATCGACGGGCGGAACCGGCAATCAGCTCGGCTCACCGGAGGCATCTTTACCGGCGATGTCCGGGTCGTCCGGGCTCGTCTCGATGCCCTCATCCTCACTGGGCACTTGCTCTACTCCGGCTTCGTCGTCTGGCGGCCGCTGGTCCCGGCTCAGGGAGTCGGTTGGCGAGGGCAGCGGGTATTCCGGGGTTTCATCGTCGTCAGGGACAGGCGAGTCGGCAGTCATGGCAACCTCCTGATGACGGGACAACACGTCATGCAGTTTTGCGAACAGGGACGGTCGGTTTGAGCGACTTCAATCGTAGGACTCATCCTCAATCTCAGCGTCTTCAACCTCTTCACCCTCGATCAAGGGCACCTGGGCGTCGTCCATCAGCGAGCCAGGGTCTTCATTGCCCGGATCATTGACGAAAGGAACGCCCGACGGGCCTTTTTCTTCCGTACCTTCGGTTTCCGGCGTCATGACTCACCTCGCAATTGCTGATGGATGTATGAATTCGAGGTGCAGAGGGGGGAAACGTTCCGGATAAATAACCCCGCAAAGAAAACGCCCGACACCCTGTGGCGAGGGAGCTTGCTCCCGCTGGGTGGCGCAGCCGCCCCAACACTGTGAGCAGACCAGCCGCCCCCCCCTGGAGAACAAAAAACCCGGCTCAAGGCCGGGTCTTTCTCATCCAAACATCAGCTTAACGATGCTTGTTCTTATGCTTGTTCTTGTGTTTGTGCTTCTTGCCGCCAGAGTGACCATCGTTGTCATTGGACAAGTTGCTACCCAGCGCACCACCGGCCGCGCCGCCAATGCCCGCGCCGATGGTGGAACCGGTGGAGCCGCCCAGGCTGTTACCCACAATCGAACCGCCGGCCGATCCCAAACCACCACCAATGGCCGCTTCCGTACGGCTGCCCTTACGAGCCCCCACCGCACTGCCGGCCGCACCCCCGACACCGGCACCGATCGCCGCGCCTGTGCTGCCGCCCATCTGTTGGCCGACCACATTACCCAACGCACCGCCCAGACCACCGCCAACCGCAGCAGTGCCGTCGCCGGCGGCTAACGCGCCCTGAGCAACCGCAAGCCCAAGCACCAACGTGGACAAAATCAAACGCATGATAGAAACCTCAAAATGCCGCATCAGGGAAAGATGGCCGGTGCGCGCGGGCGTCAGTCTACGCCAGATAGCGTTGGGCCATATCACTTGGACAGCAAACGGGGGGGTAGTTTTATGACAGGCAAAAAAAAGCCCGCTGGGGAAACGGGCAGGTATTGCGGTACTGCTTTCTAACGGATGAGCCAAGATTACGCGTGCGGTTGTGAAAGAAACGTGAAAGAAACCGTTGCTGGAAAAAAGATGGAAAAATATTTATGCCAGAGGCTGGAAGGGTGTCGTGGCGAGAGGGCTTGCTCCCGCTCGGCTGAGTAGCAGGCGCTAGTACCTGCCAGGGGTATTATTCGAGGGTGGGGGCTGCTACGCAGCCCAGCGGGAGCAAGCTCCCTCGCCACGATGACGGGGCTGCACGTATTGAGTTATGACGTTATTTTCTGACCGGGACCCTGGGCAAAAACTTGGCTTTTTCCCCTCGCGGCACTTTGGACACCTTGGTCCTGATGGATTTGATCGGTTCGTCGCCAAAGTCTGCTCTATAGGCCGATTGACCACACTGCAGACCTTCATTGATTGGATATGCGGCTCCGTTATCCTCGCTGTACGGTGCTCCCATCGCCTTTCCCCTTTTCGTCGAGGCCCACACCGGCAACAACTCGTTGCCTGAAAAATATCGGCCTTCACGACTTTCAGACTAGTCGGTCATCAACGGACTGATGATTCAGGCAAGCGATTGGCCGACGAATGGAGTGGCGTGATTTGCGTAATGCCAGCTTTATTCAATCCGCCCCACCATCGTGCGGCTTAAAATCCGAGCAAGCTGATCGGCCGAATAGGGCTTGGATAGAAACTCGAAATCCTCATGGCCACGATGGGCCAGCTCCTCGCTGTAACCCGAGGTCAGAACCACCGGCAGATCCGGGCGGCGGCGGCGCAGAGCCTTGGCCAGGGCAATACCGCTGATGCCGGGCATGACGACGTCGGAGAATATTGCGTCGAACGCCATCGCATCCGGGCCAACCATGTCCAGTGCCTCCTCGGCGTTGGTGGCCCAGGCCGTTTCGTAGCCCAGATCCTGCAGGATCTGATTGGCAAAGCGCCCGACCTCCAGGTTGTCCTCCACGATCAACACCCGACGCTTGCCGTTTTCCAGCAGCAAGGGCGCGGTTTCCTCGCGGATAGGTTCATGAACTTCTTCAGGCTCGACTTCCGGCAGGTACAAGGTAAACACCGTGCCCTCCCCAACCACGGTCGACACATCCACGTTGCCGCCAGACTGTTTGGCAAAGCCGAACACTTGGGACAAGCCCAGCCCGGTGCCCTTGCCCACGTCCTTGGTGGTAAAGAACGGCTCGAAAATATGCTCCAGGACTTCTGCCGTAATACCGGTGCCGGTGTCCGCCAGGGCAATCGCGGCAAAAGACTGCCCGGCCCCCGCGTGACCACGGATCGGCGGCATGCCAGCGCCGCCAATGAGCCGCAGCGACAGTGTGCCTTGCCCGTCCATGGCATCCCTGGCATTGAGGGCCATATTGATCAGGGCCGTTTCAAACTGACTCAAGTCAGCGCGGATGTAACAAGGTCGATCGCTCAACTCAACCTTGACCTGAATCCGCGCCCCCGTAACGGTTTGCAGCATGTCACCGAGGCTTTGCACCTGCTTGCGCACATCGATGACCTGCGGTTTCAACGGCTGACGCCGGGCGAAGGCGAGCAACTGGCTGGTCAGCTTGGCGGCACGCTCCACCGTCTCGGAAACCGCCGTCATGTAGCGTTTGCGACGCTCATCAGACAGGTTGGGCATGCGCAGAAAGTCGACGGAGGAACGAATGATCGTCAGCAGGTTGTTGAAGTCGTGGGCCACGCCGCCGGTGAGCTGGCCAATGGCTTCAAGTTTCTGCGATTGGCGCAACGCCGCTTCGGTCTGTTTCAGGCGCGCGGTGCGTTCCTCGACCCGCTCTTCCAGCGTCGCGTTCAGCTCCGCCAGGGCCGCCAGGCCCTGACGCACAGCGGCGTCCGCCCGGGTGCGCTCGATGTGCGCCCAGGATCGCTCAGTCACTTCCATCAGCAGCGCCAGATCGTTGCTGGACCAGACCCGCGGCGTTTTATCGTGGATGGCCATCAATGCGGTCAAACGTCCGTTCTTGATCAGCGGAACGCAAATGGTCGCGGCGATACCGATCGCCTGGAACGTCGCCGCTTCCTCGGGCGCCAGCTCCTTGAGGTTATCGTTGACCACCAGTGGCTTGCCGGCCCTTAGGTTGGCAACCGCCAGCCGACCGAAATCCGCCAGCCGGTAATGCCCGACAATACTGGGTGAACCCGCCCGGGCCCAATCACCGCGAATGGTGAAGCCATCCTCGTCTTCATCCATATCCGCATAGGCGCAATTGGACAGGTTCAGGTGCGCCGCCAGAATCCGCGTGGTGGTGGCCATGATGGCCTGCGGCTCGGTGGCATTGGCCACGGCATTGCCAATGGCATCCAGCACCGCCAGGCGCTGGGTCATGAACACCGTCGAAGTGGTCTCGGTGACGGTGTCCAGCATGCCCACCACCTTGCCGAACTGATCACGGATGGGGCTGTAGCAGAACGTGAAATACGCCTGTTCCAGGCCGCCGCCACGCTCGATGATCAGGGGAAAATTCTCGATGTAAGTCGCCTGCCCCTCGAAGGCCGCCTGCACAATCGGGCCGATGTCGCTCCAGACTTCCTTCCACACTTCATCAAAGCGCCGGCCCAGGGCTTGGGGTTTATTGCCGAGGATGGGCACGAAGGCATCGTTGTACAACGTGATCAGGTCCGGCCCCCATATGATGGCTTGGGGAAAATGCGAGGCGAGGCTCAGCGCTACGGTGGTCTTCAGCACATCGGGCCACTGCTTCGGCGGCCCGAGCGGGCTGGCCTCCCAGTCATGGCCGCGCACCCTTTCAGCCATCTCTCCATAGCTTTGCAGCCAGTCTGTCATTGCGATCGATCCTTCTCAGCCGCCAATACAATCAGGGGTAGCGCTTGTGACCCCAAGCCGGACCGTATTATCCCGCGCCGGGTGGGAATGCGCGATTGGATTGTGGGGCGTGTAGGGCTGGAACGGGGGGGTGAAGAGTAAAAATGGGCAATGAGACTACGGCGGAATCCTACATAGGATTAGGAAATCCCTTCCCAATCAATCCGTTGCGTAGTCTGCGTGGTGGAGTTCATAGTCTTGCGGTCCCCAGATACCTTGATCTGGCGACTCAATAGAAGAGGCAATCTCGCGTTGATGGAGAATAGTGCAGGAGTTCAGAGCGGCCTCGAAGACGGGAATGCTGCAGCAGACAAATTTCATGATGATTTTGCAACTAGGTGCTTACAAATCCTGGCAGGTACCGAAGACTTGTTTCTATACCAAAACAGCAGTGCCACAGATCTGCGCCAGGTAATGCCAGAAGTGAGCCTTGGGACAAAACTCATAAGTGTCGTCGCCGAAAAACATTACGTCGATACCGAGGTTTACACGTTCCGCACGGGGGGATCGAACGGTCACTACTTTTCTGTAATGGTGACACCTGTCCAAGTTTGGATCGACGTGAGTTTGGTTGATCCCGGGCGAGGAGGTAACGGTATCTACGCTGCGGTAGGCGCCTTTGCTGCGAATACGAAACGGGAATTTATTGGTGATCCTGAGGGGCTTTCAGACATCGCCATACGCCGACGGACTGACGCGATGCTTTCATCTGCCTTGAAACGAGGGACGACTAGCCACATTAGGCCGCATCAACGCCAGATTGATGGTGATGAACGGATAGGCATCCCGTCGATCAAATGGATAGACGATGATACTATCGGCAATATCCAACGTATGATTGAAACAGCATATGAATCCTTAGCCTTCTACGTGCCGGAGGTACGAAATGCTCGCTACGACTTCGAAAGTAAAACCTTCCGCGACGCTGCTGGCGGACAGCTTCTGGATGAAGATTTGGCAGAGTGGAGCTTTGAGCATCCAGGAAGCCGAAAGGCGGGCGCTGGGCTCGCAACGTTTAAAAGAGGCTTACTCGTCGGTACCCTTCTACGCCAAGAAGGCAGCTCGAGATTCGCAGTTCTGGAGCAAATTTTACGCGAGCCGCGTGAATTCGTAGAGAACGGTCATCTCACAGGGATTTTCTATTAACAATAATGAAAATCTCGCCTCATTCCTTCCCCGGCTGCGCCCGTAGCTACTGCTCCTCCCCTCCATGTCATTTACCCACCAGAAGACGTAAGTGATAGCTCTGGTGAGTTGTAGGACATACAGCTCGAGCGCTGACAACTAAGGCACCGTCCTACATATGATTGGGAATCCTCTTCCCTATCAATCCCTTGCGTATTTTTTGTGGTGACGACTATAGTCTGGGCGTCGCCCCAAATGGCGACCGGGTTTGGCGACTCGATTGACACAAGTGCAACGGTGCTTTCTGCTGTGGCAGGAGCACCCTTGTGCTCACAGAACTGCTTTATGGCAGCTGTGCACGGGAGACCTTCGGGTCTGCCGGCTCCTTGTGTCTCCGGTTCGCCAACCTGTGTACAGCTGTCACCCTTCGTTTGGCGACGAAGTGTGACAGTTCACTCATGACACAAGGATTTGATATGAACCAATACATGAGCCTTACCAGCAACGCCGACGACCAACCCCTCTACGTCGATACCCGCGCCCCGCTACACATCCTGCTCGATGCAGCCGCCTACCGAATCCGTGCCGCTACTCAGTTCCTTGAGAACTTTGCGATGCGTGATGAACAGAGCGTCGACCCTGCGACCCTGCAGGATTTGGCACAGCTTTGCTGCATTCCGCTGCGTGACGGTTGCGACGTGATGGATGTGATCGCCAGGCGGCTGGAGGCGGCGCCGGCGGGCACCACGCTTTAAAGCGTCAGAAACCACAACAAGGCTGCCCGCCCCATCGGCGGGCAGCCTGCAGGCTTCAGGACTTCGTCAGCGGATCGCTGATCCCCAGCAGATAAAAACCAATCATGCCGATGGTACCGGCCAGGACGATGTAGTACAGCGTGGGCAGCATGGTCTTGCGCAGGGTGATGCCTTCGCGACCCAGTAGGCCGACTGTCGCCGATGCCGCCACCACGTTGTGGATGGCGATCATGTTACCGGCCGCTGCGCCCACCGATTGCAACGCCACCATCAGCGCGCCAGAGATGCCCAACAGTTGCGCGGTGTTGAACTGGAACTGCGCCAGCATCAGGTTGGAGACGGTGTTGGAGCCGGCAATGAATGCGCCCAGTGCGCCCACCGCAGGGGCGAAGAACGGGTACACGCTGCCAACGCTGTCTGCGACCAGCCGCGCCATTGCCACCGGCATCGACACCAGGTCCGATCCGTTCACCCCTGAGTTGATCAGGATACGCACCATGGGGATGGTGAAGATCAACACGAAACCGGCGCCCAGCAAGGTTTTGCTCGATTCGCTCACGGCCGCGACCAGTTCGCTGACGCGCATGCGGTGCAGGAAGAATGTCATCAGCGCAACTACGCAGAGCAAGCCACCCGGCAGGTAGAGCAATTCCAGGCTGGCGGATACGCCCGTCTCACCCAGAATGTCTTTGGCACCGAAGCTCAGTGACAGCAGCCAGGCCTTGAGCGGTGGAATGTTGCGCGACAGCACCAACAGCACGGCCAGCAGCACATAGGGTGCCCAGGCCAGGGGGACGGAAATCGCTTTCTTGCCGGCCATGTCGTCGAGTTTCATCTCGATGGAGCCCATCCACTCGACAGGCCACTCGCTGGCCGGGGCAAAATCCCAGGTGGTCTTGGGCAACAGGAAGCGGGCTTTGGCCGCCGGGATCACAATGCTCAGGCCCACCAGGGCACCGATCATCGAGGGGAATTCCGGGCCGAGGAACACCCCAGCGGCCGCGTACGGAATAACGAAGGCCAGGCCGGTGAAGATCGCAAACGGCGCCATGACCAGACCTTCGCGCCAGGATTGGTTCTTGCCGAAGAAGCGGGTCATGATGCTGATCATGATCAGCGGCATGAGAATCCCGCAAAGGGCATGGATGATCGCCACCCGCGAGACGATCAGCTGGAAAAACACCTCCCAGTTGCTGCCCACAGCAGCCAGTTGCGTACCGAGACCGGTCTGGTCAAGACCAGCCGTGACCCCGACCACCATGGGTGTGCCGACAGCGCCGAAAGACACTGGCGTGGACTGCACCAGCATGCCGAGCACCACGGCGGCCATGGCCGGGAAGCCCAACGCAACCATCAACGGCGCGACGACCGCCGCCGGTGTACCAAAGCCCGAGGCGCCCTCGATGAAACAGCCGAACAGCCAGGCCACGATCAGCGCCTGGACCCGACGGTCCGGGCTGATATTGGCAAAGCCGCGGCGTATGGAACTGATGCCGCCGGAATGCTTGAGGGTGTTGAGCAATAGAATGGCACCGAACACAATCCACAGGATCGCCGCCGTGAGCACCAGGCCCTGCAGCGAGGACGCCAGGACCCGGTTCAACGTCATGTCCCAGGCCCCAAGGCCGATCAGCGCCGTCAGTACGAAGACCACCGGCATGGCGTATTTGGCTGGCCAGCGAAAGCCAATCAGTAACACGCCCGCCAGTACCAGCGGCACGAAGGCCAGGATGGACAGCAGTGTTTGACTCATGGTTTTGGTTCCTTTTTATTGTTGTGAACCACACAGTTTGCCGGGGGTATCCGGCGCCACGCATCCAGAGCACGTGTGCTCCGCGAAACCGCGTCGACAAGGGGTCACCCGTCGCCGCGCTTATGCTCAAGGGCCCCGGCAGCCATGGGCTGTCGGGGCCTGTTGTATTTCGCCCCTGCTAAGGCAAGGGCTTGCGGGGTTGCGGTCACGACGGACACCGCAGCACCCTCGACGATTGAAGAACGTGCCTCCCTCAGGCCTGTTGCTTGAACCGTAAACGCCAGGCGTGCAGCAGCGGTTCAGTGTAGCCACTGGGTTGTTCGCGGCCCTTGAACACCAGGTCGCAGGCGGCCTGAAACGCCATCGAGGCGGCATAGTCGGCGGCCATGGGGCGATACAGCGGATCGCCCGCGTTCTGCTGATCGACCACCTTGGCCATGCGTTCCAGGCTCTCGCGCACCTGAGTCTCACTGACGATTTTGTGGTGCAGCCAGTTAGCGATGTGTTGGCTGGAGATACGCAGGGTGGCGCGGTCTTCCATCAGGCCGACGTTGTGGATATCCGGCACTTTGGAGCAGCCCACGCCTTGCTCGACCCAACGCACCACATAACCGAGGATGCCCTGGCAGTTGTTGTCCAGCTCTTGCTGGATCTGGCTGGCGCTCCAGTCAGGCGCGGCCACCACCGGCACGCTGAGCAGGCCATTGAGCAGGTCGTCGCGCTGGCTGTTGAGGTCGATGGCTTCCAACTCGCGCTGCACCGCCTGCACATCCACCTGGTGGTAGTGCAAGGCATGCAAGGTGGCGGCGGTCGGTGACGGTACCCAGGCCGTGTTGGCGCCGGCCTGGGGATGGGCGATCTTCTGCTCGAGCATGGCGGCCATCAGGTCCGGCATGGCCCACATTCCCTTACCAATCTGCGCCCGGCCACGCAGACCGCAGCTCAAGCCAACCAGTACGTTGTTGCGCTCGTAGGCCTGGATCCAGGCGCTGCTCTTCATGTCACCCTTGCGCAGCATCGGCCCGGCCTCCATGGCGGTGTGCATCTCATCACCGGTGCGGTCGAGGAAGCCGGTGTTGATGAAGGCCACCCGCGCCGCCGCGCTGGCGATACACGCCTTGAGGTTGATACTGGTGCGGCGCTCTTCGTCCATGATCCCTATCTTCAGGGTGTGCCGGGGCAAGTCCAGCAGGTCTTCGATGCGCGTGAACAACTGATCGGCAAAGGCCACTTCAGCCGGGCCATGCATCTTCGGCTTGACGATATAGATGCTGCCGGTCCGCGAGTTTCCGTGGCGCTGGAGGTCATGCAGGGCGATCAAGCTGGTCATCACGCCGTCGAGGATGCCTTCGGGGATCTCGTGGCCTTCACCGTCGAGGATCGCCGGGTTGCTCATCAGGTGCCCGACGTTACGCACAAACAGCAACGAGCGGCCGTGCAGCGTCAACGCGCCGCCAGCGGCAGCGGTGTACTCGCGGTCCGGGTTGAGACGGCGCACGATGGATTTGCCGCCCTTTTCCAGCACCTCGCTGAGGTCGCCTTTCATCAGGCCGAGCCAGTTGCGGTAAATCAGCACCTTATCGGCCGCATCGACCGCCGCGACGGAGTCTTCGCAGTCGAGGATGGTCGACAGCGCGGACTCCACCAGCAGATCCTTGACCCCTGCGCCATCGCTGGCGCCAATCGGGCTGCCGGCATCGATCTGGATTTCCACGTGCAGGCCGTTGTTTTTCAGCAGCACCGCTGTCGGGGCGCTGGCCAGGCCCTGATAACCGACGAACTGGTCGGCCTGGGCCAAACCGGTCTGGGTGCCGTCAGCCAGGGTCACCTGCAGTTGCCCCTCACTGACCCGATAATTGACCGAGTCGGCGTGAGAGCCCATGTCCAGCGGCGCGGCCTGATCGAGAAACGCGCGGGCGAACGCGACGACTTTGTCACCACGCACCGGGTTGTAGCCCGGGCCCTTTTGAGCACCACCGTCTTCAGCGATGGCATCGGTGCCGTACAACGCATCGTACAAAGAGCCCCAGCGCGCATTGGCGGCGTTCAACGCGTAGCGGGCATTCATCATCGGCACTACCAGCTGTGGACCGGCCTGATGGGTGATCTCGCTGTCGACGTTGGCGGTGCTGACCCGCACCGCGTCCGGCTGCGGCAACAGGTAGCCGATGGACTCGAGAAAGTCGCGGTAGGCCGGCATGTCGCTGATCGGGCCTGGGTGCGCGCGGTGCCAACTGTCCAGCTTTGCCTGCAGCGCATCACGCTCGGCCAGCAGTGCGCGATTATGCGGCGCCAAGTCATGCACCAGGGCGTCGAAGCCGGCCCAGAAAGCCTCGCGTTCAATCCCGGTGCCGGGCAGCACTTGCTCGTCGACAAACCGTTGCAGGTTGACGGCCACTTGCAGGCGCTGGCAGTTCACGCGTTCAGTCATTTTCACTCTCCAAAAAACAGTCGATGGCCGGCGTCAGATACCCGTGCGGATCACTGAGCCAGCGGCTCACTAAACAAGCGCCTCACCCTTGCAATCAGCCCAGTGCGGCGATACCGGCTTTGGCCACTTGGGCGTCCTGATCGGCCTTGACCCCGGAAACCCCCACCGCGCCAATCACTTGGCCGTCGACAATCACCGGCACGCCACCTTCCAGCGAAGTCAGCAGCGGCGCCGACAGGAACGCGCTACGCCCGCCATTGACCATGTCTTCATAACCCTTGGTTTCACGACGGCCGAGGGCGGCGCTGCGGGCCTTCTCGGCGGCGATGTAGGCGGCGATCGGGGAGCAGCCATCCAGACGCTCCAAGGCCAACGGGTGACCGCCGTCGTCGACCACGCTGATGCTCACGGCCCAGTGGTTTGTCTCGGCTTCGCTGCGGGCGGCGGCGAGAATTTTGCTGACTTCGGTCTGGCTCAATACGGCTTTGCTAAGCATGCTGTTCTCCGGTTAGTTCAGGGCTTCTTCGACCAGTTCGATCCAGTGCCGCACAGGGGTGCGACCGGCGCCGTCGAGGTGGGTCTGGCAGCCGATGTTGGCGGTAACGATCACCTGCGGCTTACCGCTTTCCAGGGCATTGAGTTTGTTGTCGCGCAATTGCTTGGACAGCTGTGGCTGGGTGAGCGAATAGGTTCCGGCGGAGCCGCAACACAGGTGGCTGTCGGGTACAGCCGTCAGGCCGAAACCGAGGCGCACGAGCACGCTCTCCACGGCGCCACCCAGTTTCTGCGCATGCTGCAGGGTGCAAGGGCAATGGAACGCCACGCGCTTGTCGGCATGCACACCCAGTTGCTCCAGGGGTTCGACGCTGAGCACTTCAACCAGGTCTTTGGCCAACAGACTGACGCGCCTGGCTTTCTCGGCATAGGCCGGGTCCTGCGCCAACAGATGGCCGTAATCCTTGACGAAGGCACCGCAACCGCTGGCGGTCTGCACAATGGCCTCGGCGCCCAGCTCGATGGCGGGCCACCAGGCATCAATGTTCTGCCGTGCACGCTGCAAGCCTTGCGCCTGGGCGTCGAGGTGGTAGTCCACCGCGCCGCAGCAACCGGCTTCATTGATCGGCGTAACGCTGATGCCGAGGCGATCGAGCACCCGCGCCGTGGCGGCATTGGTGTTGGGTGCCAGGCCTGGCTGCACACAACCCTCAAGCATCAGCACACGGCGTGCATGGCGTGGCTCGGGGCGGGGTTTGGCGGCTCGGACAGTGCGCGGCAATTTGGCCTTGAGGCTGGCCGGCAACAGCGGACGAAAAACCTGGCCGACCTCAATCAACCCTTTGAACAACCGCGCATGGGGCACCACGGCCCGCAGGCTTTGACGCAATGCGCGCTGAACCAGCGGGCGCGGCACGGCGGCATCGACTACCGCGCGGCCGATATCCAGCAAATTGTGGTACTGCACCCCCGACGGGCAAGTGGTCTCACAGTTGCGACAGCTCAGACAGCGATCCAGGTGCAGTTGGGTCTTGGCGGTGACTTCGTTGCCTTCCAGCACTTGCTTGATCAGGTAAATACGCCCGCGCGGGCCGTCCAACTCGTCGCCAAGGAGCTGGTAGGTCGGGCAGGTGGCGTTGCAAAAGCCGCAATGCACACAACTGCGCAGGACACGTTCGGCTTCCTCGGCGCGCGGCAGGTGCTTGGCCTGTTCACTCAGATGGGTCTGCACAGCTACACCTCGCGATACATACGGCCAGGGTTGAAGATGCCCTGGGGGTCAAGCTGGGTTTTGAGCTGTCGGTGGTAGCGCAGCAACGGGGCAGCCAGCGGATGGAACGGAATGTCGCAGTGGCCGGCGGTGAAACAGGTGGCGTGGCCACCGACTTCGGCGGCGGCCTGGCGGATCAGCGCGACATCGGCATCGGACTTGAGCCAGCGCTGGGCGCCTCCCCAGTCGATCAGTTGCTCACCGGGCAACGCCAGCACGCCGGTATGGATCGGCACCGACAAACGCCACAGCGGGCGCGGGTCCGCGAAGAAATCCAGGCGCTGCTCGCGCAGGTCAGCCCAGTACGAGCTGTCAAGCAGCTCACCACCGAGGCGCTCTCGGGCCGCCGCGACCGAGCCTTCGCCGCCTTCCAGGCGCAGGTGCAACGCTTGACCATCATGGCTGGCAGCGCTCAGCGAAAGGGGTTGCTGGCCCCACTCGGCCAGTTTGCGCAAGGCCAGGGCCGCGTCCATCTCAAGCCGAAGACTCAGGCACTGGCGCGGCTTGGGCAGCACTTTGAGTGACACCTCGGTCATCACCCCCAGGCAGCCAAAGCTACCGGCCAGCAGCCGCGACAGGTCGTAGCCGGCCACGTTTTTCATCACCTCGCCGCCAAAACGCAGGTGCTTGCCCGTTCCGGTGATCAAGCGGGTGCCCAAAACCAGGTCACGAACCGCGCCGGACCAGGGCCGGCGCGGGCCCGACAGGCCAGCCGCAACCATCCCGCCGAGGGTCGCGGCGCCGGCAAATTGTGCAGGCTCGCAGGTGAGCATCTGCCCGGCCGCGTCCAGCGCCGCCTCCAGCTCAGCCAGCGGCGTGCCGGCGCGGGCGGTGATCACCAACTCGGTCGGGTCGTAGCTGACGATGCCGCGGTGGGCACGGGTATCGAGCACGTCGCCTTCGACCTTGCGACCGAGAAACGCCTTGCTGTTACCCCCCTGAATGCGCAACGGCGTAGCGCTATTGAGGGCGTGATTGACTTGTTCCAGCAACGCCTCGCTGGCGTCGCAGTCATGCTGCATCACCATTAGAAACGCTCCAGTTCAGGAAAAGGCAGTTGGCCGTGGTGCACGTGCATGGCACCGAATTCGGCACAGCGGTGCAGGGTCGGAATGTTCTTGCCGGGGTTGAGCAGGCCACGCGGATCGAAGGCGGCTTTCACCGCGTGGAACAGGGTCAGTTCATCACTGTTGAACTGCACACACATTTGATTGATCTTCTCGCGCCCCACCCCGTGTTCGCCGGTAATGCTGCCGCCCACCTTGACGCAGAGTTCGAGAATCTTGCCGCCCAGAGACTCGGCCCGCTCCAGCTCGCCGGGTTGGTTGGCATCAAACAGAATCAAGGGGTGCATGTTGCCGTCACCGGCATGGAACACGTTGGCCACGCGCAGGCCGAACGCCTCGGACAGCTCACTGATGCCCTTGAGCACGCCGGGCAGTGCACGCCGTGGAATGGTCCCATCCATGCAGTAATAGTCCGGTGAGATACGGCCGACGGCCGGGAAGGCGTTCTTGCGCCCCGCCCAAAACTTGACCCGTTCAACCTCATCGCGGGCCATGCGCACTTCGGTGGCGCCGGCCTCGCCCAGCACCGCGCGAACACGCTCGCAATCGTCGTGCACGTCGGCCTCCACGCCGTCCAGTTCGCACAGCAGGATGGCCTCGGCGTCCACCGGATAACCGGCGTGAATAAAGTCTTCGGCGGCGCGAATGGCCAGGTTGTCCATCATCTCCAGGCCGCCAGGGATGATGCCCGCCGCAATGATTTCACCCACCGCGCGCCCGGCTTTCTCCACCGAATCAAAGCTGGCCAGCAACACCTTGGCCACCTGTGGCTTGGGCAGCAGCTTGACCGTGACCTCGGTGATGATCCCCAGCATGCCTTCGGAACCTGTGAACAAGGCGAGCAGGTCGAAGCCGGGCGAATCCAGGGCATCGCTGCCCAAGGTCATGCGCTCGCCTTCAACCGTGAGGATTTCCACCTTGAGCAGGTTGTGCACGGTCAGGCCGTATTTGAGGCAGTGCACGCCTCCGGCGTTCTCGGCGACGTTGCCGCCAATCGAACAGGCGATCTGCGAAGAGGGGTCCGGTGCGTAATACAGGTCGTAAGGGGCGGCAGCCTGGGAGATCGCCAGGTTGCGGACGCCCGGCTGAACACGGGCGAAACGCCCTTCTGGATTGACTTCGAGGATGTGCTTGAAGCGCGCCATCACCAGCAAAATCCCCTGGACCAACGGCAACGCACCACCGGACAAGCCCGTCCCTGCCCCGCGTGCCACCACGGGCACTCGGCGTTGATAACAGAGTTTGAGCAGGCGTTCGACGTGTTCGATGCGCTCAGGCAATGCCACCAGCATCGGCGTGGTGGTGTAGGCAGAGAGCCCGTCGCACTCGTAGGGTTTGAGGTCTTCCTGGGTGTGCAGCACTTGCAGGTCTGGAAGCTGCTGGCGCAGTTCCGCCAGCAGCGCTGACTTGTCCACTTCAGGCAGCGCCCCATCAACGCGCTCGTCGTACAAAATACTCATGGCAGGCGTTCTCGCTTTATTGTTCTTTTGTGCGGCGTCGGTCGCGAGCCGGCCGCTTGTTATGCGCTATATGTAGAGCCTTGCAGGAGGGCCGTCTATGAGTGAATTAACTGGTATGACCAGTTTTTTCAAGCCAACCTCTAACCAGTCTTTGCCAGGGGCCTTACATATAAAGGACTTGGTGGCTATATTAGGCGCAGCGTGAATGACCATTTAGAACTGGTACTACCAGTTAGCCGAGGCCTCTGACATGCTCGAAGAAACCTCCGGTGTTCGCCGTCAGGTCAGTGATGTGGTCGCCGAGCGGATCGAACGATTGATCGTCGATGGCGTGCTCAAGGTGGGCCAGGCGCTGCCTTCGGAGCGCCGCCTATGCGAAAAACTGGGAATATCCCGCTCGGCCCTGCGTGAAGGGCTGAAAGTGCTACGCGGACGCGGCATTATCGAGACCGCCCAAGGCCGTGACTCACGGGTGGCCACCCTGAACGGGAGCCGCGATGCCAGCCCACTGATGCACCTGTTCAACTCGCAGCCGCGCACCTTGTTTGATCTTCTGGAAGTGCGCGCCCTGCTGGAAGCCGAATCAGCGCGCCTGGCCGCCTTGCGCGGCACAGATGCCGACTTCATTCTGCTCACCCGACGCTACGAAGAAATGCTCGCCGCCCACAGCCAACCCGTACCTGCCGAGCCGCGCGAACATGCCCGCCTTGACCACGCCTTCCACCTGGCAATCTGCGAGGCCTCGCACAATCCGGTGTTGCTGCACACCCTGCAGTCGTTGACCGATTTGATGCTCAGTACGGTGTTCGCCTCGGTCAACAACCTCTACCATCGCCCCCTGCAAAAACGCCAGATCGACCGCCAGCACACCCGGCTCTATCACGCCGTCATCGAGCGCCTGCCGGAACAGGCTCAGCGCGCTGCGCGCGAACACATCCACAGCATCCGCGACAACCTCAAGGAGATCGAGCAGGAGGAGCAACGCCTGGTACGCGCGACCATGCGGCTTGAGGGGTGGGGGTAGGCATCGGTCTGCGCCAGCGCTATCTCCCCTTCAAAGCAGCGGATTGACTGCTCCCCCGGTGAGCCCATTCCAGGCTACTCCGGCCAAACAGATACCCCTCATGGATCAGAAACTATCGAGGCTCACTTCAACACCTGCTTGCTGCGCGAGCTCGATCGTAGTTTCAACCCGATCAGAATCGACGATGAACCCCACATACTCATCGCCGCCGGTGTTCAGGTGCAGGTAGCGCTTGCCGAACCCAGCCAGCCATTGATCGAATCTGGCCAGTACCTGCGGCATTGATAGCTCGCCTTCATGCCGATAGGCGTAAGCCTCCTGCACCCCGCAAGCGCTGACCAAACAGGGTGCCAGGTACTCGAAGCCATCGAAGCCTTTCCAGTCGACTCCCAGCAAAGCCAGATGCTCAAGCTTCTGGCCCCTGTCGACGTCCAGCACCCCCTCCACAAGCGCGGTGGTCGGGTCCTCCCCTGAGCCGTACTTGCGCAGCACCCGCCTGATCAACCTGGCACGTTCATCTTCTGGCGTGCCGGCCAGTATTGCCTGAGCAAACGCTTTGAGCCCGGGACGATAGGGATGCAATTCCCTCATGATCGCGGCGTCGCTAACAGTTGTCTCCTGCGGAGGTGGCAGAGTGAAGCGGCCACCGAACAAGCGATCAAGAATTCCCATTTCCTTTCCTTTGCCCTCCGTTCTTTCCATGGTAGCGGGGAACCCAATGGTCTATCCACTGCGTCGATTCACGCTTACCATCCGCACCCACTGCGGATTTATTCTCTGGGTATTCCCGACCACTTTCACTACATGGATCCGGAGTGGGTGGATAGAACCGAAGACACCGTGAAACCCTATCTCACGACCTCGACTTCGCGCGGAAACCCTCTGCCAGCATCCAAGACTTTACAAACCGAGTAAAAAGTATGAATCGCCGTAAAAAAATAAATCAGTTATTGAAAGCTCACGCAAAAAAAGCGAGTGCCAAACTGGCCCCGCCAAAGAAATCCAAATACATCAGTAAGGCTGACCGGTTAAAGCTGGCTGCTGAACCCGCTCCAGAGTCAGTCACCACTCCTGAGAGCTGAGTCTTCGATCTTAAGCGCCAGTCGAATCAGCAATCGCGGTAGAAGTGGGGGCTGCTGCGCAGCCCAGCGGGAGCAAGCTCCCTCGCCACAGTGGTTCAGCAGGCCTTGAGTGAATGGCACCTCGCAGACCTGCCACTTCCCGGACCTGCCAAAGCGAAAACTCTTTAGATAAAAGTCAGCGCAAGGTTAAACAGCATCGCCGCGACGAAGCCGATGGGCGCGGCACGCAGCAGCAATTGAGGAAACAGCCGGGTTCGGCTCTGCTCATCGGCGCAGGAGCTCAGGATCAGGCTGCCGCCGGAGGAGAACGGCGAGATTGAGGTGGCTTGGGCGCCAACCACGATGCTGATGAACAGCACCATGGGGTCGATCGACATGGCCGCGGCCAGCGGCGGCACCATGGGAAACAACGCCGGCGTGACCACGCCCAAGGTGCTGGCGAAGATCGACATCAGCGCAGCGACGACACCGAACACCAGCGCTACCAGCACGGGTGGGATATTGCCGCCGATCCACGATGCCAATGCGTCGATGGCGCCGGCCTTGATCGCCACCGAAATCAGCATGCCCACACCGCAGATCATGATCAGCGTGCCCCAAGGCAGCGAGGCGATGGCTTTGCGCTCGTCGCCCAGCTTGAGCATCAGCGCGATCACCGAGAACACGCTGGCGATCAGGCCGATGTCCACCTTGGAATTGATAAACGTCACCGTCGCGTTGTCGGGGAACAGGATGTGTGCGATGGGCCCGGCCAACACGATCAGCATCATCAGCAAGGTCAGCCACAAGGTGATTTTCTGCTCACGGTTGAGCGGGCTCGGCGCCTCGATCGCGACCGCCGCATTCTTCAGCGCACGGCCGTGGCCGGCAAAGAACACGAACGCGGTGATGACCACCAGCGGAATGACCATGGTGCTGGCGAAGATAGCCAGGCCATTGATGAACGCTTCACTTTCGGGAACACCCAGGCCGGTCATCAGGCCTCGGAAAATGATGCCGCTCTGACTGGACACGAAGTTGGCACCGCCCAGGGCCCCGTAGTTCACCGCCATGCCACCGAGTATCAGGCTCATACCCGTGCGCTGGCACAGCAACAGCGTCAACGGCGCCATGAAAGCCAGCACCGTGTAGTAACCCGCGCCGAGCCCGGCAATCAGGCAAGCAGTCAGGAACACCGCATAAGGCAACAGGTGCGGCACGTTACGACAAAGATAAAGCAGGTGTTCGGCCAGTTTCTCCAGCGTGCCGTTGACGATGGCGAAGCTGTAGAACAGGCAGACCGAGAAGATGATGAAGAAAATCTTCAACGGCCACATGCCGATGATTTCGGAAGGACTCAAGCCCATGCCGAAACAGCCCAGTAGATAGGCAAAGGCGATGGCGAACAGGCCGATGTTGATTTTGGTGGTGTATCCCAGCGCGACAGCAAGAACGATCGCGGCGACGACGTACAGGCTCATCATGATGTGTGTTCCGTATTATTTTGTTATGGGAAGTTCAATGCGTCGACGCAGCAAAGCCGAACAGGATCGATGGATTATCCACCAGCACCTGACGACGCTCGCTCGGGTCGGGAAACAAGGCGTGCACAAAGGCCAATTGCGCGTCGTAGCCGGTGCGCGACTCGAACTGGGTATGGGGCCAATCGCTGCCCCAGACAAAACGATCTATACCGCCACACGCCTGACGCAATTGCGCCAACACGCCAACCGCGCGGGGCAGATCTGACTGACTGCGATAGGCAGCAGACAACTTGACCCACAGCCTGTCCTCGCCGAGCAAGGCCAGGAAGCCGAGATGGGCTGGGTTATTCGGGTCGATACCCTGGGAGGGAAGACCGAAGTGGTCCACAACCACCGTGACGCCGGTCGCCAGAACGAACGGGACAATCAGGACCAAGGCGTCAAAGCCACACTGGATTTCAACCTGCCAGCCAAGCCGGGCCAGTCGCTGGTAAAAAGTCTGCCAGCGCACATCGGTGTAGTCCTGCGGCGCCTTGCCGATCAGATTCAAGCGAACGCCTACCACGCCAGCCTTGGCCATTGCCTGGAGTTGCGCATCCTCGATGTCCGGTTCGACCACCGCGATGCCGCGCAAACGCTGCGGGTAACGTTGCAGGGCGTCGACCATGAAACGGTTGTCGGTGCCCAGAAAGCTCGGCTGGATGAGCACGCCATGGGCAAGGCGGCAGCGATCCAGGTGCCCCAGGTAGTGCTCGGCCAAGGCGTCGTAATCAGGGCTGTAGCGACGATCACTCGCCAGGGGCAAGTCATGCCGGAAGATGTGGGCGTGGGTATCTATTCCTTCGAACGACAGGGACATCAGGAAGCTGCCTTTGTTGATTTTTGTGGGAGCCCGCCAGGCATGTAAGGCTATTACAGACCTGAAATTCATATAGATGACTGAATGACCATATCTATAAACAACCGTCCCTGTCAACGCGATGACTGGGGTAAAGTGGCGCCTTACCTGGAATCGGATTGACGGTATGGCCCTCACACACCTTGGACATGACGAGCGACTGCCGCTCTACCAACGACTGCGCGAAGAGATGCTGGCGAAAATCGCCGCAGGTGAATGGCTGCCCGGTGAAGCCATTCCCACCGAGGCGGAGCTGACCCGTCACTACGGCGTTGCGGTGGGCACGGTGCGCAAGGCAGTGGAAACGCTGGTTGGAGAAGGGTTGCTGCTGCGCGCCCAGGGCCGGGGCACATTCGTGCGCCGCCCCAACTTCGACGGCTCACTGTTTCGTTTCTTTCGGCAGGTCGATGCCAGCGGTCAATCGCAAGTGCCGCAAAGCCGCATCCTGAGCCGCACCCAGGAAACCCCAGGGGCCCACGTGCGCCAAGCGCTGAACCTGACCGAGCAGGACTCCACCATTCGCCTGGAGCGCCTGCGCCTCATGGATGGCAGGCCGTTGTTCCACGAGCAAATCTGGCTGCCAGCCGCTCGCTTCGGCGCTCTGCTCGACACCGACCTGAGCGACTTCGGCACCCTGCTCTACCCATTCTACGAAGAACGCTGTGGCATGCGGGTTGCGTCTGCGCGAGAAACCCTGACCGTCGCCTCGGCCGATGAGCCACTCGCCGCCACCCTGGGAGTCACCGTCGGCAGCCCAGTGGTGGTGGTCGAACGGGTGGCGCTGGGCTACGACCGGCAGCCACTGGAATACCGAGTGTCCCGGGGGGCTGCTGATACTTTCCGTTATCAGGTGGAGATTTGCTGAGCAGTGTCGGTGAAAACTCCGGAAAACGTTGCCTGTACCGGCCCGATGAGAAAGACCGGCCCAACGCCATCCCATTGAACCGTCACGCTTCCACCATCACATTCAACCTCAACGCAATGGTCCAATAAGCCTCGACGGATTCCGTTAACAGCGGCGCCGCAGGAGCAGGAGCCTGAGCCGAGTGCGATGCCACCGCCCCGCTCCCATATGCGCAAACGAATGTGCTTTCGATTGATGACCTGGACGAAATGCACGTTGGTCTTGAGCGGGAACAAGGGGTGGGGTTCGATCACCGGGCCGATTGTCGCGATATCAACGTCGGCGAGATCATCCACAAAGTAAGTGCAGTGTGGGTTGCCCATGCTGCACGCTATCGGGCTACCCGCCAGTGGCAAAACAGCCGTGTCCAGGTCCCGAGCCAAGGGAATGTCCGACCAGCCGAAAAGCGGCTGCCCCATGTTGACGGAAATTGCGCCGCTTGAAGTTCGTTCGCAAGTGAGCAAACCGCGCTTGGTGCGCAGCGTTATCGAAGTCACATTCGCTTCGCGCATCAACCGATCCGCCGCGCCCCGCGTCGCGCTGCCGCAAACGTCCAGCGTGGAGCCATCTGCATTCCAGAACATCAGGCGTGCGTCTGCATCCTCACAATCGAGCATTACCGCGAGCTGGTTGAAACCGATGCCTCGATGGCGATCACCCATTCGCCGGGCCATGGCACTGGTTAGAGTATTTTTTGAATTTCGCGAATCCACGAGGATGAAGTCATCGCCGTTTGCGTGCATCTTGTGGAAATTCAGCGGCATAAATGGATCCTGGCGAATGTAGTGAATTCACGTTCAAGGCGACCGGCCCCTCGAAGTTCTGCTCAA
This sequence comes from Pseudomonas halotolerans, assembly GCF_039581215.1. Taxonomy (NCBI): domain Bacteria; kingdom Pseudomonadati; phylum Pseudomonadota; class Gammaproteobacteria; order Pseudomonadales; family Pseudomonadaceae; genus Pseudomonas; species Pseudomonas halotolerans. The sequence goes on from NZ_JBCNTJ010000016.1 coordinate 55,045, forward strand.
CCCGCCCCCAGCGCAGCCTTTTTCTCAAGCCACGTCTCCCGCGTCATTTCCCAAACTTCCTTAAGCAACGAACCACAGACAAATTCCCCCTGCTGCGTTGCAATCATACGCATCCCTTCATGCTCCGAAACCTTGCGCGAAGCATGATTGCCCACCGCCTTGGGCACTTGCATGACGGGACGCCCCAGGGTTTCAAACCAATAGGCGTTGATTACTTCACAGGCTTCGCGCATGTAACCCTTTCCCTGCCACTGAGGTGCCAGCCAAAAGCCTCGGTTGTTACCCGGCTGATCGTACAGGCTGATGCTGCCAATGCACTGTGCCGCGTCTTCAGCGATACGAATCATCCAATGCCATTCGCGCCCTGCTGCAATGGCAGGGAGTGCGTGGTCGCGAACGTAAGTCAGTCCGCCGTCAGCCGGGTAAGGCCATGGCACGCGACTGTCGAGATAACGCACCACTTCCCACTGGGGAAACAGCTGTTGAATAGTCGGTGCATCGGTCAGTTGCAGAGGCGTGAGGATGAGACGGCGGGTCTGGAGCGTGGGGATGGTTTCCATAATGAAGTCCTTTTCAAACGTTATCGCACCCTGGAAATGTCCACTCTAAAAGTTATCCGTCACTCTGCACAATTTGCTTTCCTTCAGCGGGACCGAGGAATACCGCACTGTTGCACCGGCCACTTGCTTGAGTGTGACCCCGCACCGGTAAAACCCCATGGCGTCCAGTTGGTAATCCGCCCCTGCCTTAGGGACAAAGCTAAACATGTTGTAGCACTGATCACCAATGTAATGAAAAGCGATGGGCTGCCCTGCAGGCACCAGCAGCTCGGTCATGACAGTCGCGGATGAGCGCTCGCTGACAGCCGGCATGCCCAGGCTTTCCCCGTTGCGATTGGCGTAGCCATCCCGGTACGCCACCATCACACCGGCGCCCGGCAGACGAAAGTCGACGCAGTCGGACTTGGGCACGCCCCGGATCATACCGTCGCTGATTACCCGCAATCGTGCTGTCTCACCACCGTCAGGTGTCGAGTAGGGCGTGGAGAAAGAGCGGACATCCGTCAACGCTCCGCACCCGCTGAGCAAGGCCAGGAGGCTGAGGCTACAGGCATGTTGCAGCAGTCCAATACTCGGCAGGCGGGACGATGTGCTATTCGAAACGGTGTGAGTCAGGGATTTGAGGGGGCGAGAAGATTCGCTCACGATGATGCTCCATGCGGGTCAGCTATCCAGAGGTCAACGACCACCGAAAGGGTCGCGATGTCAGCGTGGGTTTTATAGAGGGTTCACAAGCCCGCTGCAATGCCTGCCCTGAACCAAAAGCGGTGTGCCCCAGCGAGGCAGGGATTGAGCAGACACTACTTCAACAACAATTTGCGCATGATAATCGTGCGCTCGGCGCCGTGGAGTTCGTCACGTACTTTTTGAAATCCCAGCGCTGTGTAAAAACCCTCTGCCGTGATGGAGGAAGGCACGTGCAAAACGTCCAGGTCCCTGTCGAGAGCATCTGAACAAATGACAGACATTAGTTGTTTGCCGATGCCCTCCCCCTGGCACTGCGGTTCGACAAAAACACTTCTGACAACACCCCCATCGAGGCTGGCCGTGGCGACGACACATTGTTCGACAGACGCCACATAAACCCGACGCTGCTCCATCAATTGCTGAACCGCCTGAGCAGAGAAGCTGCGCTCCACCTGGGCGATGACCTCGGGTGGGTAATCGTTGGCGTTGGATTGACGCAAGGCGCTGATCACAACGTTGCTTATCGCTTCTGCATCCTCAGGTATTGCGAGACGAATGTGGGCTTCCATCTTGAGTGCTTGCTCCGGGTGATCAACGATCAATGCAGCTGTTGTACCCCTTCACAATCCGAAATAGCCAGGTTATCTATACGGATCATCCCAGGATGATATTAGAGCGCATGATGCCCTTCACACCCGATTTCCTCACCACCTTGATCCCCGCTCAACAAAGCGACCTGGACGATCTGGTCGCTATTCGAATCGAAGCCATGCGCGAAAGTCTTGAGCGTGTCGGGCGCTTTGATCCAGTGCGCGCACGCGAACGTTTTCTTGGCAGCTTTGAACCAGGCTGCACACGCCACATCGTGGTAACAGGAGAGAGGGTGGGGTTAGTAGTCATCAAACGTCACGACAATGAACTCTTGCTTGACCACTTGTACGTGCGCCCTGGCGCGCAAGGATCAGGAGTAGGCTCTGCTGTTCTCAGCCAAATATTCAAAGAGGCAGATGCCGCTGCGCTGCCTGTGCGAGTGGGCGCTCTCAAAGAAAGCGCGTCGAATCGCTTTTACATCCGCCACGGCTTCCAACTCGTCGAAAGCGGCAAGTTCGACAATTATTATCTGCGACAGAACGATCCTGCAGCGGGCCAAAATCGTTAGCCGCCGACAATCTTGCTGCCATGTATCCTCGTGTATCCCGAGGATACATCGCTACATAACCTTGCACTTTTACCTCCCATTCGACACAGCCCGGATACGTTGCCCCGTTCAAATGCACCCAAGGTTTCAAGGGCCTCAACCAGAGCCCCTGACCCACGGCTCGCAATGGAGGCATCACTGTGAAAACGTCACGGCAGAACAGCAAAACCGGTAAAACCCATCGCCGCCTGCTCGGCTCATCCATCCTCGCTCTCAGCCTGTTCGGCGCGTTCGGGGTAGCCCACGGGCAATCCGCCAGCGCCGCGCAGCCAACCGCAACCAAGTCCGGCGGCACGCACACAACGCCCTCCCCGTTCGGTGCGCTGAAGCATATCAAGGCCGGTCTGCTGGACGTGGCGTACGCCGAAACCGGCCCCGCCGATGGGCCGGTGGTGATTCTGCTACACGGCTGGCCGTACGACATTCATAGCTATGACGAAGTCGCGCCCTTGCTCGCAGCGAAGGGATACCGCGTGCTGATGCCCTATGCCCGCGGCTACGGCGATACGCATTTCCTGTCCGAAAAAACGCTTCGCAACGGTCAACCGGCCGCGCTGGCCAGTGACGTGATCGACTTCATGGATGCGCTGAAGATCAAGCAAGCCGTGCTCGGTGGCTATGATTGGGGCGCACGTTCGGCGGACATCGTCGCGGCCCTGTGGCCGGAGCGGGTCAAGGCGCTGGTCGCGGTCAGTGGCTATCTGATCGGCAACCAGGCCGCCGGCCAGAACCCGCTGCCACCCAAGGCTGAGTTGCAATGGTGGTATCAGTTTTACTTCGCCACCGACCGAGGCCGCGCCGGGTATGAGAAAAACACCCACGACTTCGCTAAGTTGATCTGGCAACTGGCGTCGCCAAAATGGGCATTCGATGACGCCACCTTCAACCGCAGCGCCAAGGCACTGGAAAACCCCGACCATGTCGAGATCACCGTGTTCAACTACCGTTGGCGCCTCGGGTTGGTCCAGGGCGAAACCCGGTACGACGCGCTGGAACAGAAATTGGCGACGGCGCCTTCCATCAGCGTGCCAACCATCACCCTTGAAGGCGATGCCAACGGCGCGCCGCACCCAGCTCCCGAGGATTACGCCAAGCGCTTCACCGGCAAATACGAATTCCGGTTGATCACCGGCGGCATCGGCCACAACTTGCCGCAAGAAGACCCACAGGCGTTCGCCAAAGCCGTGATTGATGCGGATCATCTTTGACATCCAGGCATCTGCCTTGATCACACCGGCATAAAAAAACGGCTCGTTTATCAACGAGCCGTTTTTTCGGGCTGTCATACCTCTTGCAGGCCTGACGATAGAGCCACGCTCTGTTTTCTCACGCTGTGCGGGGTATTACCGAACAGGATCTACCCGACGCATCAGGTCATTCAACACGTACGTGTCCAGAAAGGCTTTCACCTCCGTGATCTGGCCATCCTTGAATGTCATGTGCCACATGTAAGAGTTGTTGTAGGGCTTGCGGTCAAGCGCCATGGCTTCACCCTTCCAGAGAACCACCACGACATCGTCCTCGGCCACAATGCTTTGCACGGTAGGGGAAATGGGCGTCGCCAGCCGAGCGGTGATCGGTTGTACGGCTCGTTCGATTAAATCCGTCTTGCTGTTGTACACACCAGAAACCGGGCTTGATCCAGATACGGTCCACGTTGCGTCGGGTGCCAGTAGATCGAAAACCGTGCCTTGGCCTTGCTGCCAGTTAGTAAACGCTTGGCGCACCAAATCGGCATTGATGTTTTGGTCAGCGGCTTGCGCCGCTGAAACCGTGTTCGTTGAAAGCACCAAACACAGCGCGACAGCCTGAAGGCGCACAGCCAAACTCATCCATGGGGTCATGATCTTTCTCTCACAACAATATCGTTGATAGGAACCTCTTCAAGAGGAACCTTAACGGCATGGGCACGGAAGCTTTTGCTCGATGCTGCTGAGAGGTTGCCTGATGCTGCTTGGTGGAACGGCGCGGAGACCTGCGTCTGGTTCTTATGCGTGGTTGCCGCCAGCACGCGGGGATTCGCCCTCCGTTCCCATATCGTTCCCATATCACTCTTTTTCAGACACCAAAAACCACAAACCCCCGACTTTCTCTAGGAAAATCAGGGGTTTGTGTTTGCAGAATGTGGCGGTGAAGGAGAGATTCGAACTCTCGATACAGTTTCCTGTATACACACTTTCCAGGCGTGCTCCTTAAGCCACTCGGACACTTCACCGTGTCTCGGCAAACTGTTCAGTCTGTCGAGGCGCGCTAATGTAGTCGAAAGCTTTTCCGATGGCAAAGGTTTTTTTCAGAATTTTCATGTGGTTAAGGTGATCGGGCATTTCAAACGCATCGGGGCATGGCAAACCGGCCAATCTTCGGGTTTGTGCGCGCAGTGATCTATGGAGCAAGGCGCGGGCGATGGGGCGGTCAGGCGGTTTGTGAGGGCTGGGGGCTGACCGGTGAGTCAGTCACGGCGCTTTACCTGGCCTGCGACGGTGGGTAACGTCTGCTTCACTTCTCCTACAAGGAATAGCGTCATGAGCGACCTGATTACCTACCATCTCGAAGACGGTATCGCGACCCTGACCTTGAACAACGGCAAGGTCAATGCCATCTCGCCGGATGTGATTGCCGCGTTCAACACTGCGCTGGATCAGGCTGTGGCGGATCGGGCGGTGGTGATCATTACCGGGCAACCGGGGATTTTGTCCGGTGGTTACGATTTGAAGGTAATGACCGCCGGTCCCAAGGAAGCGGTGAGTCTGGTCACGGCCGGCTCGACCCTGGCCCGTCGCCTGTTGTCGCATCCCTTCCCCGTCATTGTCGCGTGCCCCGGGCATGCAGTGGCCAAGGGAGCGTTCCTGCTGCTGTCGGCGGATTACCGCATCGGGATCGATGGGCCGTTCAGCATTGGCCTGAACGAAGTGCAGATCGGCATGACCATGCACCACGCGGGTATCGAGCTGGCCCGTGATCGCCTGCGCAAGTCCGCGTTCCATCGCTCGGTGATCAATGGCGAGATGTTCAACCCGCAGAGCGCTGTGGATGCCGGCTTCCTCGACAAGGTGGTATCCGCCGAAGAACTGCCGGGGGCCGCGCTGGAGGCGGCGCGTCAGTTGAAGAAAATCAACATGACCGCCCACAAGAATACCAAGCTGAAAGTGCGCAAGGCCCTGCTGGAGACGCTGGACAGTGCAATCCTGCTGGATCAGGAGCATATGGGTTAACTCTCCACAGCAAAAAACGAAAAGCCCGACCTCCGCGTCGGGCTTTTTCTTACGCGCGTCGTTTAAAAAACGACAACCGCTCTAGCCTGCTTCTGACACGCCAATCGGAAACATGCGCTCAAACATCGCCCATCTCCTACCTCTATAGCGGCAATTGCCGAAAACAGTGCACATCCGTACACTGCGCCACCTTTTGTCCCGATAGGGCCTGTAGATGCTGTTTTTATTGCGTATGTTGTTGATGGGTCTGCATTTTGTACTGGCCGGTGTGCTCGGGGTGATCCTGGGGCTGTGTCGGCCGTTCAATCCGGACAACAGCCGTTTATGCGCCAGGTTGTATGCATGGCCCGCCATGTGCATTTTGCGTCTGCGGGTGAAGGCCGAGGTCGACACGCTGGTGAGTAAATCCCAGGGCTGCGTGATCATTGCCAACCACCAATCCAACTATGACCTGTTCGTGTTCGGTAACGTGGTGCCCTACCGCACCGTGTGCATCGGTAAGAAGAGCCTGAAGTGGGTGCCGTTGTTCGGGCAATTGTTCTGGCTGGCGGGCAATGTGCTGATCGACCGGGGGAACGCGATCAAGGCGCGTCAGTCGATGTTGACCACCACTCATACGTTGCAGCATGAGGACACATCAATCTGGGTGTTCCCGGAAGGCACGCGCAATTTCGGCGAGGATCTGCTGCCCTTCAAGAAAGGCGCGTTCCAGATGGCGATCGCCGCCGGGGTGCCGATTGTTCCGGTGTGCGTCAGCAGTTACATCAAGCACATGCGCCTCAATCGCTGGCGCAGCGGTGACATTCTCATACGCTCGCTGCCAGCGATTCCTACAGCAGGATTGAGCCTGGATGACATGCCCCGACTCATCGCACAGTGCCGAGAGCAAATGCGCGAGTGCATCGCGGCGATGGACCGGCAGGTGCAGGCTGTTTGACGAGTCAGTTAAACAATAGCCAGCCGGGCACAGAAGCCCGATCGATTCTGTTACCTGCATGGCGTTTGACTCTATCGGCGAACTCGGCGGATTTTGCTGACTCTCAAGCAGCAAGGCACACTAAGCTACAGATTGCCTGCCACTGCCATTTTCCAAGAAGAAGTGAACCACCATCATGGGTAGAGTCGTTGCTGCTGCGGTTTACAGCGCCGGTAAGAAAGTCACCAACATCACCCTCGACGAAGGCAGCGCCTGGGCAGCCAAACCCGGTCATTTTGTGTGGATCGGCCTTGAAGAGCCCAGCACCCAGGAGCTGACCAATCTGCAGCGCCAATTCAACCTGCATGAATTGGCGATTGAAGACGCGATGGAGAAGCACAGCCGCCCCAAGCTGGAGACCTTTGGCGATGCGCTGTTTATCGTCACGTATTCGCCGGTGCGCAAGGACGGCAAGCTGCAGTTCATCGAGACGCATATCTTCGCCGGCAACGGCTACATCATCACCGCCCGCAACGGCCACTCGGCGTCCTACGCCCACGTCCGACAGCGCTGCGAGGCGCGGCCCCTTCTGCTGGAGCACGGGGAAGATTTCGTTCTTTATGCCATCCTGGATTTCGTCATTGAAAACTACCAGCCGGTGGGTGAAGCCATTCATGCCGAGATCGATGAGCTGGAGCGCAACGTACTGTGCAGCGCCCTGAACGAGCGGGATATTCAGAACTTGCACAGCTTGCGCCGTGACGTATTACGCCTGCGTCGTTATGCAGCGCCGATGGTGGAAATCAGCGAAGAATTGCAAAGACTGGACTTTCCCTTCATCGACAAAAACATGAGCCCGTATTTCCGCGATGTGCAGATTCATGTCACGCGGCAAATGGAAGACCTGGCGACGTTGGCGGACATCGCCAGCCAGACCATTGAAATCGGCGTGCTGCTCGAAGCGTCGCGCCAGAGTGTGGTGCAGCGCAAGTTCGCCGCATGGGCGGCGATCCTGGCGTTCCCCACGGCGGTCGCCGGCATCTATGGGATGAACTTCGAGAACATGCCGGAATTGACCTGGCACTACGGGTATTTTCTGGTGCTGGGGTTTATTGCGGTGGGCTGTACCGCGTTGTGGGGGAGCTTCAAGCGATCGGGGTGGTTGTAGACAGCTTGTATGCCGTTGAGGCTGGGGTGACATTCATCGCGAGCAGGCTCGTTCCCACACTTGATCGTCTGCCTATCAAGCATGGGAGGCGATGGTGTTTTAGTCTTGGGCCGCTGCGGTCTCAGGCTTGTGCGCGACGAAACGCATCATCCATTCAGCCACTGTCGTGCCGTGATGCGCCCGTTCGAGGCTGGCCATGCCTTGGCTGTAGATCTGCTCGCCCAATTGTTGCTGGCGAATCTCCAGCAGCGCCCGGGAATAATCGTGGATGAATTCCGGGTGGCCCTGGAAGCACAGCACCTGATCGTTGATGTGGTAGGCCGCGAACGGGCAAAAATCGCTGGACGCAATGACCGTGGCGTTTTCCGGCAGTTCGGTGACCTGGTCCTGATGACTGATCAGCAGGGTCAGCTCTTCCATCACCGGGCTCATCCACGGCGCCTTGGCCGCGAGCTTGTAGCGGTGTGTCCCCACGCCCCACCCCTGGCTCGCACGCTCGGCCTTGCCGCCCAGCAACAGCGCCAGAAGTTGATGACCGAAGCACACGCCCAGCAACTTGTCGCCGCGCTGGTAGCGGTCCAGGAGGAAGGTCTTGAGGGTTTCAATCCAGGGATCGGTGCCGAAGGAATCGGCTTTGCTGCCGGTCACCAGATAAGCGTCGAACACCTCATCGTCGTTGGGGTATTGCCCCTGCATCACGTTATACACAATGAACTGAGCCGCGACGGGCTGTTGTGAAAACAGGCGCTGGAACATCTGCCCGTAACCCTGATATTGGTCGATCAGTTCCGGACGCAGGATATCGGTTTCCAAAATGCAGATGCGCAACGACATAAAAAATACCTGACACGATGATGGGAATATTGCACACCCTGAGCGTGCCTTGAAACACCGTCCCAAGGCAAGCCCCTTCCCCTGCCCGTCAGAACAGTTCTTGCCGAGCGGCTTTCTCCAGTAACAAGGCCGGCGGTGAAAAACGCTCGCCATACTGCTCGGCCAGGTACTGAGCACGGGCGACAAAATCCCGCAGGCCGTACTGGTTGATGAACTGCAACGCACCGCCAGTCCAGGCGGCGAAACCGATACCGAAGATCGAGCCGACGTTGGCGTCCGCCGTGGAAGTGAGCACGCCCTCCTCCACACAGCGCACGGTTTCCAGGGCCTGGATGAACAGCAGGCGATCGCGGATATCCTGTGGCGAAATCTGCCCGTCAGCTTTCTCGAAACGATTCTTGAGCTCCGGCCACAGGTGTTTCTGCCCGTCAGCCGGATATTCATAGAAACCGGCCCCGGCTGCTTTGCCTGGCCGCTTGTATTCGTTGAGCAGCAAGTCAATCACGGCGAACGCCGGGTGCTCGGTCGGCGTTTTCCCTTCCGCTTGCAGGTCCTCGGCGGTTTGCGCGCGGATATGGCTCATCAGGCTGAGGGACACTTCGTCAGAGATTGCCAGAGGCCCCACTGGCATGCCGGCCTTGCGCGCCTCGGTCTCGATCATCGGCGCGCTCACGCCCTCACCCAGCATGGCGATGCCTTCGTTGGTAAAGGTGCCGAATACCCGGGAAGTGAAGAAGCCTCGACTGTCGTTGACCACAATCGGCGTCTTGTTGATTTGCAGAACGAAATCGAAAGCGCGTGCCAGGGTTTCGTCGCTGGTGCGGGCGCCCTTGATGATTTCCACCAAGGGCATTTTTTCAACCGGGCTGAAGAAATGCAGGCCGATGAACTTCGTCTGATCCGGTACAGCCGTCGCCAGGCCGGTAATGGGCAGGGTCGAGGTGTTGGAGGCGATCACCGCGTCCCCCCCAACAACCGCTTGGGCAGCAGCTGTGACACTGGCTTTCAGGGCGCGGTCTTCAAACACCGCCTCAATGACCAGATCGCAACCGGCCAGGTCCGCGTCGCTGTCAGTGGTTTGAATCCGCGCCAGCGTGGCTTCGCGCTGCTCGGCGGTGAGCTGCCCGCGGGCGACCTTCTTATCCAGCAGCGCCGCCGCACGGGCCTTGCCCTTCTCGGCGGCGACAAGGCTGACATCCTTGAGCACCACCGCAAGGCCGGCCATAGCGCTGACGTAGGCGATACCGGCCCCCATCATGCCGGCACCGAGCACCGCGACTTTTTGCGTCAGATAAGGTGCAAAGCCCTGCGGGCGCGAACCGCCGGCCTTGATTTCGTTGAGCTGGAACCAGAACGTGCCGATCAGGTTTTTGGCCACCTGGCCAGTGGTCAGCTCAGTGAAGTAGCGGGTTTCGATCACGTGGGCGGTGTCGAAATCCACTTGGGCACCTTCCACTGCCGCGCAGAGAATTTTCTCCGGTGCGGGCAGGCAACCCTGGGTCTTGTTGCGCAGGATCGAAGGGGCTATCGCCAGCATCTGCGCGACTTTCGGATGCGACGGTGTGCCCCCCGGAATCTGATAGCCCTTCGCGTCCCAAGGCTGAACCACGCTCGGGTTAGCCAGAATCCAGGCCCGGGACTTGTTCAGCAGGTCCTCGCGATCCACCGCCAGCTCATCGATCAGACCGGCCTGCAGTGCCTGTTGCGGGCATACCTTCTTGCCCTCGAGCAAATACGGCAAGGCTTTCTCCAAACCAAGCAAGCGCACCATCCGCACCACCCCGCCGCCACCGGGCAACAGGCCCAGGGTGACTTCCGGCAAGCCCATCTGCACCGACGGATGATCCAGCGCCACACGGTGATGGCAGGCCAGGCAGATTTCCCAGCCGCCGCCCAGAGCCGCGCCATTGATCGCAGCCACCACCGGTTTCCCCAGGGTTTCCAGGGCACGCAGTTGCGCCTTGAGCCCGAGAACCATTTCATAGAATGCCTTGGCTTGGGGTTTCTTAACCTTGACCAATTCGTTGAGGTCGCCGCCAGCGAAGAAGGTTTTCTTGGCCGAGGTCATGATCACCCCGGCAATCGAGTCTTTTTCGGCAATCAGCCGGGCGACGCAGGCGGCCATGGCCTCGCGGTACGTCGCATTCATGGTGTTGGCGCTCTGGCCTGGCATGTCCAGGGTCAGGACGACAATCCGGTCCGGGCCGGTTTCGTAGCGGATGGCATCGCTCATGAAAACTATTCCTTGAAGTCGGGGCTCAGAGACGTTCGATAACGGTGGCAATGCCCATGCCGCCGCCGACACACAGCGTCGCCAGGCCATAGCGCAGGCGACGCGCCTCCAGCTCATCGAGCAAAGTGCCGAGGATTGCGCAGCCCGTAGCCCCCAAAGGGTGCCCCATGGCGATGGAGCCGCCGTTGACGTTGACCTTGGCGGGGTCGATGGCCATGTCCTTGATGAACTTGAGCACCACTGAGGCGAACGCTTCGTTGACTTCGAACAGGTCGATGTCCTCCACCCGCAGCCCCGCCTTGACCAGAGCCTTGCGGGTAGCCGGCGCCGGGCCGGTGAGCATGATGGTCGGATCGGTGCTGGTGACCGCCGTGGCGACAATCCGCGCCCGCGGTTGCAGCCCCAGGGCCTGCCCCTTGGCTTCGGAGCCGATCAGCATCAGCGCCGCCCCATCGACGATGCCGGAACTGTTGCCCGGCGTGTGGACATGGTTGATCCGTTCCACATGGCTGTAGACCCGCAGCGCCGTGGCGTCGAAACCCATCTGGCCCATGGCTTCGAAACTCGGCTTGAGCTTGCCCAAGCCCTCCAGGGTCGAGTCAGCACGGATGAATTCGTCGTGATTCAGCAGCACGATGCCATTCTGGTCCCGCACCGCCACCAGGGATTTGTTGAACGAACCGTCGGCCCGGGCCCGGGCGGCCTTTTGCTGGGAGTGCAGCGCGAAAGCATCGACGTCCTCGCGGCTGAAGCCCTCCAGGGTGGCGATCAGGTCGGCACCGATGCCCTGAGGCGTGAAGTGGCCCTGCAGGTTGGATTGGGGGTCCAGCGCCCAAGCGCCGCCGTCGCTGCCCATGGGCACGCGCGACATGGATTCGACACCGCCGGCCACCACCAAGTCCTCGAACCCGGAGCGCACTTTCATGGCCGCCAGGTTTACCGCTTCCAGGCCCGAGGCACAGAACCGGTTGAGCTGCACGCCTGCCACGCTGACATCCCAGTCGGCGATCAGCGCGGCGGTCTTGGCGATGTCGGCGCCCTGATCACCGATCGGCGTCACGCAACCGAGCACGATATCGTCAACCTGACTGGTGTCCAGGCCCATGCGCTGCTGCAAGGCCGTGAGCAGGCCTCCCACCAGGTTCACCGGTTTGACGCTGTGCAAAGCGCCATCAGCCTTGCCCTTGCCACGGGGGGTGCGTAATGCGTCAAAAATCAAAGCTTCGGTCATGACATCCTCAAACCACTGGGACAATGCAATGGCTCCAACCATAAGCCCAGCGGCCCGAGATTCAATGACCGCAGTGCTCAACGACGTTGACGGCCACGCTCAGACGAACGGTAGCCTGCTATCGGGTTAACCGATTCAGGTGAGCAAAGTGTCTAGCAAAAGGGCCTTCACGAAGGTGGCACTAGGCCTCATACCTGTTTAACAGCAGTTGGTAGCAAGCTCATACGAATTGGATCTAAGCCAAGGCGGCTGCGGCCCCTAATGTAATCCTTGTACAAGATAGTCGTCGGGTTTTGCCGAGGCACTTGTCAGACAGGAAGTGCAACGCCAGCCGTCAGGAGATATGCAGGCTGGCCTCAGGAAATAACAAAAAAGGCGGGTCAGCCATGTTCAAACATTCGAAAGTTCGTCAAGCCGGACTCATTCTCTTCGCCACGACGCTGCTGTTGATTGTGCCGAATATCACCAAGATGATCGGCTGAATCCTGCACGTGGGCGCCTGTATCAACGGCAAGCGCTGTCGCTTGTATCGCCAAAAAATGTGACAGGCTCGTTGTTCGAGTCGCAGTAGCTGTGCCAACCTTTGCGGCACTCTCTCGACATGGAAGACGATCCTCGTGAAAGCTCTCATTGTGTTCGGGGCGCTGCTGCTCAGCACGCCCCTGTTTGCCGCGCAGTTGGTGCTGGAGCTCGGCACGACTGCCCGCACCTGGCAGACCGAAGAACTGCTCCAGCATCCTGAAGCCCGAACAATCCAGATCGCTGAAGACGTTTCCTACAAGAAGCCGATGAGTTATCGCGCCGTGCCGCTGACCGCGTTGTTGACCGGGGTACGCCCCGACGACCATCTCCAGGCCGTGGCGCTGGACGGATTTGCCGCCGAATTACCCGCGGCACCGCTACTCAACACCAGCGGCGCTCGAGCCTGGCTGGCGATCGAAGACCCGGCCCACCCCTGGCCCCCACTGGGTGAAGGCAAGGGCAGCGCCGGGCCCTTCTACCTGGTCTGGACCCATCCCGAGGCAGGTCACATCAGCCCCGAACAATGGCCGTACGCAGTGGCGACCATCAAGCGCCTGTCAGCGGTAGCCGAGCGCTTCCCTGCCCTGTTGCCAGCGCCCACGGTGACCCAGGGTGATCCGGTCTATAAGGGCTTTGAACTGTTTCAGAAAAACTGCCTGGCTTGCCATCGACTCAACGGCGCAGGCGACGCGCAGTTTGGCCCGGACCTGAACATCCCTTTCAATCCTACCGAGTACTTTTCCGGGGATTTCCTCAAGCGCTATATCCGCGACCCGCAAAGTCTGCGGCGCTGGCCCCAAGGGAAGATGCCGGGGTTCTCGGCCACAGTGCTGCCGGATGCGGAGCTGGAGCTGCTGGTGGGATATCTCAAGCATATGGCGGGGCGTAAACAGCCGTTGACCCCATGAGTCAGCGTTGTGGCTGAGGTGATCTTGTGGGAGCACACCCTATGAAAACGGCCGACACATAGGTCAGCCGTTGCTCGGGTTGCGTGAATGAAGGGTCAGGCATGCAGACGCCGAATTTCCTGTTTGACGCCCCAGCCTTCGATGATGCCACCCAAAGGCTCCACCACGGCCTCGAAGTTTTGTTCGAAGTCTCCAATGTCATCGTAGGTGGCGTACATCACCCGGCTCAACTCCAATGACCAGGCCCCGTCGTCCCGAGGGCTGATCTGTGCATTCAATGACTCACCCCGAAATTGACCTGCCGCCCTGCGCGCCCGCTCCTCATCCGGGAAAATGGCGTAGAACTCGATGGGATGGAATTGTGAGAAATCGAAACCGCCTTCTTTCATGCGGCGAAGCACACTGGTGCTGATGTCTTCTTGATAGGCTGTGCTCATGAAACGTCCTCCTCAAACCGATGGATAGACTTTCCGTCTTCCCGTGCGGGCAACCCCCTGGGCTGCAGCGATACGGCATCAAATGACCGTCGGGACACAAGCATGTAGCTGACAAGACCGGACCTAAGCGATCCTTTCGCTGATCTCAATTGCAGAGTAGCTGTAAGTCGTGGTCGCTGCCAAGCGGGGCCAGGCAGTGAACTTCATGAAATCGGTGTAATGCTGATGATTTCGATACTGTGCTGGGATTTGAGACTCTTGACCGTAGGGTCTTCGGTGCGACCCTCCAGGTCATTGAGATCAAGCTGGGCGGGTACTGGAAGCAGCTTTTGGCGAATCAATTGCGCAGCCTGCTCCATGGTGGGCTCCTGGTCATAGTCGAACTGCTCGGCGATGGCTTCGCCGTGATCATCAACGAAAGTGATCTCCCACTTTTGCATCGGTGTCTCCTCGATCAATTCAGGGCCTGGCTTACCTCTATCTCGACATTGAGGGTTGAACAATCGTTCCGCTCAGTCGGTGGACGGCAGCCATGAAAAAACCGCCTCACGGGCGGTTTTCTCATGCAGCGCCGGCGATTATTTTTCGGCAAGTTCTTTCAAGGCTTTCAACGTATTGAACGGCGCATCCACCACGAACTTGTTGGCCAGCCAGGAAGGAACATCGCCACCCGGTTCGGTGTGGACCTGATAGATCACTTCGATCTGGCCGGCGTCCTTGGGCGTGAACTTCCAGAAGCCTTCGACCTGAGTGACTCGCACAAAACCCTTTTTTTCCGGCAGGTAGGTTGGCACGCCTTTGAGGTGGCGGGTCAGGCTGCCATCGGCCCCCTTGACGGTGGTCACTTGCAATACAGAGTCCCGCGGGGTAACCGGCCAGGGCGTGTTGAACTGGGTGTAGGTCCAGCTTTGGTCGCCTTCATGCTTGAGCAGCTCCTGGCTTCTGCATTCGTGAATCCAGGCGCAAGCGGCCGGAACGTCTTCCTGAAGAGCTTGCAGCTTGGCCATGGTGGTTTTCATGACGGTCACGCCTTGGTAGGCCTTGTACTTGGAACCGGCCACTTCACTGAGGGAAACCTTGATGCCGTCCTCTTCCTTGGCGACTTTCCAGTCTTCTGCCTGGGCGGTAGCCGTTGCCAGCAGCACAGTCAAACCACACAACACAGCCATACGATGCAGCGAACCCATAGTTTTTTCCTTGTTATCGAAGTTCCGAACTGGCCCATTACGCTGCCGTGATTTGCTCCCACCAACCGATCAGCCGGATGGCGTCTTCAGTGCTGTTGCCACAAACCTCGATGTCGGCCCCGAACGCCGAGCACACTATCGGCCGCTCCGGCTGGCCGAAGATCCGGCACAGGTTATCGACCGACAGCTGCACGCAACGTTCGCCCGCCGGCTTGCCGTGGGGCATGCCAGGAATCGGCGAACTGATGGATGGGGCGATGCAGCAGGCGCCACAGCCCTCGCGGCATTTCATGACGACAACATCCTCACGACAGTAATGATTGGTAACAGAACACAGAGTAACGGCTAAAACACCCGTTTTAAATTACCGCCCGTGTATTTTTTCTTTCACGCCAAGATGACCATACAGTCAGCGACGAGATGGGAGGATTACTGCTTGAATTCGAAATCCAACGCCGCGCCTTCGACTTCATTGCGCTCTTGATTGCGCAAAGGCAATTGCATTTCATTGCTCAGCAGACGGCCATTGAGTTGAAACGGTCCCGGTTTTTCGCCAAACATGGACGGCAACAAAGGTTCACGCTTGGGTAATGGCACCGCACCCGGAGGCTGCAGATCTTCGACCATGTCCTGAGGCAGGCTCAAATCCAGCTTGGCCGGCGGTAACCGGGTCTTGGCGACCTCGCGGGCCGACTTGCTCTTGGAGGCGACAGGGGCACGTTTTTTCTTCGCCGCTACGGCTTTTTTAGCGGGGGCCTTTTTAACCACTGCCGGTTTTTTCTTCGACGCGTTTTTAGTGGCGCTGGCGGCCGGCTTCTCCTGCGCCGACGCAGCCACGACACCTTCCGAAGGGAAGGCAGTCAACAGGCCGATCAAAACCCAGGCGGCAGGAGCAATGGCTTTCATAGACACTACGGCGCTTACGGCAGAGATCCCCATGCTCGCCTGTTAATCAGTCGCTGACAAGCACATCAGGTCGGGTTCGCCAGTTTCGATCAAAAACCACTGGCGGTCTCCTGGCACAGTTGGGTGGCCAGCAGGCCAAGCGTCATCAAGGCCCGTTCGGCCTCGCGGTTCCAAGGCGTACCGCAATTGAGGCGGATGCAGTGATTGAACTGTTCGGTGTTACTGAAAATCAGCCCTGGCGCAATGCTGATACCTTGCTGCAACGCCCGCACATGCAACTCCTGAGTGTTGACCCGCCCCGGCAGACTGACCCACAGAATGAAGCCTCCGGTAGGGCGGCTCATCTGAGTGCCTTCGGGAAAGTATTGCTGCACGGCCAACTGAAAGGCGCTGAGGTTCTTGCGGTACTCCTGGCGGATATAACGCAAGTGCCGATCATAACCACCGTTTTCCAGGTAGGCGGCGATGCCCATCTGCGTGACGCTGCACGCCGAGTGTGTGCTGAAGGTCTGAAGCCGTTGGATTTCCTGCTGGAACTTGCCAGCGATCATCCAGCCAATGCGCACGCCCGGTGACAACGTCTTGGAAAAACTCGAACAGTAAATGACCCGGTCCAACCGGTCATAGGCCTTGAGCGCCTTGGTGCGTCCCTGCTCGAACATCAACTCGCCATAAATATCGTCTTCAACAATCTGGATGTCGAAATCCGAAGCCAGGCGCAACAGTTGCTTTTGCCGCTCCTCGGGCATCGTCCCGCCGAGGGGATTGCTCAAACGCGTGGTCAGCACCAGCGCCTTGATCGACCACTGGTTGGCCGCCAGTTGCAGGGCTTCCAGGCTCATGCCGGTGACCGGGTCGCTAGGGATCTCGATGACCTTGAGGCCCAGCAGATCCGCCAGTTGCAGCAAGCCGTAGTAGGTCGGCGATTCGGCGGCGATCAGGTCTCCTGGCCGGGTCAGTACCCGCAAGGACATTTGCAGCGCATCCACGCAACCGTGAGTGATCACCACCTCGGAGGGATCCACCACGACCCCGGCATCACGCATGCGAATCGCCACCTGGCGCCGCAAGGGTTCAAAGCCCGGGCTGAACATGTAGCTGAACGCCCGCGGGCTGTGGAAGCGCGTGACCTTGGCCAGTTGCTGGTGCAGCGCTCGTACGGGCAGGTAGTCGACGCTCGGCACCGCCGCGCCCAGGGGAAATACACCTTCGCGGCGCGACTCAACCAACACTTGCTGGATGATGCTGCTACGCGTGACCAGCCCCGGACGCTCGACCCGGGCGATGTCCGGGGTCGGCGCCGTCAGGGCCGGGGTTTGGTGCACATAGTAACCGGACTGCGGTCGCGCGCGGATCAGCCCCTGATCTTCAAGGTTGGCGTAGGCCTGCAGCACCGTCGCATGGCTGACGTTGAGCTGCGAGCTCATCTTGCGCACCGAAGGCACACGCTCACCGGGCTGATACACACCACGCCGGATGTCTTCAGCCAGTTGTTGGGCAATACGTTGATAGAGCAAGAGGTTGGTCATGACGCAGCACTCGATTTCACGGGCATTTTATTCTTGTGAGAGACAATACCGGAACAGTTTAGAAGTGTACGGGGACAGTTGCCAGATTACTCGACCGTACAGGGGAGTGACAGCCCCAACTGTACTCATTCATCACTGATTCACAGGCCCAAAAAAACCCGGCGCCTCTGAAGGGGCCGGGTTTTCCAGCAACGCAGCCCTTAGCGGGCGGCGCCGAGCTGGCCTTTCTCGTCGGAGAACACAATTTCAACACGACGGTTCTGTGCCCGACCACGCTCGGAAGCGTTGACGTCTACCGGGAACTCATCACCGTAGCCTTCGACCTGAATGCGCTTCTCATCGATCCCCAAATCCACCAGCACGTCCGCCACCGCCTGGGCACGGTTACGGGACAGCTTGAGGTTTTCCTGCTTGCCGCCAGTGCTGTCGGTGTAACCTTCGATACGCACCACGCGCTTGGGGTTGAGTTGCAAGAATTGCACGATCTTGAGCACTACCCGGTTGGCCGAGTTCTTCAACTGCGCTTGACCGGTGTCGAACAGCACGTCACCGAGGGTCATCACCAGGCCGCGATCGGTCTGGGTGGTCGCCATCGCCATGATCTGCTCTTCCAGCCACTTGCCCTGTTGCTGGACACTCAGCAGCTTGGACTCGCGCAGGGCCAATTGCAGACGCTGACGTTCCAGTTCGAGCTTCGCCGCGCGCTCTTCGTTGAGCACCTGATTGCTGTGCTCACGGGCGATCTCACTGTAACGCTGGCTCAGGTAGGCGTAATGCAGCACGTCCTCACCGCTGCCCCAGTAGCTGGACAAACGATCGGCCCGGGCCAGGGATTCGCCGGCGCGGATGACGTCCTTGGGCGCGGCTCGTAATACGTTGGCATCTTCCTTGACCTTCTGGAAGTCGGCACCCGCCTTTTCCAGCGCCACTTCGCTGCGCTGACCCGCGCAACCATACAAGCTGGCCAGGCCCGCGAGAATCAGGCCGCCAAATACTTGGGACTGCTTCATTGGGCGTCATCTCTCAACTGTTTGCGCAAGCGCTCGATGCGGGTGTTAAGCACGTTAAGGTGCTCCTCGCCTTTGAGGGTCAGCACCTTCGCTTCGGCCAGGCGTGCATCCAGCTCGGCCTGTTCAGCACGCATGCGGGCCTTCTTGAACGACTCATCGGCCATGTTGGACTGGGCGCGGGCGAACTTTTCTTCGGCGAGTTTCAACTCGGGCACTTCTTCGGACGTGGCGCCCACGGCACGGGCTTGTTCCAGCGCCTGTTCGGTCAGGCGAATCTGTTCATTCGGCGCCGGATCGGCTGCGCAACCCGCCAGGCCCAGAACGGCCAGAGCAGCGAAAAGAGGTCGAATAGTCACTAATGTTCCCTACTGTTTTGGGGCACCGACAGGTGGCTGCAACTGTGTTTTCCAACGCTCGATATTGCGCTGCAACACAGCCTCCGTCAGGCCGGACGCGGCCAATTCTGTCATCTTTTGCGCCAGCTGTCCGCGTAACCATGGATCATTGCAGGCGGAGTTATGGGAAACCGCGAGGAACAACCCCGGGGTATCCACTGGTTGCGGCGCAGCTTGCAGGTCATTGGCCATACCCAATGTCTGTGCCATCGCCAGGCCCGAGTAACGCCCTGCCAGGACATACTCCACCTCCCCCAGCAGCAGTTTCTGAAAGGCTTCAGTCAGGTTGGGTGTACGGGTCAGGGACAATTGCTGCTCGGCAAAAACGCCAAACGCCTGGGTCATTCGCGCCTTTTGCGACAATGCCCCGGGATGCCCCTGAAGGTCCTCGGGCCGAGTGATGACCAGTGTCGAATCCTTGCGGGTCCAAACCAGGTACTCGTTCTCCAACAGGGGCGGATGAACATAGTCCAGCGTTTCAAGCCCGCTGGTTGTCAGCGCGGCGTCGACGAGCAGGTCCATGCGTCCACTGCGCACTTCGTCCTGTGCCTGGGCACGCTTGCCGGCATAGAGCAATTCGATCTTGATCCCCAGCTCCGTCGCCACTTGCGCCAGCAGGTCTGCGCCTGCGCCGATCAGGTGTTTGGGATCCTGGGGGTCTTGCCACAGATAGGGCGGCGCATCCGGGCTACCGGTGGCGATCAGGCGTTCACATTTGCCGGCGGCGACAGACAGACCCGGCACAGCAGCCAGTGCCCATAGCAACGACACGCCAGCCAAACGGCGAAGATCCATGGCGATATGCTCCCCTTGCAGTGACAACAACGTGCAGATAATAAAAAACCCGGCCAAAGGGCCGGGCTCTTTATAAGTGAAGACGCCGGATTAGACCAGCTTCTCCAGCTCAGGGATGGCTTCGAACAAGTCCGCCACCAGGCCATAGTCGGCCACCTGGAAGATCGGCGCTTCTTCGTCCTTGTTGATCGCGACGATCACCTTGGAGTCTTTCATGCCGGCCAAGTGCTGGATCGCGCCGGAGATACCGACGGCGATGTACAGCTGAGGTGCAACGATCTTGCCGGTCTGGCCGACCTGCATGTCGTTGGGTACGAAACCTGCGTCGACCGCGGCGCGGGAAGCACCGACGGCTGCGCCCAGCTTGTCGGCCAGGGCGTACAGGTGTTTGAAGTTGTCACCGTTCTGCATGCCACGCCCGCCCGAAACGACGATCTTGGCAGCGGTCAGTTCCGGACGATCGGACTTGGCCAGTTCTTCGTTGACGAAGCTGGAGATGCCGGCGTCGTGGGCAGCGCCTACAGCTTCAACGGCAGCCGAACCACCTTCGGCGGCAACCGGGTCGAAACCGGTAGCACGGACGGTGATGACCTTGACCGCAGCATTGGACTGCACGGTAGCAATGGCGTTACCGGCATAGATCGGACGCTTGAAGGTGTCGGCACTTTCCACCGAGATGATCTCGGAGATTTGGTCGACGTCCAGCGCAGCGGCCACGCGCGGCAGGATGTTTTTGCCGTTGGACGTAGCGGCAGCCAGGATGTGGCTGTAACCCTTGCCCAGCTCAGCGACGAGAGGAGCGACGTTTTCCGGCAACTGATGCGCGTAAGCGGCATTGTCAGCGTTCAGGACTTTGCTCACGCCCGCGATTTTCGCAGCCGCTTCGGCAACGGCACCAGCGCCCTGCCCGGCTACCAGGACGTGGACATCGCCACCGATCTTGACAGCGGCAGCAACGGTGTTCAGCGTGGCCGGAGCCAGCACTTTGTTGTCGTGTTCAGCGATTACCAAGATAGTCATGATTAGATTACCTTCGCTTCGTTTTTCAGTTTCTCGACCAGTTCAGCCACCGACTTGACCTTGATGCCCGCGCTGCGTGCAGCTGGCGCTTCGACTTTGAGGGTCTTGTTGGTGGAGGCGGTGGAAACGCCCAAAGCGTCCGGAGTCAGCACTTCAAGCGGCTTCTTCTTGGCTTTCATGATGTTTGGCAGGGACGCATAACGCGGCTCGTTCAAACGCAGGTCGGTGGTGACGATGGCCGGCAGTTTCAGGGAAACTGTCTGCGCGCCGCCGTCGATTTCGCGCGTCACGGCAACGCTGTCGCCGGATACTTCAACCTTGGACGCGAACGTGCCCTGACCGTAGCCGCTCAATGCCGCGAGCATCTGGCCGGTCTGGTTGTTGTCGCTGTCGATGGCCTGCTTGCCGAGGATCACAAGCGATGGCTGTTCCTTGTCGACCACAGCCTTGAGCAGCTTGGCCACGGCCAGGGAAGTCAGGTCTTCGGCGGATTCGACGAGGATGGCACGGTCAGCACCCAGCGCCAGCGCGGTACGCAGTTGCTCCTGGGCAGTGGTCGGGCCGATGGAGACGACGACGATCTCAGTTGCCACGCCTTTTTCTTTCAGGCGTACGGCTTCTTCTACGGCGATTTCGCAGAAAGGGTTCATCGACATCTTGACGTTGGCGAGGTCGACGCCGGAGTTGTCCGCTTTGACGCGAACCTTGACGTTATAGTCGACCACTCGTTTGACAGCTACAAGAACCTTCATGGATTCCTCGTTACTCTCCGGTGAAAAGAAAGTCGCCTAGGCGAACCTGGCGGTTGATGCTCATGGGCGCAAGGGCACCTCTAAAAACGCCGGCATGAACCACACATGACCTTGCTCACGGGAGTGAAGACCGTTCGTCAGTGATGACCGACAAGTCATTCATTATCGCGGCGTGTAAACTGCGCGTCCGAACCACGCAATACGTCACTTTGTGCTGCCTTCGCCCTGTCTTTAGAGGTGCTCTTGGAACCAACAGTCAGCCTACGGCGAGCGCAAAACCGCCCGTATCTTGACCGGAACACCCATTCCGGTCAATACGGCAAAATGGTCAGTCATAAGCCGTACGTCAGTGATTTATCTGGCCTGCGGCTATTTCAAACAAACGTTTGTATTGGACCCTGAGAGTGGTGTAGATATAATGCGCCGCTTAAGAGAGAAGCGCGGGTCATTCATGGCCGCTTTCGTCGATTTCGCGAAGCAGATCGTGGATGCAACGCCAAACCTCCAATTAGAAAAAACTGTTGAGCCTTGAGTAGGAGATAGCCTGTGGAACGCGAATACATGGAATTCGACGTGGTCATCGTCGGTGCCGGCCCCGCTGGCCTGTCTGCCGCTTGCCGACTGAAACAGAAGGCCGCCGAAGCCGGTAAGGAAATCAGCGTCTGCGTGGTCGAAAAAGGCTCCGAAGTCGGTGCGCACATTCTCTCCGGCGCGGTGTTCGAACCCCGCGCCCTGAACGAACTGTTCCCGGACTGGAAAGCGCTCGGTGCCCCGCTGAACACGGAGGTTGTGCGCGATGACATTTATGTCCTGAGAAACGCCGAGACCGCGAGCAAAATCCCTGACTTCTTTGTGCCCAAGACCATGCACAACGAAGGCAACTATATTATTTCCCTGGGCAACCTGTGCCGCTGGCTGGCCCAGCAGGCCGAGAACCTGGGCGTGGAAATCTACCCGGGCTTCGCCGCCCAGGAAGCGCTGTTCGACGAGAATGGCGTCGTACGCGGGATCATTACCGGCGACCTGGGTGTGGACCGTGAAGGCAAGCCGAAGGAAGGCCTCTACACCCCTGGCATGGAGCTGCGTGGCAAATACACGCTGTTCGCCGAAGGTTGCCGTGGTCATATCGGCAAGCAACTGATCAAGCGCTTCAACCTGGACAGCGACGCCGACGCCCAGCACTACGGCATTGGCCTGAAGGAAATCTGGGAAATCGACCCGGCCAAGCATCAACCGGGTCTGGTGGTGCACACCGCCGGTTGGCCGCTGGACATCATGGGCAGCGAAAATACCGGCGGCTCGTTCCTTTATCACCTGGAAAACAACCAGGTGGTGGTCGGCCTGATCGTTGATCTGTCCTACAGCAACACGTTCCTGTCGCCGTTCGACGAGTTCCAGCGCCTCAAGCATCACCCGGTGCTCAAGCAGTACCTGGAAGGCGGCAAGCGCGTCAGCTACGGTGCTCGTGCCATCTGCAAGGGCGGCCTGAACTCGCTGCCGAAAATGGTCTTCAAGGGCGGCGCGCTGATCGGTTGCGACCTCGGCACCCTGAACTTCGCCAAGATCAAAGGCAGCCACACCGCCATGAAATCCGGCATGCTCGCCGCCGAGGCGGTGGCCGATGCGCTGTTTGCAGGCTCCGAAGGCGCGGATGAACTGACCTCCTATGTCGACGCTTTCAAGGCCAGCTGGCTGCATGAAGAGCTGTTCGCCAGCCGCAACTTCGGCGCGGCGATCCACAAATACGGCGCCATCATCGGCGGCGGCTTCAACTGGCTCGACCAGAACATCTTCGCCGGCAAGCTGCCGTTCACCCTGCATGACAACAAGCCTGACTATGCCTGCCTGAAACTGGCCGCTGACTGCAAGAAGATCGACTATCCGAAACCGGACGGCAAACTCAGCTTCGACAAACTCAGCTCAGTGTTCATCTCCGGTACCAACCATGAAGAAGAACAGCCTTGCCACCTGAAGCTGACCGACCCGAGCATCCCGATCAGCAAAAACCTGCCGCTGTACGACGAACCGGCGCAACGCTACTGCCCGGCCGGCGTCTATGAAGTGGTGACCCAGGAAGACGGCGAGAAGCGCTTCCAGATCAACGCCCAGAACTGCGTTCACTGCAAGACCTGCGACATCAAGGACCCTGCACAGAACATCACCTGGGTTTCGCCGGAAGGCGCTGGCGGGCCGACTTACCCGAACATGTAAGCCGATTCGCTGAACATCAAGGCTCCCGACATGGGGGCCTTTTTGTTGCCTGCGATGTCAAGAACCACCACGGTCCAAAATGTGGGAGCGGGCTTGCTCGCGAAGGCGGCGTGTCAGTCACCAAAAATACTGATAGATAAACCGCTTTCGCGAGCAAGCCCGCTCCCACAGGGGGACTTGCGCTGGATCAAGCGGCGCGCTCTTCCCCGGGACTGCGCTCAAAGTAACGCTTGTACTCCCGGCTGAACTGCGACGAACTCTGATACCCCACCTGATGCGCAACCTGCGCCACGCCCATGCCCTCGATGAGCAGCAACCGCTGAGCCTTGAGCAGACGCAGGCGCTTGAGGTATTGCACCGGCGACAACAGCGTGCTGCGTTTGAAATGCTCGTGAAAGGTCGAAGCACTCATGTTCGCGCAACTGGCCAGTGTCTCGACGTTCAACGGCTCGGTGAAATGCGCGTGCAGATGGCTCAGGGCAGCGGCAATCCGGGCAAACTGGCCTTGCTGCTCCACCAGCGCGCGCAGTACGTCGGCCTGAGGCCCGCGCAAGACGACGAACAGCAACTCCCGCAGTCGCGCCTGGCCCATGACCTGACACTCCAACGGATCGTGCAAGCAGTGCAACAGCCGTTCGACACACCCTCGCATAGCACCATCGAGCGTGGCGATGGTCATGGATTCCGGCGTCTGCGCCGCCAGGCTTCGCCCCGGCGTCAAGCCCATGGCCAGCACCAGCTCCCCCAACATCGCCCGATCGATCGCCACGGAAATCCCGAGCAACGGAGCATCGGGCAGGGCATAGGTTTCGCATTCGAACGGCACCGGCAACGCCTGGATCAGGTAGTGCCCGGCGCCGTATTCCAGCGTGCGAGGTCCCAGGTAAGCCAGTTTGCTGCCTTGGGCAATGATCACCAGGCTTGGCTCGTAGAGCTGCGGACCACGGGCGATGTCCTCGCTGCACCGCAGGACTTGTACGCCAGGCAGCGGTGTCGGGATAAAACCGTCACGGGTCGCCAAGGGTTCGATCAGCGAAACCAGCGCCGCGTTGGCATCCAGATGGCGGGTCAACAACATGAGAAAAACTTCGCGAAAAAAGGGACGAGAACATCATCGCAGGTCTGACGCCTGGCAGGATCAAACTATAGCCAACGTCGGAGGAATAGGCATGACATCCGTAGAAATCGCCATCGCCCCGAACCGACAGGACTCGCAGAATGAACCCTCTCACCGTTCACAGCCAAGCGAGGTCCATTATGTACACTGCCATCGGATATGCCGCCCAATCGGCCACCACTCCCCTCGCCCCGATGAAGTTCGAACGCCGCAGCCCGCGAGCCGACGATGTGGCGATCGACATTCTCTACTGCGGTGTCTGCCATTCCGACATCCACCAGGCCCGCAATGAATGGGGCATTGCCGTTTATCCGTTGATGCCCGGCCATGAGATCGTCGGAAAAGTCACCGCCGTCGGTGCGAATGTCACCCGCTATAAGGTCGGCGACCTGGTGGGCGTTGGCTGCATGGTCGACTCCTGCCGCGAGTGCGAAGCCTGTCGCGCCGACCTGGAGCAATACTGCTACCAGGGCATGACGCAGACCTACGCCAGCCCGGATCGCATCAGCGGCGGCCACACCATGGGGGGTTATTCCAACAGCATCGTGGTCAGCGAGCATTTCGTGCTGCGCATCCCGGAAGCACTCGACCCGGCTGGCGCCGCGCCAATTCTCTGCGCCGGCATCACCACCTACTCGCCCCTCAAGCACTATGGCGTGAAGGCCGGCGACAAGGTCGGCGTGCTGGGCATGGGTGGCCTCGGCCACATGGGCATCAAGTTCGCCAAGGCCATGGGCGCAGAAGTGACGCTGTTCACCCGCTCGGCCAGCAAGGCTGACGAGGCCCGTCGCCAGGGCGCCGACCATGTGATCGTGTCCACCGACGCCGAGCAGATGGCCGCTGCCGCCGGTCATTTCAACTTCCTGCTGGACACCATTCCGGTGCAGCACGACCTCAACCCCTACCTCAGTACCCTGCGGTTCGACGGTGTACACATCCTGGTGGGCCTGGTCGAGCCGATCGATCCGCCAGTCCATGCGGCCAACTTGATCATGGGCCGTCGGGTCCTGGCCGGTTCGTTGATCGGCGGTGTTGCCGAAACCCAGGAAGTGCTGGATTTCTGCGCCGAACACAACATCAGCTGCGACATCGAAATGCTCGACATCCGCCAGATCAACGAGGCCTACAGCCGCATGATCGCAGGCGACGTGAAGTATCGCTTCGTCATCGACATGGCAACCCTCAAAGCCTGACGCTCGTCAGACCTTCGCGCCAAGTTCGGCCGACAGCCGGGCTGTGACCCCTTTGACCAGGGGAATCAGCTCGGCCATTTTTTCCAGCGGCATATACGGTACGGTGCTGGCGATGCTGATACCGGCGACGATACGCTTGCCGGCGTCTCGGATCGGCGCCGCCACACAACGAATCGACGGTTCGTTGTCTTCCAGATCGAAGGCATAACCACCCGCTACATACTCCACCATCCGCTGCTGGAACTGCTCCCAGGATTGCTCCTGATGCTGAGGCCAGAACTGATTCTTCCCACCCGCCGGCAAGCTGATTTCATACAGCCTTTTCCATTGTTCCTGAGAATCATCGAGCATCAGCGCCTTACCGATCCCGGTACGCGCCAGCGGCATGCGATGGCCCACGCGCGAACGCATTTCCGGGCCATTGCGCCCCGGATTTTTCAGCAGGTACAACACCTCGTCACCCTCGCGAATCGCCAGGTGAACCGTGTCACCGGTGAGCGCCGACAACTCGTCCAGATACGGCCCTGCCAGACTCACCAGCGGCAACTCTTCCCGGGCCTGAAAACCCAGCTCGATCAGCTTCGGCCCCAACAGATAACCCACTTGCGGCACCACGCGCAGGTAGCGCTCATCCACCAGGCAACTGGCCAGGCGATGGGTGGTGCTGCGGGTGGTGCCGATCAACCGGGCGATTTCCTTCAAGTCACGGGCACCGCTGGCGACCGCCTGGACCACACCCAGACCACGCAGCAGTGTCTGGGTGCCTGTGGGCGCCGCGTCCTTGGTGATTTTTGGATCGTCTTGCTGCATATCCGGCCTTCAACAGTGAGCGGGGAACGGGCGGCATTATGGTCGCCCGCCCCGTCGGACTACAACTCGATGCGCTCGACCTTCCCCACCAGCAGGATGTAGGACAGCGCACCAATCAACGCCAGCACGGCGATATAGGTGATGGCCGGGGCAAACGAATCGCCGCTGGCGAGAAAACCGATGACGATGGGCGTGGCGATGGCCGCCAGGTTACCGATGAAATTGAACACCCCGCCGGTCAACCCGAGCAGACGCGCGGGCGCCAGTGTGGAAACCAGCGACCAGGTGATCGACGCCAGGCCATTGCCGAAAAACGCCAAGGCCAGGAAAGCGATCACCAGCGGTGTCGACTCAACGAAGTTGGCGCCGATAATCGCGGTAGAGATCAGCAACCCGCCAATGATCGGCAGCTTGCGGGCGAACCCCACCGTGGAGCCGCGACGGATCAACCAGTCGGAGAAGAACCCGGAACACAACACACCGACAAATGCGGCAAGGAACGGCAACGACGCCAGCAGGCCGGACTTGATGAAGTCCATGCCGCGATATTTCACCAGGTAGGTCGGGAACCAGGTCAGAAAAAACCACAGTGTGGAGTTCAAACAGAACTGGCCCAGGTAGATGCCCCACAACTTGCGCTGGGTCAGGACGATCCCCAGGTCGGCCCAACTGAACTTGGCTTTGGCCTTGGATGTATCGGCTTGTATATCCACCAACCCGCCACCTTCGCGGATCAGTTCGATTTCGGCGGCGTTGACCCCTTTGAAATCCCGCGGTTCGCGATACACCGCGTACCAGATCACCGCCCAAAGGATGCCCACCGCCCCCGTGGCGACAAACACCATGTGCCAACCGAAGGCGTGTTGCAACCACGCCAATACCGGCGTCAGGAAAGCCAGCCCGACGAACTGCCCGGACGTGTAGAAACCAATGGCAGTAGCCCGTTCACGCTCAGGAAACCAAGTGGTGACCACGCGGCTGTTGATCGGGTAGGCCGGCGCTTCCAAAGCACCGACCGCCATGCGCAGGACGAACAAGGCAATGAAGCTGGCGGCAAAACCAAGCATCACCGTGGCCACCGACCACAGCAACAGTGCAACGCTATACAGAATACGCGGGGGCACCCGGTCCACCAGCCAGCCACCCGGGATTTGCATGGCGGCGTAGGTCCAGCCGAACGCCGAGAAAATCAGCCCGACGTGGATCGGGTCGATGCCCAGCTCACTGGTCAGCGCGGGGGCGGCGATAGAGAGGTTGCTGCGGTCCAGGTAGTTGATCACCACGGTGATAAACAGCAGGACCATGATGAAAAAACGCTTGCGGCTGGGCGTCACCAACGACGCCTGCGCGCTCAGGGTGTGCGCTTGCATGTGAGTGCCTCTTTTTTATATTTGTCGAATACGGCAAGGATCGAGCAAGACTCTGTGGGAGCAAGGCTTGCCCGCGATGCAGACGATGTGTTTTCCAGTCGAACCGCGTCATCGTTCATCGCGGGCAAGCCTTGCTCCCACAGGACTCCTTTGCTCCCAGGGAGTGATCAGGCGTGACTCACCACTCAGCAAAACTGCCATCGGCATGCCGCCAGATCGGGTTGCGCCAGCGGTGACCGATGGCCGCGCGTTCGATGACGTACTCCTCGTTGATCTCGATACCCAGGCCCGGGCCGTTAGGGATTTTCACGAAGCCCTTGTCGTAGTCGAACACCTGCGGATCCTTGATGTAATCCAGCAGGTCGTTGCTCTCGTTGTAATGGATGCCCAGGCTCTGCTCCTGGATGAATGCGTTGTAGCAAACCGCATCCAGTTGCAGGCACGCCGCCAGGGCAATGGGCCCCAATGGGCAGTGCAGCGCCAGTGCCACGTCGTAGGCTTCAGCCATGTTGGCGATCTTGCGGGTTTCGGTGATGCCACCGGCATGGGAGGCATCCGGCTGGATGATGTCCACGTAGCCTTCGCTGAGCACCCGCTTGAAGTCCCAGCGGGAAAACAACCGCTCACCGAGGGCAATCGGAGTGCTGGTCAGCGGCGCCAGCTCCTTGAGGGCTTCGTAGTTTTCACTGAGCACCGGTTCTTCAATGAACATCAGCTTGTACGGGTCAAGCTCCTTCATCAGCACCTTGGCCATCGGCTTGTGCACCCGACCGTGGAAGTCCACGCCGATGCCGACGTTCGGCCCTACCGCGTCCCGCACCGCCGCCACATTGGCCAGGGCCAGATCGACTTTTTCAAAGGTGTCGAGAAATTGCAGCTCTTCGGTGCCGTTCATCTTCACCGCCGTGAAGCCCCGCGCCACCGCCTCTTTCGCCGCGCGAGCGGTGTCCGCCGGGCGGTCGCCGCCGATCCACGAATACACACGGATCTTGTCCCGCACCTGGCCGCCCAACAGGTCGCTGACCGACACGCCCAGGGCCTTGCCCTTAATGTCCCACAACGCCTGATCGATACCGGCCAGCGCACTCATGTGAATGGCACCGCCGCGGTAGAAGCCGCCGCGATAGAGCACGGTCCAGATATCCTCGATGTTGCGTGGGTCTTTGCCGATCAAGTAGTCGGACAATTCC
Source organism: Pseudomonas halotolerans (assembly GCF_039581215.1). Lineage (NCBI taxonomy): Bacteria > Pseudomonadati > Pseudomonadota > Gammaproteobacteria > Pseudomonadales > Pseudomonadaceae > Pseudomonas > Pseudomonas halotolerans. The sequence goes on from NZ_JBCNTJ010000016.1 coordinate 84,436, forward strand.
TCGACGGCAGCCGCCACCGTGTGGGCACGGCCTTCGACCACGGGCTCACCCCAACCGGTCACGCCCTCGTCGGTCTCGACTTTGAGGAAGCACCAGCGCGGCGGAACGATAAACGTGGTCAGTTTGGTGATTTTCATCTTGTTGTCTCTCTTATCAGATGCAGCGCGCGGGGCGCTGGAAAAGTCTTCAGTTCAAGGCATTCCACGCGGCCACGTAGGCCTTGGCGCGCACCGCCACCTCATCTGCCGTCATCCCTGGCTTGAACAGCCCGGAACCGAGGCCAAAACCCTTGACCCCAGCTTCGACGAACACCGCCATGTTGTCCGGCGTAATCCCGCCCACCGGCACCAGCACGGTCCCGGCCGGCAGCACCGCGAGCCAGGCCTTGACCACCGCCGGGCCCATTTGCTCGGCCGGAAACATCTTCAACACGTGGGCGCCTTCGGCCAGCGCGGCAAAGGCTTCGGTGGGCGTGGCGACGCCGGGGGACAGGTACAACCCCGCCGCCTTCGCCGCTCGCAACACCTTAGGGTCGCTATGGGGCATGACGATCACCTGACCACCGGCGGCTTTGACCTGCTCGACCTGTTCCGGCGTCAGCACCGTGCCGGCACCGATCAGGCAATCGGCGGGCAAGGTACTGCGCAGGATGCGGATACTTTCGTACGGTTCAGGGGAATTGAGCGGTACTTCGATGACGCGAAATCCGGCGCCATAAAGGACTTCGCCGATAGCGGCGGCCTCTTCCGGACGCAGACCGCGCAAAATTGCGATCAGCCCGTTGCGCGCCAGTGCTTGTGTGAGCATGTCAGACCTCCAGTCGTTTAACGCGATGCGGTGGAATCGAGCAGTCCGGCCGCCACGGCCAGTTGCCACAAACCACGCTCGGTGGCCTGTTCGGCCTGGGTCACCCGGGCAAAACCGCAGGCGTCGAGGGCTCGTTGATAACGGGCACAGAGTTGCGAGTTGCCGATCAGCACCACCGTCGGCAGATGGATGGTGTCGCGCCGTCGGCGTTGCACGGTGGCCAGGGCCATCAGTTCATGACCGATCAGGAGGCCGGAAAGGTAATCCGCCTGGGCGCTGGCACTGAGCTCGCCAGTCAAACCCAGACTGCGGGCACTGAACACGGTGGACAAAGGGCCGATCTGGCCGTCCACCGACAACGCCACCTGCACGCCGCGATCAAAAGCCAGGCTATCGAACGCCGTACCACGTTGCTGGGTGCGGCCGAGAATGCTGTGGTCGCTGAGCACAGCGAAGATCTCGCCGGTCATGAAAGTGTCGAAATGCACGATGCAGCCATCGGCGACTTCCACCCATTTCGAATGACTGCCAGGCAGGCCGATCAGCACCGCTTCGTTCGGCAAACGGTGCAACGCGCCGAGCACCTGGGTTTCTTCGCCGCGCATGACATTGGGCAACCGCGAACGCTGGATCACCCCCGGCACGATGTGCACATCGACGCCGCGAAGACTGCGAATGGTTTGTAGGGAATGTCCGAGATTGGCGACATTGGCAGGTGTGTCGCAATAAGGCACTTCCCGCCAGCCCTGGGCGCTGCCCACCATGCCACAGGCAATCACGGGCAAGCCTGGCTGGGCGTCGAGCCAATCACCGCACGCCTCGTCGAAAGCCAGTTCAAAACCGTCGACGCACACCCGACCGCCCACGGTTCGCGGCCCAACGGGCAACTGCATGATCCCCGACGACAGCGAACGCTGTTCGAGTACCTCGCCGTCGGCGGCGAGTTTGTAAGCCCGTAGTGAGGTGGTCCCCCAATCGAGCGCAATCAATTGCGCCTGCATCCGTTTTCACCTGTTTTGTTTTTTGGCAGTGAGTGCACGGACTATAAACCTGGGCGCCACATTATCTCAATATATAAATATCACTCCCATATATTGGGATTATCGTATTTCACGCAAAGTTATCGTCATTCACCCACGAACCCTGCTACGTTTTCTGCCGGACGCCTTAGAACTCAGGGAAATGTTTATGGGACAACTACTGAAAATCCTCGGTCGCACCTCCTCTATCAATGTCAGAAAAGTGCTGTGAACCTGCCAGGAACTGGAAATAGCCTATGAACGCGAGGACTGGGGCATCGGTTTTGCTTCGACCCATGATCCCGAATTCCTGGCTCTCAACCCCAACGCCCAGGTACCGGTGATCATTGACGAGAACGGTGTGCTGTGGGAGTCCAACACCGTTTGCCGCTATCTGGTGGGCAAGCATGGACGTAGCGATCTGCTGCCCGTCGAACCGGCCGCCCGGGCGCGCGTTGAGCAGTGGATGGATTGGCAGGCGACCGAACTCAACCCGTCTTGGGGTTATCCGTTTTACGCGTTGGTGCGCAAGGATCCGGATTGTCAGGATCCCCAACGTATAGCCGCTGGGATTAAAGGCTGGAACGAAAAGATGGGGTTACTGGAGGATCAGTTGAACCGTACTGGCGCTTACGTGGCCGGTGCGGATTTTTCCCTCGCGGATGTGCTCATCGGGCTGTCGGTGCATCGCTGGCGCCAGACGCCCATGGAACGTCCCGACTACCCGGCCGTGGCCGCTTATTGCAAACGACTCGAACAACGGCCGGGGTTTGCCGAGTACGCGGGCGCCGCGTACTCATGAACCGCTCAGTTGCCTTGGGCGAAATCCCGTAGCACCTTGCCGTCCATCCGGTAGCGCACCCACTCTTCCTGAGGTTGCGCGCCGAGGGACTTGTAAAACTCGATCGCCGGCGTGTTCCAGTCCAGCACGCTCCACTCGAAGCGACCGCAATCGTTGTCGCAGGCAATTTTCGCCAGGTGACGCAGCAGCGTCTTCCCTGCCCCGCCGCCGCGCTGGTCAGGCGTGATGTACAGGTCTTCGAGGTACAGGCAGTTGCTGCCCAGCCACGTGGAATAACTGAAAAAAAACACCGCATAACCGATGGGCACGCCATCACGCAGACAGATCAGTCCATGGGCAGTGGAGCCCTCGCTGAACAGGCTGCGCTGAATGTCCGTCACGCTGGCAATGACTTCGTGGCGGGCCTTTTCGTAATCGGCAAGTTCAGTGATGAAGGCAAGGATTTGAGGCGCATCACTGGGTTGCGCAGGGCGAATCTGGATCGACATGAACGAGCCTTGTAGCCAATGGAAAACGCCATACTAAGCCGTCGCGCTGCGCTCGTCACATCTCAAGAAAAAATTGACGTGATGCTTCCAGAGGACCGTTCGTCGCCCGCGAGGCACCAACTCCGATTCAGGGCAGCCCAAAATCAGGCAAGCATTCCAAAAAATGGAGGCGACACCATGATCACTTCAAGGCTGACTGCATTTACACTTGCCACGCTGCTGTCTTCGGCCGCTTTCGCGGCGAGCACTTCAGGCACCGGGCCGACCGACCCGGTGCAAGCGCCCAACTCCCCCGCTACGCAAGGCCTGCCCACGTTGAATACCGACGGCACCGGCGGCGGCCTGAACAATGGTCAGCCTCCCGCCAACGGCACCGATCCGCGGGTGCAGGGCAATGATGCGGGTCGTCAGGGCGGTATGAATACGCCGGACTCCAATGCCCCTGATAATGCCGAGACCGGCACGGGCTCGAAAACCACCACCGGCGGTTCGGGTTCGGAGGGTGGCGCCAGCCAGTAACCCGGGGAGCGAGCGATCCGCTCCTGGCGGGTGGCTCTGCTCACGTACTTGAGGAGAGATTCCCATGCCTCGTGGAAGCAAAGACAAATACACAGCCGAGCAAAAGCGCAAAGCCGAACACATAGAAGCCAGTTATGAGAAAAAGGGTTTGTCCGAGGACAAGGCCGAGGCGCGGGCCTGGGCCACGGTGAACAAACAGTCTGGCGGCGGTGAACGCGCTGGCGGGTCGGGGAAGGCCAAACCGGCCGCGCAAAAGCAAACCGACCGCAAGGAGTCGGCCCGTCGCGCCGCCAAGACCCGCGAAGGTCAGCCGCGCACCAGCCAGGCCTCTCGCGCAACCCAGACTGTGGATAACCTGATGAAAGAGGCCCGGGCGAAGAACATTCCCGGACGTTCGAAGATGCGCAAGCAGGAATTGGTTGAAGCACTGCGCAAGGCTGGTTGATCGCTGGCGTCAGGGATCACGCTATCGCGAGCAAGCTCGCTCCCACACTGGATCTGCGATGAGCCAGGTAGTTCTGACTGGCACACCTGCCGTGGATCTGCGGTGGCCCAAGTGTTGTGCGTGGCGCCAATCCTGTGGGAGCGGGCTTGCTCGCGAAGGCAGTGGGTCAGCTTGCATCAATACTGAATGGACCGACGTCTTCGCGAGCAAGCCCGCTCCCACACTGGATCTGTAATGAGCCAAGTAGCTCTGACTGGCACACCTCCCGTGGATCTGCGGTGAGCCCCGGTATTTTGCCTGGCACAAATCCTGTGGGAGCGAGCTTGCTCGCGAGGGTGACCTGCCCGGTCGGGGCAGATTTCAGCGTTGTTTCATCCGGTCGATCACCACCGCCAGCAACAGGATCGAGCCACGGATGACGTACTGGTAGAAGGTGTCGATGTTCTTCAGGTTCATCGCGTTTTCAATGATCGCCAGAATCAGCACCCCGGCGATGACATGGCGGATCATGCCGATGCCACCGCTCAACGACACCCCGCCCAACACGCAAGCCGAGATCACGGTCAGTTCGAAGCCCTGGCCGATCATCGGTTGGCCCGAGGTCATGCGTGAGGCCAGGATCACACCCGCCAAGGCACCGATCACACCATGCACGGCGAAGATGATGATCTTGGTGCGATCAACGTTTACCCCTGCCAACAACGCCGCCTCCTGGTTGCCACCAATGGCCATGGTGTTGCGCCCATAGGTGGTGTAGTTCAACAACCAGCCGAAAAACAGAAAGCAGACCAGGGTGATCAGAATCGGCACCGGCACGCCAAACATCTGGCCGTTGCCGAACACGAAGAACGATTCCTGGGACACGCCCACCGCTTTGCCGTTGGCAAAGATGTAGGCCAGGCCCCGGACGATCTGCATGGTCGCCAGGGTGGTGATCAACGCATTGACCCGCAGCTTGGCAATGACGATGCCATTGATCAGCCCGACGATCAGCCCCATCACCAACGCGGCGCTGACGCCCAGAAACACACTGTTGGTGTCACGCATCACCACTGCTGCGACCACACCGGCACAAGCGATCACCGAGCCCACCGACAAGTCGAAGTGCCCGGAAGCCAGGCAATACAACATGGTGCAGGCCGCGATACCCGTGGTGGAAATCGCCAGGCCCAGGCCACGCATGTTCAGGGGTGAGAGGAAGTTATCGATCATCAGGGTGCAGAGCACGAAGATCGCGACAGCCGCCAGCAGCATGACCCAGTCGTCCAGGAAGCGCCGCAGGTCCAGGGGTTTGCGTGCCGTTGGCAGGGCATTGTTTTGAATGGTCATGTTTTACCTCTCAGTTCGCCGCGTCGGCAACGCGTTGGCGTGGCAGCGCCAGTTGCAGCAGGTTGGATTCATTGGCCTGGTCACGCGGCAGCTCGCCGCGCATGGCCCCTTCGCAGAGCACCAGGATTCGGTCGGAAATGCCCATCACTTCCATCAGGTCGCTGGACACCACAATCACCGCAATGCCATCGGCCGCCAGGTTGTGGATGATCTGATAAATCTCGGCCTTGGCGCCGATGTCGATACCGCGCGTGGGCTCGTCCAGCAACAGGACTTTCATCGGCATCGACAGCCAGCGACCGAGAATCGCTTTCTGCTGATTGCCGCCGGACAGGTACATGATTTTCTGACCCGCAGACGGGGTCTTCACTTTCAGCGCCTTGATCTGCTTGTCGGCGTTGCCCCGCTCCCAGTCACCGCGCAACAAGCACCTCAGGGTGGAATGGCTCGCACGGGCACTGATGTTGATGTTCTCGCCGACGCTGGCCAGGGGCATGATGCCTTCCTTCTTGCGATCCTCCGGGCAGAGCAATACGCCCGCAGCAATGGCATCCCGGGGCGAACGCAGTCTCAGCGCCTCGTCATGCAGCACCAGACGCCCGTCGGTATGGCGCTCCAGCCCACTGAGCAAGCGCAGCAACTCGGTACGCCCGGCACCGACCAGCCCGAACAGGCCGAGGATTTCGCCTTTATGCACCTGGAAACTCACCGGTTCGCGCAGGCCCGGACCGACCAGGCCCTCGACTTTCAATGCCACGTCGCCACGCTCGCGAGGGCGGTAATCATAGATGTCCTGAATATCGCGACCGACCATGCAGGTGACCAACTGATCGTGAGTCAACTCGCTCATGTTCTCGAAGGTACGCACGTAACGGCCGTCCTTGAACACCGTGACCGCGTTACAGATGCGGAACACCTCTTCCATGCGATGGCTGACATACAGCACCACTTTGCCCTCGTCCCGCAGGCGGGTGATGATCGCCATCAGGCGGTCGATTTCCCGTGCCGAGAGGCTGCTGGTAGGCTCATCGAAGGCAATGACATGGGCCCCACGGGACAAGGCCTTGGCGATTTCCACCAGTTGGCGCTGGCCGAGGGACAGGCGACCGACTTTTTCCTGGGGATCGATTTCATCGGCCAGGCCTTTGAGCAGCGTCAACGCCTGCTGGCGCAATTGCCCACGATTGACAAGGCCGAAACGGGCGGGCAAATGCCCAAGGAACAGATTTTCGGCAACGGTCATTTCCGGCACCAGATGCAGTTCCTGGTGGATCACTGCCACGCCGCTGGCAATGCTGTCGGCGGTGCCTTTGAAGGCCATCGTCTGCTCGCCGATCTGCAGGTCGCCGCTGCTGGGGATGTAGGCACCGCCGAGAATCTTCAGCAACGTAGACTTGCCCGCGCCGTTCTCGCCCATCAAGGCATGGACCTGCCCCGGATGAGCAACGAAACTGATATTGGCCAGCGCCTGCACGCCGGGGAAGGACTTGCCGATCCCGTTAAACCGCAAGCTGCCACCGATGTTGTGTCGCTGTGTCGCTGTTTGCGCTTGCATAACCACCTCGAACTCACAGAGATCAGCGGCCCGTCGCCAGGCCGCTTTTGAATCAACCGGCCGTCAGTTCCACAGGCCGATTTTTTCCAGCTCCTGCTTGAAGTTCTCCCGAGTGATCAGCGTCACTTCATCCATGGCGGTGTACTTAGGCGGCTCCTTGCCGGTGGTGACCCACTCGTACATCATCTCGGCGGTTTTGTAGCCTTCGATATGCGGGCTTGGCAGCATTGAGCCGAAGAAACCGCTGTTAGGCTTTTTCAGTTCGCCGATGGCGTCGGTGCCGTTAATGCCAATGCCGATCACATTGGCCGCCGCAAAACCGGCGCTTTCGGTGGCGCGCACGCCGCCCAGTACGGTGTTGTCGTTCATACCGCCGATGATCAGGTTTTTCGCCCCGCTGGGCAGTTTCACCAGGGCCGAGTTAGTGGCGTCCATGCTGCCCGGCACGTCGAGGGTTTTCAGCGCGGTATAGAGGATGTGGTCCTCAGGCATACCGGCCTTCTTCAGCGCGTCGACAGAGCCGTCGGTGCGCTTTTTACCCGTGTCCAGTTCGTTATAGGTGTTGATCACCGCATAGGTGTCTTTCCAGTCCCAGCCGCGTTTTTTCGCTTCACTGGCCATGGCGTCGCCCTGCTTCTGACCCACTTCAAAAGCGGCCATGCCCAGGTACGGGACGTCTTCCATGAACTTGCCGTCGGTGCCGACGAAGCGGTCATCGACAGCAATCACTTTCATGTCGTTGAGTTTGGCCTTGGCCATGATGGCCGGGCCAAGGGCCACGTCCGGTGGGCAGATCACAAAGCCCTTGGCGCCGTTGGCGGCGAGGCTATCGATGGCCGAGAGGGTCTTCTCGCCGTCCGGCACGGCGATCTTGATCACCGTGAAGCCCCTGTCCTTACCGGCTTTTTCGGCAAACGCCCATTCGGTCTGGAACCAGGGTTCCTCGGCCTGCTTGACCAGAAAACCGATCTTCACTTCTTCTGCCGCCAGCAAGGTGCTGCTGAGGCTGACCGCAGTAACCGCCAGGGCGGCACGGCACAGGGAACGGATCCCACGACGATGATTCATAGCTGTCTCCTTGTTTTTTTTATTGAAAGCCAAAACGTCCAGGGCCCTGCTCCAACATCAGTGGAAATGCGCAGGCTGGGCGGTCAAACATGTTGCTGCACAGCATAGGTCCAAATAGTCATATCGTATGATGATTGGATTACAGGCGAAGTTTCCGACTGAAATCCCGGAATATTCAGTCGTGGTACATGACCGAACGTCCACCATCGATGGTGATGCACGAGGCGTTGATGAAAGGTGCTTCATCGCTGGCCAGGAACACCGCCGTCATTGCCACTTCGATCGGTTGGCCGATGCGGCGTGGCGGGTGCAGATCCAGCGCACGCTGGCGTTCGGCATGTGGATCGGCGAAGCCGTTCCAGTAGTCGATATTCAGTTGGGTTTCGATGTAACCCGGCGCAATGGCATTCACGCGCACGCCTTTGGGCGCGTATTCGATACCCAATGCGCGGGTCAGGCCGAGCAGTCCGTGCTTGGCCACCGGGTAAGGGAAACAGCCGGGAATGATGTGGGATGAATGGGTCGAGGCGATATTGATGATGCTGCCCCCGCCCTGCTCAAGCATCTGCGGCAACACAGCCTTGCAGCCGTACCAGGCGCCATCCAGGTCGATAGCGAAGCAGCGGCGCCAGTCCTCTTCGGTCATTTCCAGCGGGTCACGGAATACGTTCACGCCCGCGCAGTTCACCAAGACGTCGATGCGACCGTGCAGCTCGACGGCACGACGGGCCATGGCATGCAGGTCCTGCTGGTTCGACACATCGGCTTTGAGTGCCTGCACATCCGCCCCGCGTTCACGCCAGAGGGCGGCGACTTTCTCAACCTTGTCGGCCTGGATATCACTGATGACCAAACGAGCCTGCTGCGAGGCGAACGCGGCGACGATCGCCTCGCCAATGCCTTGGGCGGCACCGGTCAGCAGCACCACCTTGTTTTTCAGGCGTTCGCCTTTCGCCGGTTCGGGCATCGGTGACAAGGACAGGGGCTGGGCCATGATTCAAGGCTCCTGCCGGTCAGCACGACGAAAACCGGACATCCAGAGAGGGCCGGCCGAAAGGCTTTCGCAATCGCGTACGCCATCGGGCGGTACGGAGGAAGATCGTGGCATCACTTCACCTGTCTTGTTTTTTTAGTGTGAGTGGGTGTCGCTGATGGGACCGACTATAAACCCGCCCCCTAAATAATCTCAATATATATATTTACATCCCATATTATGGGATCTAACCAGCAAACCTCGTGCAGCTCATTCCTGGTACGTCGACCTGCATCGACAGCACCGCGCCGTCGAGTGGATGCTCAAGTGGGCTCGCCGCACTGGTGATGTACAGCGTCTTGAGGTCCTCCCCTCCGAACACACAACTGGTGGGGCGACTGACGGGCAATTCGATCACCCGATCAACATGACCGTCGGGGTCCAGGCGCAGCAGGCAACTGCCGTCCCAGCGAGCATTCCAGACGTAGCCCCTGGCATCCATTGCCGAGCCATCGGGCCCACCACGCGGGTGAGGGCCAAACCAGACCTCGGCTGGGGCCAGACTGCCGTCGGGATAGATGAAGTGTCGATACAGCGTGCCATCGAGACTTTCGCCGAAATACACCGTGGTGCCATCAGGACTCCATAACAGCGTGTTGGGAATGCCCCGATCGCGTAACAGCGGCATGACCCGGCCATCGGCGCCAATGCGAAACAGGCCCCCGGATCGTCGCTCAATGGGCAGGTCTTCGCCGTTTTCGCCGATGTTGTTCTGCATGGTGCCGAGCCAGAGCTGGCCCAAGGCATCACAACGGGCCTCGTTGGCACGATTGCCAGGCTGCGGATCGGCCATGCACAGTAACCTCAGGCGCGGTTCCAGGCCCGGCGATTCCAGATCCAGCCGATAGACACCGCTGCTCAGGGTCACCAAGGCGTCGCCGCTTTGTGTCGGAATGAAAGCGGACACATGTTCAGGCATCTGCCAGATTTGCACATTGGCGCCTATCAACCGCAGCGCCTGCTTACCGGCGATGTCGACCCAATACAAGGCTTGGGTCGGCTCATCCCAGAAGGGGCCCTCGCCCAATGTCGCCCGGTGCTCCGTGACGGCCGTCCACATCATTGAAAACTCCTGCTCGCTGCTTGGCCGGCGATTTCTGTCCGCCCGGCCATGACGTTAGGGTAAAAGCGCTTGATCGCCAGGTCAGCGTTATCGATCAAGGTCATGCAGGCCCAGACGCCCCGCGCCGCATCACGGGCAGCGATGGCTTCGGCAATATCCTTGTGGATTGGCAAGGTGCGGCGCAGTTCATCCGGGTCGGCGGCGGACACCTCGAACGACACCGCCAGCAGCGCACCCAGCGCCGGAACCATCTGTTCGATGAATTGGTTATGGCTGGCGGCGAGAATGCATTCATGGAAGAACTGGTCGGCGCGGTTGTAATCGGCGCCGCTGTCCACTGCGCGCTCCAGGGCATGGTAGGCCAGACGGATTGCCTGCACCTGATCGGCCGTCGCCCGCTCACAGGCCCAGCGCACCGCCATCGGTTCAATGGTGCGCCGCAGGTCCAGCAGGTCGTCGACAAAATTTTCCGGTAGCCCGCTGCGCGACAGCCACCCGACCACCTGCGGGTCGAACAGGTTCCAGCGGCGCACCGGCAACACCCGCGTACCGACTTTCGGTCCGACTTCCAGCATGCCTTTGGCCACCAGGGTCTTGATCGCTTCGCGGATCACCGTGCGACTGACGCCCAGTTGCTCGCCGAGGTCGGCCTCAACCTTGATGGTCTGCCCAGGCTTGACCTGACCGGCGGCTATCCAGCCCCCCAGCCAATCGACGGTCGATGCGTGAAAACTGCTGGACATGAACACCCCGTGGGCCACTCTTCATAGAGGCCCAAACTAATCATCATATGATTGGGTGTCAATTTGAATTTTACGTTACCCACTGTGGGAGCGGGCTTGCTCGCGAAAGGAGTGGGTCAGCTGAGAAGATGTTGGATGTGCTGGCGCCTTCGCGAGCAAGCCCGCTCCCACAGGGTTTACGGTTCCAGGCCGATCGGGAAGAATACCCCGCCGCTCCACACCCCCAACCAGCGCTGCCCGTCAATCTCGCGACTGATCGCCAGCTCCACCAGTTGGTAGAACACATTGCGATGGATCAGCGCTTCGAGGTTACTGCGTACGTGTACGTAGGGCGCGGGCTCCTGGGTCTGCGGATCGATCACCACCCGCATCGGATGTTCGCCGCCGGCCTCAGTGGTTTCCTCGACATTGGTGGTGAAGCGCAGTCGCTGCTCCTCACCCTGCCCTTCAACCTCCAGGGTCACCGCCACAAACGGTGCATCGTCGACCTTGATGCCAACCTTTTCCACAGGTGTGATCAGGAAGTAGTCATCGCCGTCGCGGCGGATGATGGTGGAGAACAACTTGACCATTGGCTTGCGCCCGATTGGCGTGCCCAGGTAGTACCAGGTGCCATCCCGGGCGATGCGCATGTCGATATCGCCGCAGAAGTCAGGATTCCACAAATGGACTGGCGGCAAACCTTTGGTCTTGGGGATCTGCCCCAGCAGGTCATTGGCTTTTTGCGGTCCGCTCATGGTGACTCCTTGAGTTTTACTGGTCGCTTACTCCCAACAGGCTGCGGGCATACTCGCGCAACGGGGGGGCGATCAGGTCTTCTGGCTGTTTGTCGTGCAACGTCAGTAAACCGCCACGACTCTTTATGCGTGCAGTATCAATCAAATACTGGGTGCTGGTCTCGATCAACATGATTTGAATGACGCTGGTGTCGACGCCCAAGCGGTCCACAGCCTCTTCATCCAGCCATTCATCGGTGTTGCCAATGCGGTTATCGGCCTTGGCGAACCGTGTATACAGCAAGTAATGAGCCCCGGCGGCTCGCGCTTCACCCATGGCCTGGTCCAGGCCCTCAGGAACGCGAGCGCGACGTACCATAGGGAAATACTCGATGAAACCGTTGAAGGCCTCTTCGGCGACAACATTGGGCCGCGGGTAGGCACTGCCGGGAGGCGCGAAGGCGCCCTGGGCAATGTAGATGAAAGAATCCGGCTGGATGCGCAGGTTATTCACACGACGGCTGTCGCTGTGATCCAGCAAACCGGCGTCGCTCATGTGATAGCGGACGCCCTCCCCCATGTCGCTGACATTCATGCAGCCACCAAGTGCCAAAACGGCCAGCAGCAAAACCAGGCTACGCATCCTACCCTCCAAAAACCGGTGACGGAAAACCGGCGAATGGCCATGGGATGCAGCTTTTGCGCCAGCTCATCGAAATGGAGCGTGTCAGGCACATCCAAGTGAATGGGAAATTGCTATCGCGGGCAAGCCTTGCTTCCACAGGTACGGTGTTCACCTTGTGGGAGCAAGGCTTGCCCGCGATAGCATTCGTCAGCCGCCGATGATTTTCATGATGGTTGCGCCGCCAGAGAACGCCACTTCCTGCTTGTCCCCCAACGCCTTGACCAATAACCGCTGAAGGGCCGGCAATGCCTGATGACGGGGCTTGTCCAGAAGATCGCCGACAAAGTGCCGGTTGCTCGATGACAGGCAGCCATGCAACCAGCCGGTGGAGGACAGCCGCAACCGCGAACAAGTGCGGCAGAACGGCACGCTTTCGTTGGCAATCACGCCGAAGTGCCCTAGCCCTGGAATTTCATAGCGCACGGCGGTGGCATCCACCGGAGCGTCGGCTTGCAGGTACTCGTACTGGTCACCGATCAGGCTCAACAACTGCTGAAGGCTGACGAATTGCTGCAGGAACGCGTTGGAGTCGCTGGCCAGGTGCCCCATGCGCATCAGCTCGATGAAGCGCAGCTCATAGCCGCGCTCCAGGCAGTACTCGAGCAATGGCATCACCTGATCCAGGTTCTGCCCGCGCAACGGCACCATGTTGACCTTGATCTTCATTCCCGCCGCACGGGCCTGCTCCATCCCGTCGAGTACGGTTGCCAGATCGCCACCGCGGGCGATGCTGCGAAACGCCACAGGGTCCAGGGTATCGAGGGAAACGTTGATGCGGCGGATGCCGGCATCTACCAGCAAAGGCAGCTTTTTGGCCAGTAACTGACCATTGGTGGTCAGGCTGATGTCCTCCAGGCCCATCTGCCCCACCGCCGTCATGAAGCCCTCAAGCTTGGGGCTGACCAGCGGCTCGCCGCCGGTGATGCGCAACCGCTCGATACCGGCAGCTTCGATCAGGTAGGCCACGCCGCGCGCCATGGCCTCGGCCGACAGTTCATCCTGCGCAGCCACTAGCCGCTTGCCGTTGGGCACGCAGTAGGTACAGGCGTAATTGCAGGCTGAAGTCAGGCTGATTCGCAGATTGCGAAAACGCCTGCCTTGACGGTCAACGATCATGGATCACTCCGGCGAAAGAAGAATCGGACTTACGAAACTTGACCCAGAACTCAAGTTTTCGCAAGGCCCAAGCCTGAGTATATTCCTGGGACACTGCGCCATGTAAGCGGACATGGCGCAATCAGGCAGCTGAATGACTTAGCTGCTCGGAACGTCGGTGTCACGCTTGCGCTTGTTGCCCATGCGAACGCCTATGTCCATCAGGAACTGGAAGAAACCTTCCTGGTCTTCCAGCACGTTGCTCCAGAACGGCGAGTGATACAGCGCCACCGCGCCGTGCACTAACGCCCAGGCGGCGCAGTAGTGGAAATAGGGCGGCACGTCTTCGAGCTTGCCTTCGCTGATCCGGCCTTTGATCAGCAGGGTTAGGCGTTCGAAATTCGAGGCGCGGATCTTGTGCAGCTCCTCGACCATCTCCGGCACCTGGTTGCCCTTGACCACCTTCTCTTCCAGGCGGTCGAACAAGCGATAACGCTGCGGATCGCGCATACGGAATTCGAAGTAGGCTCGGGACAGGGCCTCCTTGTCCTTGTCCACATCGGCCGAATGCAGCAGCTCGTTCAAATCGCGCTCGTAATCAAGCATCAGGCGCAGGTAGATCTCCGCCTTGGATTTGAAATGTTTATAAATCGTGCCTTTGCCGATACCCACGGCATCCGCAATCATCTCGACGGTGACGCTGTCTTCACCCTGGTCGAGGAACAACTTGAGCGCGGTGTCGAGAATTTCCTGCTCGCGGCGACGAAACTCACGGACCTTACGGGGTTCTTTGTGCATAAGAAAAAGGTCTGAAGGGTCAAAATTCGAAGCCGAGTATTATGCCTAACTTACGCAAAAATGCACGGATCATCCGTTCCCAACCACAGTTCTTCACAAAACCGTGCAGGACCCGCTTTCTGGTTTTCGCCGCGCCGCGCCGTAACGACTGGCTTTGAGGGCAGTGAGAACTTATCCGAAGCGGACGTATTCCAAATTTGTTTAAAAACCAGCCTGGTTAAACTGGACGCGACAGCATACTGATCAATACTTGAACTGTCGGCGCGACATCTCCCCCAAGTGACGCGCCGGTAAAGGTACCAACGGACCGTGTGCCTTTGTTTTACTCCTAATGGTCTTAACCCGGATTCACCCCCCAGAACCCGGGTTTTTTTTGTCTGAAGTTCAGGCTTGCACCGAGCGGACATGGGCCAGCGGAAACAGCCGCTTGAAGTTCTCCGTAGTCTGTTCGGCAAACCGCTCGTAGGACTCGCCTCGCAACATCGCCAGAAACTCCGCCACTTCCCGCACATATTGCGGAAGGTTCGGCTTGCCACGGTACGGAATCGGCGCGAGGTACGGCGAATCCGTCTCCACCAACAGACGATCGACCGGCACTTTGCTGGCCACGTCCCGCAATGCGTCGGCATTGCGAAACGTGACAATGCCGGACAAGGAAATGTAATACCCCATGTCCAGCGCGGCCTTGGCCATGTCCCAGTCTTCGGTGAAGCAATGCAGCACACCCGCCTGGGGCAGCGCGGCGTCACGCAACAAGGCCAGGGTGTCGGCCCGGGCGCCGCGGGTGTGGATAATCACCGGTTTGCCGGTCTGTTGCGCAGCCTGCAAATGCAGCCGGAACGAAGCCTGCTGAACCTCGGCAGCTTGCGGTTCGTAGTGATAGTCCAGGCCGGTTTCGCCAATGGCGACCACCCGAGGATGATCGAGCTCGCGCAACAGCCAATCCAGCGCCGGCGCTGCATCGGGCTGCACATCCAGAGGATGGATGCCGACCGAACAGTCAACGTCCTCGTAGCGTTCGGCCAGCGCTTTGACGTCGGCGGCGTTGTCGGCGCTCACGCCGATGCACAGGAAGTGTCCAACACCGCGCTGGCGTGCGGCATCCAGCGCAGCGTCCAGAGAGCCTTCGTGGGCCGCAAGGTCGAGACGATCAAGGTGACAGTGGGAATCTACAAGCATAAAGGGCCAGGTTACATCGTATGGGTGGGACGGTCGGACTTCAGGGTTCCGGCCAGGTGGGTTTCGATCTGATTACGGGCTGAGTGGTCGCCGTCGTTGAACTGCACACCGACACCGGCAGCCCGGTTGCCCTGGGCGCCTTTAGGCGTCATCCAGATCACTTTGCCGGCGACCGGGATCTTCTCCGCTTCGTCCATCAGGCTCAAGAGCATGAACACCTCATCGCCCAAGCGATAATTTTTATTGGTGGGGATGAACAGACCGCCGTTCTTGATGAAGGGCATGTAGGCTGCGTAGAGCACCGACTTGTCCTTGATGGTCAGGGACAGAATACCGTTGCGTGGGCCGGGCGTGACAGATTCGTTCATGCTGATCTCCGCTGCGATTGAGCTGAGTCTAGGGGGCATTGTCAAACAAATCGAGAACGCCCCCAGGCGATGCCCGTCAGTTTCGCCCCGGCAAACTCGCCCATTGCACCAACAACGCCTCGAGCAAGAGCACCCGATTGAGGTTCGCCTTGCTCAGCACCTTCTGACGTTGGGCAAGAATCCAGTCCTGAATGTTCAAGATTTTTTCCTGACTGCTTTTTTGCGCCAGGTACTGAATCACCTTGCGCATGTCCGCCAGCCCCAAGCCTGTCTCGTCCTCGGTGAGCTGGTAGCGCAGGATCAGGCTTGACCAATCGCAGAACCAGTCAAAGAGCAGAAGCAGCGGAATGGCGTTCCAGCCTTCAGCCAGTTGCGTCGGCGATTGCTGCTGCTTGAGCAGCTTTTTCACGCCATCCACCACCAGCGCCCGTTGTTCACGCACGCCCTGGGCCTGGAGGCTGACAGCCGCCAAAGGCGAACCGGCGGCGAGGGTCAGCAACTCGACGCGTTCTTCGTCGCTGCTGTCCGGCAAGGCTTCGGCCAGCCACTTCAAGCTCATCGCTTCACTGGGCAACGGACAGGCCTGCTGCACGCAACGGCTTTTGATGGTTGCCAGCAAGCGGCTCGGCTGGTGACTGACCAGCAATAGCACGGTATCGCCGGAAGGCTCTTCAAGGCTCTTGAGCAAGGCGTTGGCGGCATTGATGTTCATTGATTCCACCGGCTCGATCAGCACCACTTTGCGCCCGCCCATCTGTGAGGTCTGGACCACAAAGCTGACCAGATCCCGGACCTGGTCGACCTTGATCGCCTTGTCCGCCTCCTCCGGCTCCAACACGTAGTTGTCAGGATGACTGCCGGCCTTGAGCAGCAGGCAGGACTTGCACTCACCGCATGCATTCGAGACACCCGGGCGCTGGCAAAGCAGACTGGCCATCAGACGCTCGGCCAACGCCCGTTTGCCGATACCGACCGGACCGTGCAGCAGATAGGCATGGGCATGCTGTGCCCTTCCGGCCAGTTGCTGCCAGAGTCCGTCCTGCCAGGGATAGGCTTCAGCCACGGGCACGCTCCAGCAAACGCGGCAACAAATCGTCCAGTGCCTGCTGGACTTGCGCCAACGGCTGAGCGGCATCAATCAACAGATAACGCTCCGGATCGGCCTTGGCACGACTCAAAAAGGCATGGCGCACCGCGTTGAAGAACGCCTGGCCTTCCAGTTCGAAACGATCCAGCCGGCCCCGGGCGCTGGCGCGGGCCAAGCCGATTTCCACCGGCAGATCGAACACCAGGGTCAGGTCCGGCCGCAGGTCGCCCTGGACGAAGCTTTCCAGCGCGGCGATGCGCTCCAGGGACAAGCCCCTTCCACCGCCCTGGTAGGCATAAGTCGAATCGGTAAAACGATCGCAGAGCACCACTGCGCCACGGGCCAGCGCCGGGCGAATCACTTCGGCCAGGTGTTGTGCCCGGGCGGCGAACACCAGCAACAGCTCGGTGTCAGGGTTCATGACTTCATCAACCGGCGCGAGCAACACCTCGCGAATCCGCTCGGCCAGCGGCGTACCTCCGGGCTCGCGGGTCAACACCACTTCGATGCCGGCGGCTCGCAGGCGTTCGGCCAGGTATTCGCGGTTGGTGCTCTTGCCGGCGCCTTCAGGGCCTTCCAGCGTTATAAACAAGCCAGTCACGGGCGATCCTTAAACAAAGTCATTGCGAGCGCGGCGGCTCGCTGGTGTTCGGTTCGTCAACAGGCTCCTCGTCCGGCACAGTCGGGGCCGGACTGGAGCGATAATCGGCTCGGCGCTTGAGCTGATACTCGCGCACGGCGTGATTGTGCGCATCCAGGTCATCGGAGAACACGTGGCTGCCGTCACCACGGGCAACAAAGTAAAGGCTATTGCCGGCAACAGGGTTCAACGCGGCGTGAATCGCCTCGCGCCCCACCATCGCAATCGGCGTTGGCGGCAGGCCCGGAATCAGATAGGTGTTGTAGGGGTTTTCTTCGCGCAAGTGAGCACGGGTGAGTTTGCCGTTGTAGCGCTCGCCCAGCCCGTAGATCACGGTAGGGTCGGTTTGCAGCAGCATGCCCAGGCGCATGCGGCGCACGAACACTCCGGCGATCTGCCCACGCTCCTCAGGCACGCCGGTTTCCTTTTCCACCAGGGATGCCATGATCAGCGCTTGATAGGGCTGGGAGTAAGGTAAATCGGCGGCGCGTTGCGCCCACTCTTTGGCAAGCACGTCTTCGAGCCGGTCGTAGGCAATTTTCAGCAGATCAGCGTCCGATGTGCCACGCACGAAGCGATAGGTGTCCGGGAAGAACCGTCCCTCGGGGAATATCCCGGAATGACCCAGGCGGTCCATCACTTCGCTATCGCTCAGACCGGCGAGGGTCTGCTGGAGTTTTTCATCCTTGGCCAGCGCCGCGCGAACCTGGCGGAAGTTCCACCCCTCCACCAGGGTGACGCTGTACTGCACCACGTCCCCGCGCTTCCAGACATCGATCAGGCTTTCCATGGTCATGCCCGGCACCATCCGGTATTCCCCGGAATGCAACGGTTGACCGGCAAGATTGAAACGCCAATAAACCCGCAACCAGAAAGCGTCCTTGATCAGGCCGTCCGCTTCGAGGCGCTTGAGGGTTCCGGTGGGGGTGGTCCCGTTGGGGACGTCCAGCAGTTCTTCCTGGGTGATGTTCAACGGTTGTTGCAACGCCGAATGAATTTTCCAGGCGCAAGTGCCCAACAGCAGCACCGCCAGAACCAGTCCGGTTTCCAGCAGAAGCAAGAATTTACGTCTCACGAATCAAACATCCAATAGCGTGCGGGCAAGGGTCTGCAGTTTACGGGTGAGCGGCCCTGTCGACCAGCGCGCCGAACCGCATGCACGTACCGGCCAAACGCCATAAACGCTGTTGCAGACGAAGACTTCGTCAGCCAGGCGTAGCTGTTCGAGGCTGATATCGGTGATATGCGTGACGATGCCTTGAGACTCGGCTTGATACAATAATTCGGCCCGCATCACACCGGCCACGCCACAACGGCTCAGGTCCGCCGTGACCAATTCACCCTCGCTCACCAGAAAGAGGTTACTGAAAACGCCTTCGATCACTCGCCCGGACGTGTCCAGCATCAAGCCTTCGGCGTGCTCGGCATCACGCCATTCGGCACGAGCCATCACTTGTTCAAGACGATTGAGGTGCTTGAGACCGGCCAGCAAGGGTTGCTCGGACAAGCGGGTGGTGCAAGGAAACAGGCAAACGCCCTGCTCGGCATGCGCGACAGGATAGGCGGCCGGCGGACTGCCCTGCAGGATGCGCCGGGACGGCGCCGAGGGATCAGCGCCATAACCGCGAAGACTGTCACCGCGGGTCACGATCAGCTTAAGCACGCCGTCACCCAGGCGTTGCGCGTAGGCGCGCAACTCAGCCGCCAGCGTAACCATGTCAACCTTGAACGCCAACCGCTGGCAACCAAGCCCCAGGCGCTGCAGATGACGCTCAGGCAACACCAGCTCGCCATTGCGCACGGCGATGGTTTCGAACACCCCATCGCCATAAGCCAGGCCGCGGTCCTTGAGCGACAGAACGTCGGCAGGCTGACCGTCGACCCAGCTTTCCATCAACCGGCGAACCGGCGGAACACCAGCGAGCCGTTGGTACCGCCAAAACCGAAGGAGTTGGACAGCACCACATCGATGTCCATGCCGCGGGCCGTGTGCGGTACGAAGTCCAGGTCGCAACCTTCGTCCGGCTCATCGAGGTTGATGGTCGGTGGTGCCACCTGGCTGTTGATCGCCAGCACGCTGAAGATCGCTTCCACCGCGCCTGCGGCGCCCAACAGGTGGCCGGTCATGGACTTGGTCGAGCTGACAGCCAGTTTATAAGCGTGCTCACCGAAGACGGTCTTGATTGCCTGGGCTTCGGCAAGATCGCCCGCCGGGGTCGAAGTGCCATGGGCATTGATGTACTGAACCTGCTCGGCGTTGACCTTCGCGTCACGCAGGGCGTTGGTGATGCAGCGGGCAGCACCGGCGCCGTCGGCTGGCGGCGACGTCATGTGATACGCATCGCCGCTGGTGCCAAAGCCGATCAGCTCGGCATAAATGGTCGCGCCGCGCGCCTTGGCGTGCTCCAGCTCTTCGAGTACCAGCGCACCGGAACCGTCGGACAATACGAAGCCGTCTCGGCCCTTGTCCCACGGCCGACTGGCGCGACTCGGTTCGTCGTTGCGGGTCGACAGCGCACGGGATGCGCCGAAGCCACCCATGCCCAGCCCGCAGGCCGCCATCTCGGCGCCGCCGGCAATCATCACGTCGGCTTCGTCGTACATGATGTTGCGCGCGGCCATGCCAATGCAGTGGGTGCCGGTGGTACAAGCAGTCGCGATGGCATAGTTAGGCCCCTGTACACCCAGATGGATGGACAGGAAACCGGAAATCATATTGATGATCGAGCCCGGCACAAAGAACGGAGAAATCCGTCGCGGCCCCGACTCGTGCAGCGTACGGCTGGTTTCTTCGATATTGGTCAAGCCGCCAATACCCGATCCCATGGCCACGCCGATACGCTCACGGTTGGCATCGGTCACTTCAAGACCGGCATTACGCACGGCCTGGAATCCGGCTGCCAGGCCGTATTGAATGAACAGGTCGAGCTTGCGGGCCTCCTTGACCGACAGGTACTCCTCGACATTGAAACCCTTTACCGAGCCGCCAAAACGGGTGGAATAGGCAGAAAGGTCGGTGTGTTCGATCAGACCAATGCCACTACGGCCAGCCAGAATGCCCTGCCAACTGCTCGGCACATCCGTGCCCAGTGGCGACAACATACCCATACCGGTGACTACGACGCGTCTACGCGACACAGCACTCTCCTTTATTCTAATGACGACTTTGCATCAGGCCTAAAGAAAAAACCGCACGCCGTGATGGCAGTGCGGTTTTTCCATGACAGCTAGCGACGACTAAAAATGATTACGCCTGATGGCCATTGATGTAGTCGATAGCCAACTGAACAGTAGTGATCTTTTCAGCTTCTTCGTCAGGGATTTCGGTCTCGAATTCCTCTTCCAGAGCCATCACCAGCTCAACGGTGTCAAGGGAGTCGGCACCCAGGTCTTCAACGAAGGAAGCTTCGTTCTTCACTTCTTCTTCTTTGACGCCCAGTTGCTCGGCAACGATTTTCTTGACGCGCTCTTCGATGGTGCTCATACCTTGTTTTCACTCCTAATGGACAAATTCAGGCAGCTGGCCGGTGGGTAAGTGTATAGAAAGACTTTTCGGTTTTTCAACCGAAAGCTTCACTCCTCAAACCCTATGGCCCGCCGCCTATAAATAGATTGCAGCTTTATAACGGATTTTAGACAGCTCGTATGACATTTATTTGAAGCAATCCGTCACATTTAACTCATGTACATCCCGCCGTTTACCGGGATTGTAGCCCCAGTCACGTATGCCGCACCGTCCGATGCAAGAAAAGCGACCACAGACGCGATTTCTTGAGCTTGCCCCAGACGACCCAGCGGAATTTGCGTCAACAAGGCTTCACGCTGTGCTTCCGGCAGTTCACGGGTCATGTCGGTATCGATGAAACCCGGAGCGACCGAGTTTACCGTAATCGAGCGCGAACCCACTTCACGCGCCAGTGCACGGCTGAAACCTTCCAGACCGGCCTTGGCCGCAGCATAGTTTACTTGGCCTGCGTTGCCCATGGCACCCACAACCGAGCCGATACTGATAATTCGGCCCCAACGCGCCTTGGTCATACCACGCAGAACGCCCTTGGACAGCCGGTATAGACTGTTCAGGTTGGTATCGATCACGTCGAACCATTCGTCATCTTTCATGCGCATCATCAGGTTATCGCGGGTGATGCCAGCATTATTGACCAGGATCGCCGGCGCACCAAACTGTTCCTGGATGCTTGCCAATACCGCCGCCACGGACTCATCACTCGTGACGTTCAGCTCAAGACCGGTACCTTGAATATCGTTTTCCTTCAGGGTCGCGGTGATGCGCTCGGCGCCCGAAGCGGAGGTCGCGGTGCCTACAACAATGGCGCCTTGACGACCCAGTTCCAGGGCAATGGCCTGGCCGATGCCACGGCTTGCACCGGTCACCAGTGCAACTTTACCTTGCAGACTCATGCAAGCTTCTCCTGTTCAGGCCTGCGCTGCACGAGCGGCAGCGAAAGCATCTGGGGTATTGAGATTGGAAGTCGACACGCCTTCGGCGCAGCGTTTGTTAAGACCGGCCAGCACCTTGCCAGGGCCGCATTCAACCAGCTCAGTCGCGCCCTTGGCGGCCAGGGTCTGCACCGATTCGACCCAGCGAACCGGTTTGTAGAGTTGCTCCAACAGATCGCGCTTGAGGGTTTCAAGATCCACCGCCACATCGGCGCTGACGTTCTGTACCACCGGAATCTGTGGCGCTTGCCAATCAATGGCGGCGATGGATTCGGCAAAACGCTCGGCGGCCGGACGCATCAGCTCGCAGTGCGATGGCACGCTGACCGGCAGCGGCATGGCGCGCTTGGCGCCACGGCTCTTGCACCCTTCAATGGCGCGCTCGACAGCAGCCTTGGCACCGGCAATCACCACCTGGCCCGGTGAATTGAAGTTCACAGCGCTGACCACTTCGCCTTGCGCCGCTTCGGCGCAGGCCGCCAGTACATCGGCATCCTCCAGACCCAGGATCGCGGCCATGCCGCCCTGTCCGGCTGGAACGGCCTCCTGCATCAGTTGGCCACGGCGCTCCACCAACTTCACTGCGTCGCCCAGGCTAAGGCTGCCGGCGGCCACGAGGGCGCTGTATTCGCCCAGGCTATGACCGGCGACGAACGCCGGGCGCGCGCCCCCTTCGGCCAGCCACAGGCGCCAGAGCGCGATCGAGGCCGTCAGGATGGCCGGCTGGGTTTTATCGGTTTGGTTGAGTTGCTCTTCCGGCCCTTGCTGGGTCAGTGCCCACAGGTCGTAACCGAGTGCATCGGAAGCTTCTTTGAATGTTTCGAGGATCAGCGGGTATTGCGCACCCAGCTCGGAAAGCATGCCGAGGGACTGCGAGCCCTGCCCAGGAAAGACGAATGCGAGAGAAGCAGACATGAAAACAAAGCCCCTAATGATCTTGTCGTCAAAAATTGACGCCCCAGGGGGCGCTAGGAAACTGACAGTTGGATGGCGGCTTGAACCGACCGGTCACATTTAAGCATTGTCGGACGAAAACGCCTAAGTTAACAAATCTTCGAGGCGCCCATGAAGGCGCTCCGGCAGGTTTTCCTGGATTTCGATCAGCGCGCGATTGATCGCACTCTGAAACCCCTGCACGCCCGCCGAGCCATGGCTCTTGATCACAATGCCCTGCAGCCCGAGAAAACTTGCACCGTTATGCCGCGCCGGCGCCAGGTCCGCCTGCAGCCGACGCATCAACGGCAACGCCAGGGCACCGACCATCCGCGAGGTCAGGTTCCGCTTGAACAGCGACTCGATACGCGCGCCAATCATGGTCGCCAGGCCTTCGCTGGACTTGAGCAAAATATTGCCGACAAAACCGTCACACACCACCACGTCCGCCTCCCCCCGGTACAACCCGTCGCCCTCAACGAAGCCGATGTAATTGATGCCCCGCGCGGTCTGCAACAACGTGGCCGCCAACTTGACTTGCTGGTTACCCTTGATGTCTTCGGTACCGATGTTCAGCAGCGCGACACGAGGACGCACGATACCCAGGGTTTCAGCCGCGACCGAGCCCATCACTGCAAATTGCAGCAGATGCTCGGCACTGCAATCGACGTTGGCGCCCAGATCAAGCAGTTGGCAAAAACCACGCTGGGTCGGGATGGCCGCGACCATCGCCGGTCGGTCGATGCCCGGCAAGGTCTTGAGCACGAAACGCGACAGCGCCATCAGCGCCCCGGTATTGCCTGCACTGACACACGCCTGGACCTTGCCATCGCGCAGCAGCTCTAGAGCTACACGCATCGAGGCATCAGGCTTGCCACGCAGGACCTGGGCGGGTTTTTCGTCCATGGTGATGACTTCGGACGCAGGTGCAATTGTCAGGCGCGCACGATCCACAGCCGATTGGCCGTTGAGCATTTCTTCTAGAAGGGAGGGTTGACCGACGAGGGTCAGGTGCAGCGAGGGCGTGGCATTCAGACAAGCAAGACTGGCCTGAACAATGCTGCGGGGACCGAAGTCCCCGCCCATTGCGTCAATCGCGATGACTTGAGCGGACAAGGATTACTCGTCAGCGCCCTTGTCGATCACTTTACGACCACGGTATACGCCTTCTGGCGATACGTGGTGACGCAGGTGAACTTCACCGGTGGTTTTTTCTACAGACAGGGTGCTAGCCTCGAGAGCGTCGTGCGAACGGCGCATGTCACGGGCAGAGCGGGATTTTTTGTTCTGCTGAACAGCCATAATTGATTAACTCCTAAACGTTTGGGTCACGCTTTAACTGCGCCAATACACTGAACGGGTTGGACCGCGTTACCTCGTCCTCGCTCGGTTCGGGCTCATCTGCTCCCGCCGGCTGCTGGCATTCTTCCGGATGATGAGCAGGCACAATGGGCAAGGCGAGCAGAAGCTCCTCCTCGATCAGTGACTGCAGATCCAATGGATCTTCGCCCAGTTCCAGCACGTCATAACCTTTCGGTAACGACTGGGTATTCGCACCCTCCTTCACCACGGCGTAACTGCATTCGCTGTGGATCGGCAGGGTGACCAGCTCAAGACAACGCTGGCAAACCATTTTGACTTCAGTGTCGATAAAGCTGTGGATTACCACAGATTTACGTTCATCTCGTTCAAAAACGAATTTGGCCTGGACCGTACCGACATCGTCGGAAAGCGGGTCGCAGAGTCTCTTCAAATCGGCCAGCAGCAGTTCACCTTGAAGGGTGGTGCCACGGTCAGCCAATTTGCGCGGGTCAACGTGAGGTGGAATCGGGTCATTCAACATAGGCGCAGCATTATAGGGATGCACCCGGCCATGTCAAAGGAAATTCAGCCCTGTCCGTCACTTGCGCGCCTCGCTAGAATCCGCCCCTGCCTTTTGGAGATGCCCATGCTGCCTTTATTACTCGCCTCAAGCTCAGTGTACCGTCGACAATTGCTTGCCCGCCTGGGGCTACCGTTCGTCTGCAGCTCACCGGACATCGATGAAAGCCGTCGGCCTGACGAGCCGGCACTCGACCTGGTAAAACGCCTGGCCCGAGAAAAAGCCTTGGCCCTGGCAGACAGCCATCCGGGCCACCTGATCATCGGCTCGGACCAGGTGGCCGTGCTCGGCGAGCAAATCCTGGGCAAACCCCATACGTTCGAGAACGCCCGCGAACAGCTGCTGGCCGCCAGCGGCGCCCGGGTCAGCTTTCTGACCGGCCTGGCCGTACTTAACAGCCAGACCGGTGCCTGCCAGGTCGATTGTGTTCCGTTTACCGTTCACATGCGCACGCTGGACCCGGCGCGCATCGAACGCTACCTGCTGGCCGAGCAACCTTATGACTGCGCGGGCAGCTTCAAGGCCGAAGGGCTTGGCGTGAGCCTGTTCCAGAGCACGGAAGGATCGGACGCCACCAGCCTGATCGGCCTGCCACTGATTCGCCTTGTGGATATGTTGCTGGCAGAGGGCGTGCAAGTCCCCTGAAGCCCGGGCCTGCACACACCTGTGGCGAGGGAGCTTGCTCTCTCGCCACAAGGATCAGTGCGATCTTTCAGGGCAATCAGCGCAACGTCGGCCCCTGGAATCCCATCCACATCGCCAGATGCTCGGCAATGCTCGCCCCCAGCTTCTTCGAGAAGCGATCAAACGGCGATTCTTCGATGGTGAAGTCCACCAGCTCTTTTTCACCAATCACGTCCCGCGCCACCGAACTGGCGCTGCCCAGGCCATCAATCAAGCCCAAAGGCAAGGCCTGCTCCCCAGACCAGACGAGCCCAGAGAACAGCTCGGGATGCTCCTTGTCTTTAAGCCGCTCACCCCGCCCCTTCTTGACGCTGGCAATGAATTGCTTGTGGGTCGTGTCGAGCACGCCCTGCCAAAACGCGGTTTCTTCAGGCTTTTGTGGCTGGAACGGATCAAGGAACGACTTGTGCTCCCCAGAGGTGTACACCCGGCGCTCCACGCCCAGTTTTTCCATCGTTCCGACGAAACCATAGCCGGCCGCCGTCACGCCAATGGAGCCCACCAGGCTCGCTTTGTCGGCATAGATCTGATCGGCCGCGCTGGCAATGTAGTAAGCACCGGAAGCCCCCAGATCGGAAATGACCGCGTAGACCTTGGTGTTCGGGTGCAACGCACGCAACCGGACAATCTCGTCATACACATAGCCCGACTGCACCGGACTGCCACCCGGACTGTTGATGCGCAAGATGACACCCTTGACCTTGGGATCCTCGAAGGCAGCCCGCAGGCTACCGACGATATTGTCCGCACTGGCTGGCTCCTTATCGGCAATCATGCCCTCGATATCGATCAACGCGGTGTACGCAGAACCCCGTACTGCACTTTTTTCCATGTCGAACAGGGGCGTGAACAGCAACAAGGCAACAAAGAGATAAACGAACGTCAGCAGCTTGAAGAAAATGCCCCAGCGTCGGGAACGACGTTGCTCCTGCACACCGGCCAGCAAGGTCTTCTCTAACAGCTTCCAGCTTTTGTCGTCACCGTTCTCGGCGCTCGCCTTGGCCGGTGCCTTCCATTCGTCGGTCATGCAAGTATCCCCAGCAAAAACTTAATTGGCCCGCCGGCTCAGCCAGGCGTGCAATTCAGGAAAATGGTCGATCGCCAGCCGCGGCTCGAAGGCCTGCAGCGCCGCGATCGTCTGCGCGCCGTAGCTCACCGCGACCGACCCCATGCCAGCGTTACGCGCCATCTGCAGGTCGAACGAGCTATCCCCCACCATCAACGCCTGCTCCGGCTGCATGCCGCAGTGAGCCAGGATTTGCTCGAGCATCAGCGGATGCGGCTTACTCGCCGTTTCGTCCGCAGCCCGGGTGATATCGAAATAATCGTCCCAACCATGGGATTTCAGCACCCGATCCAGCCCGCGACGCGCCTTGCCGGTGGCGACAGCCAGGCGATACCCCTCGCCCCTCAAGGCTTCAAGCGTGTCTACCACACCGTCAAACAACGGCGAAGGCTCAGCCTCCAGCGCAATGTAGTGATCAGCGTAATACTGGCGAAAAACCAGCAACTCAGGGTCACTGATGTCCGGGTACAGACTACGGATCGCTTCCGGCAAGCCCAGGCCGATGATGCCCTTCACGGCAAAATCATCACACCTGGCAAAACCCGCACGATCAGAGGCGGCATGCATTGCCTCCACGATCCGACCGATGGAGTTCGCCAGAGTGCCATCCCAATCGAAGATCAGCAGCTTGTATTCAGGATGCACTCAACCGCTCCACGGTCTTGGCCCACATTTCATCCACCGGGGCCTGCAATTTCAGCTCGCCGCCATCGGGCAACGGCACGGTCAACATATAGGCATGGAGAAACAGGCGCTTGCCACCCAGATCGCGGATTTCCCGGGTGAAATCGTCGTCACCGTACTTGCTGTCGCCGGCGATGCAATGCCCGGCATGCAGGGTGTGGACGCGAATCTGGTGGGTGCGACCGGTCACCGGCTTGGCCTCGACCATGGTGGCGAAATCACCGAAGCGGCGCAGCACCTTAAACACCGTCAGGGCTTCCTTGCCTTCTTCGTTGACCTCCACCATGCGCTCGCCAGAACGCAGGTTGCTCTTGAGCAACGGCGCACGGACTTGCTTGATGGACGTATCCCAACGCCCTCGCACCAGCGCCATGTAGCGTTTGTCGACGCCATCACCACGCAATTGCTCATGCAAGTGCCGCAACATGCTGCGCTTCTTGGCGATCATCAACAGGCCGGAGGTGTCGCGATCCAGGCGATGGACCAGCTCCAGCTCCTTGGCGTCGGGGCGCAACTGACGAAAGGCCTCGATCACGCCGAAATTCAGGCCGCTGCCGCCGTGAACCGCAATGCCCGCGGGCTTGTTGAGCACAATCAGCGCCTTGTCTTCGAAGACGATCGAGGCCTCCAGGCGCTGCAACAGGCCTTGGGCCAGGGGCACAGGCTCATCGCGCTCGGGCACGCGAACCGGCGGCACGCGCACGATATCGCCCGCCTGAAGCTTGTACTCGGGCTTGATCCGACCTTTGTTCACCCGCACTTCACCCTTGCGCAAAATGCGATAGATCAAGGTCTTGGGCACGCCTTTGAGTCGGGCTAGAAGGAAGTTATCGATTCGTTGGCCGGCATATTCCGGCGAGACCTCGAGCAGTTGAACGCCAGGGGTCGAAGGGGCAGTAGTCGTCATGGCGGCGATGATAACAATTTTTTATGGAATTGAAGCACTTAATCATTGCTGCTATAGTCGCGAACGCCGCCAAAAGCGGCTGGACAGCGGACTAACGGTCAAAAACCGGCCCTGACCAACGCAATTCACGAGGACGAGAGGCCGTCCTACGGGGCTTTTGCTAGTTAACGGCAGAGTTTGCAGGTGTAACGAGCGCAGGTGACATGAGGCCTGAAATACGCGGCAAAGCAGAGTTTTGACTCGCCTTGCGCGCCACATTCACGGCCAGTTCACAAAGTGCAGTCACCGGTAGACGACCCCGAGCGAGAGCTTCGGAAACAACGCCTAAATTAGCCATGATGCGTGACCTCCCCTTTCGGAGCTCACGGTAAATGCCAACCCGCTGCGGATTCTGCGCGCGGCAGCACCCGATTATCAGGGATACGTGTAGGGTGGAGATGTACAACCGTCGGACTGTGTAGCACTAGGCTTATATTTAGACGCTTCATCTCGTCCACAGGCGCCGGTTGATTCCTCCTCCTGACTGAGTGCTTGAACAGCCAGCAAGCAGGACGCGTCCGTCGCGACTTCGCCATCATTGGGTCGAACTCGCTGGACACTGGAATGGCCCGGCCACTTCCATGACGCACCTGACACCGACCGTGAGAAGTCGTGTGTGCCGAACGCCGTTTCCGGCAGCCCGGAAACCGACGGTACTACATGAAAAGAATGCTGATTAACGCAACTCAACCCGAAGAGTTGCGTGTTGCACTGGTAGACGGCCAGCGCCTCTACGACCTGGATATCGAATCCGGTGCACGCGAGCAGAAGAAGGCCAACATCTATAAAGGCCGGATTACTCGCATCGAACCAAGCCTTGAGGCTGCCTTTGTCGATTTCGGCTCCGAGCGCCACGGCTTCCTGCCCCTCAAAGAAATCTCCCGCGAATACTTCAAGAAGGCTCCTGAAGGCCGCGTCAACATCAAGGACGTCCTGAGCGAAGGCCAGGAAGTCATCGTCCAGGTCGAAAAAGAAGAACGTGGCAACAAGGGCGCAGCCCTGACCACCTTCATCAGCCTGGCGGGCCGTTATCTGGTCCTGATGCCGAACAACCCTCGCGCCGGTGGCATCTCCCGCCGCATCGAAGGCGAAGAGCGCAATGAACTGCGCGAAGCCCTCAACGGCCTGGTTGCCCCGGCTGACATGGGTCTGATCGTTCGCACCGCCGGCCTTGGCCGCAGCAGCGAAGAAATGCAGTGGGACCTCGATTACCTGCTGCAACTGTGGACCGCCATCAAGGAAGCCTCGCTGGATCGCTCCGCGCCGTTCCTGATCTACCAGGAAAGCAACGTCATCATCCGTGCGATCCGCGACTACCTGCGCCAGGACATCGGCGAAGTGCTGATCGACAGCGTTGAAGCCCAGGACGAAGCCCTGACCTTCATCCGCCAGGTCATGCCGCAGTACGCCAGCAAGATCAAGCTTTACGAAGACAGCGTTCCGCTGTTCAACCGTTTCCAGATCGAAAGCCAGATCGAGACCGCGTTCCAGCGCGTCGTCGAACTGCCGTCCGGCGGCTCCATCGTCATCGATCCGACCGAGGCCCTGGTGTCCATCGACATCAACTCGGCGCGCGCCACCAAAGGCAGCGACATCGAAGAAACCGCCCTGCAGACCAACCTTGAAGCCGCCGAAGAAATCGCCCGGCAGTTGCGCCTGCGCGACATCGGCGGCCTGATCGTCATCGACTTCATCGACATGACCCCGGCCAAGAATCAGCGCGCCGTGGAAGAAAAGGTCCGTGAGTGCCTGGAAGCCGACCGTGCTCGCGTACAGGTCGGTCGCATCTCGCGCTTCGGCCTGCTGGAAATGTCCCGTCAGCGCCTGCGTCCTTCCCTGGGCGAGAGCAGCGGCATCGTCTGCCCGCGTTGCAACGGCACCGGCATCATCCGTGACGTCGAGTCGCTGTCCCTGGCGATCCTGCGCCTGATCGAAGAAGAAGCCCTGAAAGACCGCACCGCCGAAGTTCGCGCCCAGGTGCCGATCCCGGTGGCTGCGTTCCTGCTCAACGAAAAACGCAACTCGATCACCAAGATCGAACTGCGCACCCGCGCCCGTATCGTCATCCTGCCGAACGATCACCTCGAGACGCCGCACTTCGAAGTGCAGCGCCTGCGTGACGACAGCCCGGAAGCCCACACCAATCAGTCCAGCTACGAAATCGCTGCTGCCGCTGCCGAAGTGGAAGAAGTCCAGCCGGCTGCCGCAACTCGCACCCTGGTTCGCCAGGAAGCCGCGGTCAAGACGGCTCCAGCCCGCGCCAATGCACCGGTTCCGACCGAAGCAGCCGCGCCGGCACCGGCACCTGCCACCGCACCTGAACCCAGCCTGTTCAAAGGCCTGGTGAAATCCCTGGTCAGCCTATTTGCCACCAAGGAAGAGCCGGCTGCGCCGACCGTTGTCACCAAGCCAGCGACTACCGAGCGTCCAGCCCGCAACGAAGAACGTCGCAATGGTCGTCAGCAGACCCGCAACCGCAACGGTCGTCGTGACGAAGAGCGCAAACCACGCGAAGAACGCGCACCGCGTGAAGAGCGCGCGCCACGTGAGCCACGTGAAGAACGCCAGCCTCGCGAAGCCCGTGAGGAAGCGCCAGCCGTAGCCCGCGAAGAACGCGCGCCGCGTCCGCCGCGCGAAGAGCGCCAACCGCGTGCACCGCGTGAAGATCGCAAGCCACGTGGCGAGCGTGAAGAACGTGTTCGCGAGCTGCGCGAACCGCTGGATGCCGCACCCGCCGTTGCTGCCGCCACCACTGAAGAGCGTCCGGCCCGTCAGCCTCGCGAAGAACGCGCACCGCGTCCGCCACGTGAAGAGCGTCAACCCCGCGCCGAGCAGGCTGCCGCTGCCAGCGAAGAGGAAGTGCTGAACAACGAAGAGCAACTGCAGGAAGACGGTCAGGACAACGCCGAAGGCGATCGTCCACGCCGCCGCTCCCGCGGTCAGCGTCGCCGCAGTAACCGTCGTGAGCGTCAACGCGACGCCAACGGCAATGTGATCGAAGGTTCGGAAGCATCCGAATCCACCGAGAACACCGAAGCGCCAAGTGCTGCCGACCTGGCTGCCGGCCTGGCCGTCACCGCTGCGGTTGCCAGCAGCTCGATCAGCGCCCCCGCTGAAGCCGAGGCTCACGAACAGGCCGAACGCGCTACCGCCGTGGTGGAAAACGCGCCGGTTGAAGCGCCTGTGGTCGAAGCCACTACCCCGGTCGTCATGACTGCTTCACCAGAAGTGGAAGTTGCACCGGTTCGCGAAGCCGAGCCTCAGGCAGAAGCAGTTTCCGAGCCTGCACCGGTCATCGAGCAACCTGTGGTTGCCGCTGAACCTGAACCTGTGGTCGAGCCTGCAGCCGAGGAGAAAGCCCCGGAGCCGGTTCGCGAAGAGCAGACCGCGTTCAACTGGCACGCCGAGCCAGCCGCCCCAGTCGCTGAGGCCGAACCGGCAGCAGAGACGGTGAAAGCAGTCGAACCGGCAGTGGTCGAGCCAGCTCCAGTGGTCCAGCCTGTGGTTGCCGAAGCCCCAGCCCCGGTAGAGGTGGAGGCGCCTGCACCTGCCAGCGCCCTGACCCCCAACGGTCGTGCGCCGAACGATCCGCGTGAAGTGCGTCGTCGCAAGCGTGAAGCTGAGCGCCTGCAGAAGGAAGCCGAACAAGCTGCCGCTGCCGCCGCTCAAGCGCCTGCCGCCGAGCCCACATCCGTGAACGAAGCCGTCGAGGCAAGCCCTGCCCCGGTCGCTGAAACCACAGATGAACCCGCTGCCATTGAAGCGGCTCCGGTGATCGACGAACCTCAGCACTCCGCTGAAGAAGTCGAACCTCGCCACACTGAAGCACTGGAAAAAGAGCACGAGCCAAAACCTCACGCCTGATTCCATCGCCCAGTAAAAAGCCCCGCCTGGTTGACGCCAGGCGGGGCTTTTTTATGTCTTCAGACTTATCCACATAAGTGTTGGGATTCTGTGGGAGCGGGCTTGCTCGCGAATGCGGTAGCACAGTCAACATTGATGCAAGCTGACCCAATGCTTTCGCGAGCAAGCCCGCTCCCACAGGAATCCGCGTCAGCTGTTATTTGAAGATCAGTGCTTCTGGTACGTCCACATCCCAGAGCACACCAGGATCATCCACGGTTACCTCAGCCACATGCGTCCCGGCAAACAGCGTCCTGGCGCCACGATCTCCGGTCAACGCCATCAACTTCGGCCCGAGCGAGCGCCCGAATCCAACCGGATGTCCATATTCACCCGCCAGGACCGGCACACTGATGCCATCCTCGCTGATCTGCGCCACCACCTGCTCGATGCTCGACGGCAGGATGAACGGCATATCACCCAGGACGATCAGCCAGCCAGCACGGTCCGGGCAGGCCTGGACACCCGCGGCGATGCTGTCACCCAGGCCAGGCGAGTCCAGTTCCACGAAGTCGCAACCGTAGGCCTGGGCCATGCGAATAGCCTGTGGACGGTCCTTGCTCGTCACCAGCACGCGTTTTTCCAGGGCTGCGGGCAAATTCACCAGCACCTGCTCGATGACTGACCGGACAGCGCCGTCACGCCCCGTACAATCGGCCAACAACTTATCCTTGCCCGGGCCCGCAACCTGACGGAAACGGCTGCCCGATCCTGCCGCGAGAATGATCACGCCAATCGATTCAGACATCCCTCCTCCTCGCCCGCTGATTACAACGGCTTTTTCTGACGCAACTCGACGCCATTCTTGATCGCCACGATTTCGGCCAGCAACGACAAGGCAATTTCCGCCGGCGTATGGCTGCCGATGTGCAATCCGATCGGCCCATGCAAGCGCTCGATAGCCTGTGCTGACAAGCCTAGCTGAGCCAGGTTATCCCGGCGCTTCTGGCTGTTCACCCGAGAGCCCAGGGCCCCGACGTAAAACGCCTTGGAGTCCAGGGCCGTGAGCAACGCCATGTCGTCCAATCGTGGATCATGGGTCAGAGCGACAATGGCCGTGCGCTCGTCGGTCTGGATGCTCAACACCGCTTCGTCGGGCATACCGGAAACGAAGCGACCATGCTGCTCTTCCCAACCGTAGACAAACTCTTTGCGCGGATCGCAGATCAGCACTTCAAAGTCCAACAGCCGGGCCATTTCCGCCACGTAACGCGACAGCTGCCCGGCACCGATCAGTAAAAGCCGCCAACGTGGGCCATAGATGGCCCGTAGGACTTGGCCATCGAACACCAAGGCGTCGGTTTTGCTGGCCGTTGTCAGCGCCACGCTGCCGCTGGCGAGCGTCAGTTCACGGGCGACAATTTCATGGGCTTCGCAACGCTCCAGCAGTTGCGCGACCCATTGCGGATCCCCCACCCGTTCTTCGGTCAGGCGCAAGGTGCCGCCGCACGGCAGACCGAAGCGCGCCGCCTCCTCACGAGTCACGCCGTAGGTGATGAGCTGCACCGGCGGACCGTCCGCCGGAATACGCCCGTCATGCAGCCGGGCGATCAGGTCATCCTCGACACAACCGCCCGATACCGAACCAATCACCACGCCGTCCTCCCGCAGGGCCAGCATCGCCCCCGGAGGCCTTGGTGCCGTGCCCCAGGTCTGGACCACGGTGAACAACACCACCCGTTGCCCGGCGCGGCGCCACTCAAGCACGCTGCGCAGGACATTCAGATCAACGCTGTCCATCAGGCTTTGGCCTGCTGCCAGCCCTGCAACTGATAACGCACGGGCAGCTCGCGGATGCGCTTGCCGGTGGCGGCGAAAATCGCGTTGCACAGCGCCGGCGCAATCGGCGGCACACCCGGTTCACCCACACCGCCCAACGGCACCTCGCCCGGCGGCGTGACCAAGTGCACCGCGACCTCCTTGGGTGCCAGGGACATGCGCGCCACTTCGTACATGTGGAAGTTGTCTTGCTGGACCTTGCCGTCCTTGAAGCTGATCTCCCCCACCACCGCATTGCCCAGGCCCATGACGCAAGCACCTTCGAACTGTGAACGGATACGCTCGGGGTTGATCTGCGGGCCGCAGTCCACGGCAATGTCGGCCTTGTGCACGATCAACGTACCATCGTCCTTGACCTCCACCTCAAGCGCTGCCGCCACATAGGTGACGAAGCTGTAATGCACCGCCAATCCCAGGCCACGGCCCTTGGGCAGTTTTCGGCCCCAACCGGCGGCCTTGGCGGCGGTTTCCAGCACGGTACGGATCCGCGCCGTATCGATGGGATAACGCTCGGGGGATTCGCCGTAGTTCCATTCTTCATTCAAGGTGCGGGGATCGATCTTACGGTCCGGGCCAAGCAATTTGACGTGATACGCCAGTGGATCCTGGCCGGCCTTGTGGGCCAATTCGTCGATGAAACTCTGAATCGCAAAACCGTGGGGAATGTTCGACACCGAGCGGTACCAGCCAACCCTCGTATGGGCCACCGCTTCAGGGTTCTCCAGGCGCATGTTGGGAATTGCGTAGGCCATGTTGGTCAAGCCCATGCCCACTTCGAACGGCGCTTCGTGGGTCATGCCCGGTGCAAACAGTGCGGTAATGGTCGGGGCTACGGTGCGATGCAGCCAGCCGGACGGCATCCCGTCCTGGTTCAGGCCAGCCTTGAGGTATTCGGCCGATACGGTGTGGAAATACGAATGATGGATGTCATCTTCGCGAGTCCACTGCACCCGCACCGCCTGGCCTGGAAACTCCTTGGCCAACACGGCCGCCTCGAGGACAAAATCGGGCTTGGACTTGCGCCCGAAACCGCCACCCAGCAGCGTGATGTGTACCGTGACCTTGTCGAAAGGGATCCCCAATCGTTCGGCGACACGTTCACGGGTGACCTGCGGCGCCTGGCTCGGTGCCCAGGCTTCGCACTGGCCATCCTTGAACCGCGCGACGGCGACCATCGGCTCCATCGGCGACTGAGACAGGTGTGGCAGGTAATAGGACGCCTCCAGGGTCGATTCGGCCTTGGCCAACGCGTCGTCGAGGTCGCCAGTGTTGCGCAAGACTTTCCCGGGCTTGAGAGCAGCGGCTTCCAGTTCCTTGCGATAGGCGACGGAGTCATAACCGGCATTCGGGCCGTCATCCCACTCGATTTTCAGCGCTTCGCGGCCCTTGATCGCCGCCCAGGTGTTTTTCGCCACGACCGCCACGCCGCCCAGCGGCTGGAACTCGGAGGGCAGCGGACGTTCTTCGATCTGCAGCACCTTGACCACGCCCGGTACTTTCAGCGCCGCGCTGCTGTCCACGCTCTTGACCTTGCCACCATAGACGGGCGGGCGAGCTACGACGGCATAGAGCATGCCATCGAAATGTACATCGGCACCGAACACGGCACGACCGTTGACCACATCTTCGCCATCGATGGCCCGGCTCGATTCCTTGCCGATGTAGCGAAATTCCGAAGGTTGCTTGAGGCGCAGGCTGTCACGGGCGGGAACTGGCAAGGCACTGGCCGCGGCGGCCAAAGCGCCATAGCCCAGTTCCCGACCGGAAGGTTGGTGCACGACTTTGTGCAATTGGGCACGACACTCACTCGCCGGGACATTCCACTGGGCAGCGGCGGCCAGTTCCAGCATGGTCCGGGCGGCAGCCCCGCAACGACGCATTGGCTCGTACCAGTGGCGCATGCTGCGCGAACCGTCGGTGTCCTGGTTGCCGAAGCGCACCTCATCAGCCGGCGCCTGCAGCACCTTGACCTGCGCCCAGTCAGCGTCCAGTTCATCGGCCACCACCATGGTCAGGCTGGTGCGCACGCCCTGACCCATTTCCGAACGGTTGCAGATCACCGTCACGCTGCCATCGGCGGCGATGCTCACGTACACCTTCGGGTCGTCGATCACACCATTGGGCATGCCCTCACCGCCGAATTTCTTGTCCTCGGCAAAGGCGTCCGGCAGGCCCCAACTGGCGGCCAGCACCAACACCCCAGTGGCACTCGCGCCTTTGAGGAAACCACGCCGGCTGATGTTGCTCAGCACAAAATCATTGGGCAAGCGGCTCATGCCTTGGCCTCCTTCAGGTGGGTGGAAGCCTGGCGGATCGCCGTTTTGATCCGGTTATAAGTGCCGCAGCGGCAGATGTTGCCGACCATGGCCTCTTCGATCTGCTCATCGCTCGGGTTGGGATTGGTCTTGAGCAAGGCGGTCGCGGACATGATCTGCCCGCCCTGGCAATAGCCGCATTGGGCCACGGCGGTATCGAGCCAGGCCTTCTGGACAATTTGCCCGACCGGGTCGACGTGAAGCGCATCGATGGTAGTGACGTTCTGGCCTTTCACCGAGCCAATCGGGGTGATGCAACTGCGCGCCGGCGCGCCGTCGATGTGAATGGTGCAGGCACCGCACAGGCCCATGCCGCAGCCGAATTTGGTGCCGTTGTAACCGGCCACATCGCGGATAGCCCAAAGCAGCGGCATGTCCTCGGTCACATCCAGTTGGTGATCTTTTCCATTGAGTTTCAGAGTAATCATGGGCACGCCCGCACAGTGATCGAGTGATGGGGTCGAGCAATCTGCCGTTTGGGCAACGGTTCGGTTGGCGCAGACTGACTCAGGCTAATGGGCTCTCTTGTGCAAACACGCAGGCGTCTGCACCGGGCCTTCAATAATGCGATGGTCGCATCGTTAGCCCACTAAATTAACCCAGGATTAAGCAAAACGCCCTGCACAATCCTGCACAAATGATCCTTGTGCGAAGTTGTGCAGGGCGCTCGGGGAAAGCCGGCTCAGTACCGATTGGGCTCCATTTCCAGATCGACCTGAAAACGTTCGGCAATGTCTTTCTGGATCCGCTGGGCCAGATCCAGCAGTTGCGCACCGGTGGCGCAGCCGTAGTTGACCAGCACCAACGCCTGCAACTTATGCACCCCGGCGTCGCCTTCGCGAAAGCCCTTCCAGCCAGCGCGCTCGATCAGCCAACCGGCGGCGATTTTCATCTGCCCTTCGGGTTGTGGATAAGCCACCAGATCCGGGTATTGCAGCTTGAGTTGCGCGACATGCGAAGCCGGCACCAGCGGGTTCTTGAAGAAACTGCCAGCATTGCCCAGCACGGCCGGGTCCGGGAGCTTTTCACTGCGAATGCTGCAGATGGCCCGGCTGACATCCGAGGGAGTCGCCTGCTCGATGCCCAGTTCGGTCAACCGCTGGCGGACCGGACCGTACTCCAGGTGCAGAGGCGCGACGCGACTGAGGGCAAAGCGCACCCGCAGGATCAGCCAACGACCCGCTTGCTGCTTGAACAGGCTGTCGCGGTAGGCGAAGCGGCATTCTTCGAGGGTGAAATCGCGCTGTTCACCGGTCTGGCGATCCAGGGCGGTGAGGCCCGCGAAGACATCCTTGATCTCCACGCCGTAGGCACCGATGTTTTGCATCGGCGCAGCCCCCACCGTACCGGGGATCAGGCTGAGGTTCTCCAGCCCCGACCAGCCTTGGGCCAGCGTGTACTGAACAAAGGGGTGCCACGGTTCCCCTGCTTCGGCTTCGATCAACACCCGCTCGCCATCATCGCTGAGCAGACGAATC
Source organism: Pseudomonas halotolerans (assembly GCF_039581215.1). Lineage (NCBI taxonomy): Bacteria > Pseudomonadati > Pseudomonadota > Gammaproteobacteria > Pseudomonadales > Pseudomonadaceae > Pseudomonas > Pseudomonas halotolerans. Next base: position 122,003 of record NZ_JBCNTJ010000016.1, read on the forward strand.
CCTTGGCTGGCCATGCGCACCACCAGCGCGTTGATATCGCCGGTCAGCAGCAGGTTGCTGCCGCCACCGATCACCAGCAACGGCACGTCATTGGCGCTGGCATAGGCCAGCGCCTCGCGAACATCGGCATCGTTGTGAGCTTCGGCAAATAGCCGGGCGCTGACGTCTACGCCAAAACTGTTGAACGGCTTGAGGCTGACGCCGGCCCGTACCTGCAAGGTCATAGCCGACCCTTCAATTCGATCACCAGGCGGTCGGTGGCTCGCTCGATCAGGTCCAGCACTTGCTCGAAACCCTGTTCGCCGTCGTAGTACGGGTCCGGCACGTCATCGAGTTCAGCCTCGTAACGGCGCAGGAACAGATCCAGCTCGGCCCTGCCACTGCTCGGTTGCAGGGTTTTGAGATTGCGCAGGTTGCTGCTGTCCATCGCCAGGATCAGGTCGTAAGTGGCGAAATCGGCCCGGCTGACTTGGCGGGCACGCTGGGCCGACAGGTCATAACCGCGGCGCTGGGCCGCAGCCTGGCTGCGCTTGTCCGGGGCCTTGCCCACGTGCCAGTCACCGGTACCGGCGGAGGCGACTTCCACCTGTTCGGCCAGCCCGGCCTCGCGCAGCTTGTGCCGCAGGATGCCTTCGGCGGTGGGTGATCGGCAGATGTTGCCGAGGCAGACAAACAGAACCCGCATCAGGCCTCCAGCAGGCGACGAACGCGCTCGAGATCTTCCACGGTGTCGACGCCGGTCGGCGGAGCAATCAGCGCATCGGCGACGTGGATTCGCACGCCGTGCCACAGGGCACGCAATTGCTCCAGGGACTCGGTGTTTTCCAGCCAGCACGGGCCCCAGGCGACGAAGTCCTGGAGGAAACCGGCGCGGTAAGCGTAGATACCGATGTGGCGGCGGTACGGCACGCCGTCCGGCAGCGCGTCGCGACTTTGCGCGAATGCATCCCGGGCCCAGGGCAACGTGGCACGACTGAAGGTCAGCGCCAGGCCATTGAGATCGCTGACGACCTTGACCACGTTGGGGTTGAACAGGGTTTGCACATCCTCGATCGGCTCGGCCAAGGTGGCCATGCGCGCTTCGGGATGGGCTGCCAGATTGTTTGCAACCTGATCGATCACACTCGGCGGGATCAACGGTTCATCGCCCTGCACATTGACCACGATGGCGTCGGGTTCCAGGCCCAGCTTGGCGGCGACTTCGGCCAGACGATCAGTCCCGGAGTTGTGATCCTCGCGCGTCAGCACCACTTCGGCGCCAAAGCCCTTGCAGGCCTCCACGATGCGTACATCGTCGGTCGCCACTACCACGCGCTGGGCGCTGCTTTTGCAAGCCTGTTCCCATACGTGCTGGATCATCGGCTTGCCGGCGATCAACAGCAACGGCTTGCCAGGCAGGCGCGTCGAGGCAAAGCGCGACGGAATGACAACGGTAAAGGCTGCGGTCATTTATCCAGGCGCTCGTCGGTGGTCAGGGTACGGGCCTCGCTTTCGAGCATCACCGGGATGCCATCGCGAATCGGATAGGCCAGGCCGGCGCCTTTGCTGATCAGCTCGGTTTTGTCGGCGCTGAGTTTGAGCGGACCCTTGCAGACCGGGCAAGCCAGAATGTCGAGCAGTTTGGTGTCCATGATATTTCCCTGGATAGATGTTTTAGGGCAAAAGCCGATCCGGCAACAGGCGCATCAACTGGGTGTCGAACCAGTCCGCGAAAGCTGGCGACGGCGCGGCGTCCACCGCCAGGTACCACCAGTCGGGGGCGGCAAAGGCACGGCATTTGACCGCGTCCTTTTCCGTCATGACCACCGGCAGCGACGGCGTGAAACTCAACGCTTGAGCGCTGTATTGGGCGTGGTCGGCAAACCCGTGCGGTATGGGACGCCAGTGTAGCGTTTCGAGGGTCTTGAAGAAACGCCCGGGATTGCCGATGCCGGCCACGGCATGCAGGGTCTGGCCGGGCGGAAAATGGTCGAGTGGCCGCCGTTCGCCGCTGGCCAGGTTCACCAGGGCTGTGGGACGCAACTCGAAGGCATAGCCGTCTTCGCGGTCGGCGCTGGCGCCGTTGTACAGCACGGCATCGACCGTTTGCAGACGCTCCACGGGTTCCCGCAGCGGACCGGCAGGCAGACAACGCCGGTTGCCCAGGCCCCGGGCGTTGTCGATCAGCACCAACTCCAGATCCCGCGCCAGGCGGTAATGTTGCATGCCGTCGTCGGACAGGATCAGATCCAGCGGTTGAGCCTCCAGCAGCGCCCGCACCGCCCGACTGCGATCCGGATCGATCACCAACGGCACGCCGGTGCGCTGGACAATCAGCAGAGGCTCGTCGCCCGCGACGTCGGCGCCCTGCCCGGCCTCGACTCGCCACGGCAGATGGGGTGGTTTAGCGCCATAACCCCGGCTCACCACGCCGACCCGCAGGCCACTGCGCTGGCAATGCTGGATCATCCACAGGATCAACGGCGTCTTGCCGGTACCGCCCACTGTGATGTTGCCCACCACCACCAGCGGCACGGGCGGTTGGTAGACATCGCCCTCGCCCGCCAAAAAACGCTCGCGTTTGCCCATCACCACCCGCCGGTACAACCACTCCAGTGGCCGCAACAGCGTCAGGGCCGGGTGACCTTCGTACCAGGCGGCAAGCAATCGATCAGACATGGCCATCAGGGTGTCGGCGCCGCCTCGACGGTGGTCATGCGCAGATGGCTGAAGCCGAGCTTGCCGGCCGCGTCCATGGCGGTGATGACAGATTGATGAGGGGTCTTGCCGTCGGCGCTGATGGACAACGGTAGGCTGGTGTCGCCGCCGGACTCCTTTTGCAGCGCATCGATCAGGCTCGCCAGGTCGCTCTTGGGCAGCAACTGATTGTTCACCGAAAACGTCCCTTCGGCACTGATCGTGACTTCCAGGTTCTTGAGTTGCTGGTCTTCGGCAGGCGAGCCGCTGACCGCTTCCGGCAGCTCCACCTTGAGTTGGGTTTCCCGGGTGAAGGTAGTGGTCACGACGAAAAACAGCAGCAGGATGAACACCACGTCAATCAGCGACGCGAGGTTGATCTCGACGGTTTCCCGTGGTTTGCGGCGGAATTTCACTTCTTGCCCTCGGCCAGGTCCACGTCACGGTCGCCTTGCACCACCTCGACCAGCTTGATGGCTTCCTGCTCCATGCCCACCACCAGCTCATCGATGCGCCGTTGCAGGAAGCGATGGAAAAACACCGAAGGAATCCCCACCATCAACCCGGCGGCCGTGGTGATCAAGGCCTTGGAAATCCCCCCTGCCAGCACCGAGGCATTGGCGGTCATGCCTGCGCCGGTGAAGGAACTGAAAATGTCGATCATGCCCAGCACGGTGCCGAGCAGGCCCAGCAACGGGGCCATGGCGGCAATGGTGCCCAGGGCATTGATGTAGCGTTCCAGCTCATGGATGACCCGGGCGGCGGCTTCTTCGATGCACTCCTTCATGATCTCGCGACCATGCTTGGAGTTTGCCAAGCCCGCGGCGAGGATTTCACCCAGTGGTGAACTGGCCCGCAGTTCCTTGAGCCGATCCTTGTTCAGTTTCTTGTCTTTGATCCAGACCCAGACCTGCCCGAGCAGATGCTCCGGGGTCACCCGGCTGGCCCGCAGGGTCCACAGGCGTTCGGCAACGATTCCCAGTGCCACGATGGAACTCAGAATGATCGGCAACATCATCCAGCCGCCGGATTTGACCAATTCCCACACAGTGACAGCCCCCTCGAAAAAGTGCGCCACTTTATCATACAGACGCACCTTGCAGACCCGCCCCGCCGATTACACCGTCATGGACGATGACCCGGGTCAAGGTTGCGCCCTTGGTCCCGCAAACGGCGGGTCGCGCCAGTATCGCCGTTGGCCTGCCTGCAGGCTCGGTGGTTCAAAGGCCCCCAGTTGCAGACGAATGGCACCCTGTTCGGCACTGTCGTAGATCGCCATGCCCAAGCGGCGATAGCGAGCCATGACCTGGGGATGAGGATGACCGAACGCATTGCCCTGGCCTCGGGAGATCAACACCGAATGGGGTCTGAGCCGTGACAGCAGCAACATCGACGATGAACTGCGGCTACCGTGATGGGGCGCCGCCAGCCACTGGACCGGCACCGCCAGAGGCCCGTCGAGCAACGCGCGCTCGGCATGGCTATCGATGTCTCCGGTGAGCAACAACCGCTCACCGCCCGCTTCGACCAGCAGAACGCAGGATCGCTGGTTGCTTTCAAGGGCGGATGACCATTGCCACAGCTCGAACCTGACCCCGTCCCACTCCCAGCGCGCGCCACTGTCGCACGCCTCTGCCTGCAAAGTGGCAGGCAACGCGACCGGGTCTCCACTGACCACCCGAATCGTTGGCAACCCGTTGCGCACCGCTTGGGCGCCTCCGGCGTGATCGGCGTCGGCATGGCTGAGCAGCATCAGGTCCAACCCGGTTACGCCCAGCTTGCGCAAGGTGGGCAGCACCACGCGCTCCCCGGCGTCGGCCTCGCCGAAGCGCGGCCCCGCGTCGTAGAGCAAGGCGTGGCGACGGGTGCGTACCAGCACCGCCAACCCTTGGCCCACGTCCAGTTGCCAGATTTCGGCTTGCCCGGGGAGCACTTCCTCGCGCGGAGGAAAAACCACCAGCAGCAACATGGGCCATCCCAGTACCCGCAGCGGCACGCCTTTGGGCAACAGCAGTAATAAAGCCCCAAGAGCGGCCATGCACCCTGCCCATACGGGGATAGCTGCCGGAACCCATGCCGGTATTCGCCCGGCCACCACCGCCAGCCCCTTGAATAGCAGATCGAGCAGCCCGCCGGCGATCCAAAGCAGCCCTTCACCCACGAACGGCACCGGCAGCAATGCTGTACCGAGCAGCGCTGGCGGCAACACCAGCAGGCTGACCCAAGGCACCGCCACCAGGTTCACCAGAGGCCCGCTAAGGCTGATCGGCAAACCTAATATCAGCAATATCGGACAGAGTCCGACTGCCACCAGCCATTGAGCACGGGTCCAGGTTTGCCACCAGCGCCAGGGTCCCAAGCGTGCGCCGAAAGTAAACATCAGGATCGCCACCGCAGCGAACGACAGCCAGAACCCCGGCCGCAGGCTGGCCAATGGATCGAACACCAGCACCCCATTGAAAGCCAGCAGCCACGCCCACCAGGGGTCGGGGTGCCGGTAACGCAAACGCCACAGCAGCACCAGGCCGATCATCGCGCAGGCGCGCCGCACCGGTACTTCGAAGCCAGCGAGCAAACCGTAGCCCAGGGCCGCGACGAAGGCCAACGCGCAGGCCCAGGGCAACCACGGCAGACGCGCCGGCCACACGCCATAACGCGCCGCCCCAGCCACCAGCAGGTACATCAGTGCGGCAAGCAGACCGATGTGCTGCCCGGAGATCACCAGCAGATGGACCGTGCCGGTGTCCTGCAGTACTTGCCAGTCATCACGACTCAGCCCGGCGCCATCCCCCAGGACCAATGCCGCCAGCGCCCCGGAACGGCCCTGGGCGTCGACTTGCGACAGCGCCTGACGCACGCCGTCGCGCCAAGCACCTTGGGCGGGTTGCTGCAAATGACCGTCCTTGACCGTGCCGGTCGCGCCGATGCCCCGACTCAACAGCCAGGCCTGGTAATCGAAGCCATGGGGGTTGCGCAGTCCGGCTGGGCGTTTGAGCTTCACCGCCAATCGCCATCGTTCGCCGCTGCTGACGGGCGGTCCACCGAACCAGGCCAGGCGCATCGACGACGGCAGCCGTGTTCGGCGGGAATGGGCATCGGCCAGTTCGAAGCGCACCACACCTTCGTTATATTGCGGCAAACCGACGACGCGCCCTTCGACCCAGCGGGTTTCTCCGTCCAGTGCGGCAGACAACCGGTCGTCCAGGGCCAGTTGCGCCGACAGACAGGCCCAAGCCAGCCCGATCAGGAAGAAACCCAGCGGATGAGTTCGAAACGGCAACACCATCAGCGCCAGCACAGGCATGACCGCAATCAGCCACAGCGGCGGCAGCGCCGGGCAAAAAACCGGGGTCAACAGCCCGAGTGCAAGCGCGACCATCCCTGTGCGCATAAGCCTGTCCTTGAGAGTCTTCTGTTCAGGCATAGCCGGTTTGCGGCACGGTGCGCGTTAACAATTGTCACAAAGTCTGAATCAGTCCGCCGTAGAATGCGGACATACTTGCGGCCTCACCGCTTTGAACCGACCGAGAAGCCTTATGCCCCGGCGCCTTTTCAAACGTTACATGCCTGACCCAGCGAGTATTCGGGAACATAAGTCCTTACGTTTTCTCGGTTCCTTGCTGCACGACCCCAACCTCTGGCACCTCAACCGACACTCAGTGGCACGCGCCATGGCCGTTGGTCTGTTCGCTGCCTTTTTGCCGATTCCTTTGCAGATGCTGCTCGCCGCGGCGCTGGCCATCACGGTGCGCGGCAACATACCGATTGCGGTGAGCCTGGTCTGGCTGACCAACCCCATCACCATGCCCGCCGTGTTTTTCTGCACTTACCAGACCGGGGCCTGGTTGATGGATGTGCCTGCCCGCACGTTGCCGGAAGAGCTGACCTGGGAATGGATCACCAACCAGTTGTCTACCTTGTGGCGGCCGTTTCTGCTGGGTTCGGTGGTGACGGGTCTGGTGCTGGGCGCCCTGGCCTATTTCATGACCATGATCTATTGGCGCTGGTGGGTGGCGCGGCAATGGAAACGGCGCAAGAAAAGCCGGATGTGAGAAACCAAAAGGCCTCCACTGAATGGAGGCCTTTTTGCGGTGTTCTTGCTCGCCTCTTCGCGAGCAAGCCCGCTCCCACAGGACGTGCGGTGAACAATAAATTGTGCGACCGCCTTGGAGCAGTGTGGGAGCGGGCTTGCTCGCGAAGAAGGCGACACGGTCTTACTTAAGTACGCATCCCCCGCCCACTGACCAGTAACCGCGCACACCCCACATAGAGCACCAGGGTTGCCACCAGCATGAAGGTGATGGCGATGCTGATCCTGATGTCCGACACCCCAAGAATGCCGTAGCGAAACGCATTGACCATGTGCAGCACCGGGTTGGCCAGGGACACGGTCTGCCAGAACGGTGGCAGCAGGGAGATCGAGTAGAACACTCCGCCCAGGTAAGTCAGTGGCGTGAGCACGAACGTCGGGATGATGGAGATGTCATCGAAGTTGCGCGCAAACACGGCATTGATGAACCCCAACAGCGAAAAGATCGTGGCGGTGAGCACCACCACCAATATCGTCACGCCCAAATGGTGCACCTGCAGATCGGTGAAGAACAGCGACAGCAAGGTCACGATCAAGCCCACTGCCAACCCCCGCAATACACCGCCCAGGGTGTAGCCGATCAGGATCGTATGGGGCGAAACCGGCGAGACCATCAGTTCCTCGATCGAACGCTGGAACTTGCTGCCAAAGAAACTCGAGACCACGTTGCCGTAGGAATTGGTGATCACCGACATCATGATCAGCCCTGGCACGATGTAGTCCATGTACGTGAAACCGCCCATGTCGCCGATTTGCCGGCCAATCAGGTTGCCGAAAATCACGAAGTACAAAACCATGGTGATGGCCGGTGGCAGCAGGGTCTGCGGCCAAATCCGCATGAAGCGGCGGACTTCGCGATAAACGATGGTGTTGAGGGCGATGAGGTTGGGTCGCAATTCGGAACTCATACCGCCACCTTCGCCAGATTTTTCTCCACCAGGGACACGAACAACTCCTCAAGGCGATTGGTTTTGTTGCGCAAGCTCTGCACTTCAATGTTTTGCAGCGCCAACTGGCTGAACAATCCAGTAATACCGACGGCTTTATCCACCTGGACCTCCAGGGTGTGATGGTCCACCAGACGGGCCGGATAGCCGATCAGTTGCGGTGCGATCTTCAGATCGTTCTTCAGGTCCAGCAGGAACGTCTCCACATGCAGTTGGCTGAGCAACTGTCGCATGCTGGTGTTCTCGACAATGGTGCCGTGGTCGATGATGCCGATGTTGCGGCACAGCTGCTCGGCCTCTTCCAGGTAATGGGTGGTGAGGATGATGGTGATGCCCTTCTGGTTCAGCTCGGTCAGAAAGGTCCACATCGACCGACGCAGTTCGATGTCGACGCCCGCGGTCGGCTCGTCGAGAATCAGCAGGCGCGGCTCATGAACCAGGGCCCGGGCAATCATCAGGCGCCGCTTCATGCCGCCGGACAATGAACGGGACGGCACATCGCGCTTGTCCCACAACCCCAATTGCGTCAGATACTTTTCGGCGCGCTCATTGGCGATCTTCGGCGGAATACCGTAGTAACCCGCCTGGGTCACGACGATGTCGAAGGTCTTTTCGAACTGGTTGAAATTGAACTCCTGGGGCACCACGCCGATGCAGCGCTTGAGCGCGGCGGGCTCACGGTCCAGGTCATGACCGAAGATATTCACCGTGCCGCTGGTCTTGTTCACCAGGGTGGAAAGAATGCCGATGGTGGTGGATTTGCCGGCACCATTGGGGCCGAGCAAGGCGAAAAAATCACCTTCGGCGACGTCCAGATCGATACCACTCAAGGCCTGGAAACCGTTGCCGTAGGTTTTGGTTAGCTGCCGGATGGACAGAGCGGAACTCATATCGGATTACGCACCAAGAAGGGGAAGAAACAATTAGATAAGGGCGCACGGCGAGCAATACAACCACGGCGCACGAAGGCAATGGTGCGTGGCGTCGCCGCACAAGTACAGTCAAGCGTGTCGATAGTAAGTATTAAGTCAACGCGGTCATGACCGCCTTGCGATACGCCGGACGCTGCTGCAGCCGGGCGTACCAGGCCTGCAGATGAGGCAGCGCAGCCCGCTCGATGGGCATCTCGAACCAGGCATAAATGAAACTGCCCAAGGGAATATCGCCCATGCCGATCTCATCCCCCGAGAGGTAGGGTTGCTCGCTCAACGTCTGGTCTGCCATCGCCAACAAGCCATCGCAGACCTCGATCGCCGCATGGATGGCCGCCCAGTCCTGCTGCTCGGCGGGGGTGCGCAAGACACCCCAGAATACGGTACGAAACGGATCGGCAAACGAGGAAGTGGTCCAGTCCATCCATTTTTCAGCCCTGGCCCGCGCCTGGGGATCGGCCGGATACCAGGCTGAAGCCGGAGCATGGCAAGACGCCAGATAACGCACGATGGTGTTGGACTCCCAAAGCACAAAACCGTCGTCCTCGATCATCGGGACGCGACCGTTGGGGTTCTTGGCGCGATACTCGGGCGTGTCCACCACGCCGAACGCCCCCCCGGCGTCAATGGTCTCGTAGGCCAGCCCCAGTTCTTCGGCGCACCACAGCGCCTTGCGCACATTCGATGAGTTTTTCCGACCCCAGATCTTCAGCATCACGGCTTGCTCCGATGGATAAATGCCGCAGCAGCATACGCCGGATCAGCCGCGACTCAAATCGCCCTGCATGTCGCCAAGCAGAGGCGGCAGTTGCTCGCCGAACAGGTGCGGGTAGCATTTTTCCAGGTGCTCGAAGAAGAACGCTTCGGGCACATCGGCGAATTGGCCGTGATCGGTGACGTACTCCATCAGCTTGGCGCCCTGGCGATTGAACGGGTGAAAAACGCTGTCTTGGAGGCCATCGAACTCCAGGGGTGCCACATCGAACAACTCACACAACCCTTGATTGAAGGCCGGCGTGGCCTTGACCCAGCGCTCGTTCAGGTAGAGCTCGGTATAACCGTGCATGGCGAACACATCACTCTTGAGCAATTCCAGCAGGCGCGCAGTGGACAAGTGATTGCGCACATCCGCCAGACCGATGCGCGCCGGAATACCACAATGACGGGCGCCGGCGGCCAGCAAGGTCGCCTTGGGCACGCAGTAGCTTTCCCCACGGGCCAGGGCGTAACTGCCACGCAGGGTCTGCGGATCGCGGCTGAAAGTGTAGGGGTTGTAGCGCACGGCCTCGCGCACCGCGTAATACAGGCTGATTGCCTGCTCGACCGGATCGAGGCTGGCGCTGCGATGGGTTTCGGCGAACTCAATGACCGCCGGGTGATCACTGTCGATGAAGCGGCCGGGTTTCAGGTATTGCTGCATAAATGGAAGGCCTCTGGAGAAACATCACCGTCTGGTAGGCGCTGTCGAGTGCAACGAGACTGCGATCTTTCCCCAGACAATTGAATCCCTGAGCGAAAGACCGAAATCGCAGCCTTCGGCAGCTCCTACAGGAGAGCCTGCCACGAGTTTATCCACAGCCCTCGCCCAGCGATAACGGCATTCCGGCCAAACAATGGCGCTTTCTCACTTTGTTAACGAACGATTTCCCACGGCTGTTGCCAACCAGACTGGCGCAATGCATCCAAGGTTTCCCACGAAATCAATCACATCGCGCCGACCGCCGGTTTTGCAGATGCCGTCTAAGCTCTGAGGGTCGGTTTTGCCCTGGTTCACGGAGGATTACATATGCTGTTGTTGTGGATACTGGTTCTGGTCGTCGGGAAAGCCTGGCTGGCGCATCGGCGCACCGCCCCACTGCCCGCGCTGGGAATCATCGCGGTCTACCTGCTGGCCATGAACCTCTTCAGTCCCGCCCCCGGTTGGCTGATGCTGATCCTCTGGGTCGTGCTCGCCGCCGTCGCGGCACCACTGCTGCTGCCGGACCTGCGCCGCAAGTATTTCAGCGCGCCGATGTTCAACTGGTTCCAGAAGACCCTGCCTCCCATGTCAGAAACCGAGCGCGACGCCATCGACGCCGGTACGGTGTGGTGGGACGGTGAACTGTTCAGTGGCCGGCCGGACTGGGATACGCTGCTGGCCTACCCCAAGGTGCAACTGAGCGAGGAGGAACAGGCTTTCCTCGACGGCCCCACCGAAGCACTCTGCGCCATGGTCAGCGACTGGCAGATCGGCCAGGCCATGGACCTGCCACCCGCCGCCTGGGCACACATCAAGGAGCACGGGTTCTTCGCACTCATCATCCCCAAGGAATATGGAGGCAAGGGCTTCTCCGCCTATGCCCACTCCCAGGTGGCGATGAAACTGGCCACCCGTAGCGGCGATCTGGCTTCCACCGTGATGGTCCCCAACTCCCTCGGCCCGGCCGAACTGCTGCTGCACTACGGCACCGACGAGCAACGCAACCACTACCTGCCACGGCTGGCCCGTGGCGACGATATCCCCTGCTTCGCCCTGACCGGGCCGTTGGCGGGGTCCGACGCCGGGGCGATGCCCGACACCGGCATCATCTGCAAGGGCGAATGGGAAGGTCAGGAAACCCTGGGCCTGCGCCTGAACTGGGAAAAGCGCTACATCACCCTGGGACCGGTGGCCACCCTTCTCGGCCTGGCCTTCAAGGCCTATGACCCCGATCACCTGCTGGGCGATGAAGAAGACCTGGGCATCAGCCTCGCCCTGATTCCCACCGACACCCCTGGCGTCAATATCGGCCGTCGTCACCTGCCCCTGGGCGCCGCGTTCATGAACGGACCGAACTGGGGCAAGGACGTGTTCATCCCGCTGGACTTTCTCATCGGCGGCCAGCCCATGCTCGGCAAGGGCTGGATGATGCTGATGAACTGCCTGTCGGTCGGCCGGTCGATTTCCCTCCCGGCAGTGGGCACCGGGGCGGCGAAGTTCACCAGCCTGGTGACCGGCCAGTACAGCCAGGTACGCGAGCAGTTCAACGTGCCATTGTCGGCCTTCGAAGGCATTCAGGAGGCCATGGCCCGTATCGGTGGCAATGCCTGGATGATGGACGCCGCCCGCATGCTGACCGCCAACGCGGTGGACCTGGGAGAAAAACCTTCGGTCCTGTCGGCGATCCTCAAATACCACCTGACCGAGCGCGGTCGCGAATGCATCAGCCACGCCATGGACGTGCATGGCGGCAAGGGCATCATCATGGGGCCAAACAACTACTTGGGGCGTAGTTGGCAAGGTGCACCGATCTTCATCACGGTCGAGGGCGCGAACATCCTGTCACGCAACCTGATGATCTTTGGCCAGGGTGCGATTCGCTGTCACCCGTTCGTGCTCAAGGAAATGGCCTTGGCCACGCGAGAAGACAAAGACCAGGCGCTGATCGAATTCGATGGGTTGCTGCTCAAACACATCGGTTTTGCCATCAGCAACGCCGCCAGCACCCTGGTGCTGAACCTGGGCCTGGGGCGTTTCGAAAGAGCCCCCGGCAACGCCTTGAGCCAGGGTTATTTCCGCGCGCTCAACCGGCAGGCAGCGGCATTCGCCCTGCTGGCGGACCTGAGCATGATGCTGCTGGGCGGCGAACTCAAACGTCGCGAACGCTTGTCGGCGCGCCTTGGGGATGTATTGAGCAACCTCTACCTCGCCTCCGCCGCGCTCAAGCGTTACCACGATCTGGACTCGCCGGACCATATGGAACCGCTGTTCACCTGGGCCATGGAAGAAAGCCTGGGCCAGGCTGAGCGGGCCCTGGACGAACTGCTGGACAACTTCCCGAACCGGGTGCTGGGTGGTTTGTTGCGCGGGGTGGTATTCCCCTTCGGCCGCCGCCACAAAGGTCCGAGCGACAGGCTGGACGCTGAAGTGGCTGCAGTGATCGGCCGGGGCAAGGGCGACCCGACCCTCGAGGAGCTGCTGCAGGGTTGCTATCGCCCGCAATCGGTCGACGATCCGGTGGGTGCGCTGCAGCACGCTTGCGACCTGCTGGCCGCGGCTCATCCGCTGCACAAGAAACTGCATGGCGCGCTCAAACAGGGTCAGCTCAACCCCGCCCCTGGCGAACAGGTCATCGACGCGGCCCTCGAAGCTGGCGTGCTACAGGCCGGCGAGGCCCAGACCCTGCGCGAGGCCGAAGCGGCCCGACGTAAAGTGATCGACGTGGATGATTTCGACAAGGAGGAACTCACGCTTGCCGAGGACAAGGTCCGCTGATCCTGGCGACCCTGTGCTTCTGCCATGTAAAAACGGGCGCAAGCGCTTTATACTCCTGCGCCCGTTTTGCTCTTGAGGACTTATCTCGTGTCCAACGTCGTTGCCGATCACCTTGTCTTGCTTGACCACTTGCGCAGCATCCTGGTCGCCGTGGGTGAGGCAGACCAGGTTCCCGAAGAAAGCCATGCCCTGTTTCTGGAGCGCTTCGACGAATTGCGCGCGCAACTGCCCGTTGATCCGATCGAAAGCCAGTACCTGGGCCAGGACCTGATGTGCCAGGTGATCGTGCGTTATCCACAGATCGCCCACCTGGTGCCTCGCGACCTGCTGTGGTACTTCGCCGGTGACTGCCTGCATTACATGCCCGACGAAGAAATCGCCTTGTATCAGGCTCTGGAAGAGCGTCGTTTCGAAGCCGAGCAAAACGACGAACCCTTCGACTGGAACCAGGAAAAGCAATTGCTGGCGATGTCGGATCAGGACAGCAAGCACTGATTGCGGTCAGTTCATGCCAAGGCCCGCACGGTTAATCCGGCGGGCCTTTTTTGTGGCCCGCCCCATTCAAGGTGGGCTCTTTCTCCAGGCACTCCACCAGATAATCAATGAACACCCGCAACTTCGGCGGCAGGTAGCGGGTTGGCGAATGCAGCAGCCACAACCCACCCTGGTAGGAGGCCAGGAACGTCCAATCCGCCAGCACCTGTACGATCAGACCTTGCTCCAGCGCATGACGGGCCGTGAAGTACGGCAAGCTGCCGATGCCAATGTGCTGCAAGACAGCCTCCAGCCGCACGCCCGTATGATTGGCGGCATAGCGTCCACGCACACCGACGGTGACGGACCGGGTGCCTTTCCTGAATTTCCAGCGAGCGTCGTGTGGGGTTTCTCCCAGGTAGATGCAGCTGTGCTCCAACAGGTCGTGGGGATGCTCGGGGATGCCGTGTTCGGCCAAGTAGCGCGGCGTGGCGCAAAGCAGGTGGTCAATGGTCAACAACTGACGGCCCACCAGCCCGACCGGCGGCTGGTCGGTGATCCGCAGAGCCAGGTCAACGTGATCGTCGATCAGATCGACCTGCCGATCTTCCAGCAGCAATTCCACATCGACCTTGGGGTAACGACGCAAGAATTCGGGGATGTGGGGATGAATGACAAAACGCCCTACCGCCTTGGGCACGCTGACCCGGATCCGCCCTTCGGCTTCATGGGTGAACTGGCCGCTGATTTCCATCACCGAGCGGGCGGCGGCGACCATCTCCCGACAACGCTTGAACACTTCCTCCCCGCCATCGCTCAAGCGCAGCTTGCGCGTGGTGCGTTGCAGCAAGCGGGTGGCCAAGGCTTTTTCCAGACGCGAGATGCTTCGGCTGACAGCCGACGGTGACAAGCCTGACTGCCTGGCCGCTTCGGAGAAACTGCCGGTCTCCACGACCTTGACGAAAATGGCCATTTCGGCGAGCAAGGCCAGTGACTGATTTGTGCTCATGGTGCAAAAGCCCTATGAAATTTCACCGGATTATCACCCATTACGACACAACTTATAATCCCGCCCACATTCCGATGCGGGTATGGAATATCCGCGCCTGAGCCTTTTATCTTTTTTATCGGTCATCGCCGCGATACCTCGCCCTGACCGTTCGGAGTTGAAATGCTATCGAGCTACCTTGGCGAATTCCTGGCCCTGGCCACCGTCCACTTTCTTGCGGTGGTCGCACCCGGCCCTGATTTCGCCGTGACGATCCGCCAAAGCGTTCGTTTCGGCCGCTGGGTCGGGATCTGCACAGCATTGGGCATAGGCGCCGGCATCTCGGTGCATGTGATCTACACCCTGCTCGGCGTGGGTGCGCTGATGCACGCCTTCCCCTGGTTACTGATGGTCGCCAAGGTGGTGGGGGGTGCCTACATTCTTTACCTGGGGGTCAGCCTGCTGCGCAGCCAACCCAAATCCACGCTTGAAGGCGTACACAGCAACGATCAAGACACTGCTGGGCAAACGCCATTCAAAGCGTTTGTCATCGGGTTTCTGACCAACGCCACCAACCCGAAAGCCACGCTGTTTTTCCTGGCCATCTTCACCACGCTGATCAGCACCACCACACCGCTGCAGATCCAGGCGTTGTACGGGCTGTGGATGTGCCTGGTGAATGCACTGTGGTTTGTCCTCGTCGCGTTGTTTTTTTCCAGCGATCGAGTGCGGGAAGTGTTTATGCGCATGGGACATTGGTTCGAACGGAGCATGGGCGTGATCCTGATTCTTTTTGCCGGACGGTTGATCCTGTCCCTGTAAACACGCCCTCAAAATCAAACAAAAGACAAATTATTGACGGCGACTTTACCGAGAATTCCCCTCCCGTCACTTTTTAGTCGTTTTTTTTGTTTATGGCGTGGCGCTTTGCCATGCATGAACTACCTTCAAAAAGAAGCGGGCACGACGGTGAATAAATCACCCCTAGGGCGACCCGATCAACACCGGTCACCCTGCTCGTCACCCCGGTACCGCGGGGCTCAAAAAGTTTTTTCGAAAGCTGCCTGCCATTCAGTCAGGCCGGTGGGATGCGCTCGCTCGCTTGTAGCGACGAGGCAGTCACCGCCGCCGCTCAATGGTCTGGTGCAATACAAGGGGGCAGCCCGGGCCCCTTAAGTGATCCGAGGCATTTGTTAAGCCTAGGGACGGCCTCTCTGTCGAGGATCACTTCATGAGCTATCGTACCCCGCCCGCGTTAAAGCAATTGATGCATGGCCTGTTCTGGATCGGCCTTGGCCTGGAAGCGGCCCAGGCCGCAACGGCAAACTGTTCTCAGTTGGATAATTTGCCAGCGACCTTCGAGGTTGGCCAAGGGCTTCAGAATGAATTGCGTATCCTGGCCCCCGTGACGAAACTGGCGGTGGGTGACCCGAAAATTGCCGACGTGCAACCCAGCGGTAGCGACGCCTTTATTCTTACAGGTCTGGCGCCCGGCGCTACCAGCCTGATGGTCTGGACGGCCTGCTCAAAAAACCCGCGCCAGAGCATGATTTTCGTCAAAGGCAGAGCCACTGCGGCACTGACCAGCGCAGCGAGCGTGCCCTCCGAAGACCCTATGCTGCTCGCCCAGGTGCAAACCGACATCCGTTTCGTCGAAGTCAGTCGGACCAAGCTCAAGGAAGCTTCGACCTCTATTTTCGGCAGCCGTGGCAACTTCCTGTTCGGCGCGCCGAGAACCCTGCCCACCATCGGTGGCGTGGTGCGGCCTTCGTTGCCGGTCAACAACGACATGTTCAACCTGTCCTTTGCCACCGGACAAACCCTGCTGATGATCAATGCGCTGGAAGGCAGTGGCTTTGCCTACACCCTGGCGCGGCCGAGCCTGGTGGCCCTGAGCGGGCAGAGCGCGAGCTTCCTGGCCGGCGGCGAAGTGCCAATCCCGGTGCCCAGTGCCGGCAGCGACAACGTGTCCATCGAGTACAAGGAATTCGGTATCCGTCTGACCTTGACGCCCACCGTCGTCGGAACCAACCGCATCATGCTCAAGGTCGCACCGGAAGTCAGTGAGCTGGATTTCACCAACGCGGTGAACATCGCCGGCACACTGGTTCCGGCGCTCACCGTCCGCCGTACCGATACCAGTATTGCCCTGGCCGATGGCGAAAGCTTTGTCATCAGCGGCCTGATCAGCACGCGTAATGCCTCTCAGGTGAACAAATTACCGGGGCTGGGTGATGTTCCGATTCTCGGTGCGTTCTTTCGCGATAATTCCATCAATCGCGAAGAACGCGAGCTGCTGATGATCGTCACGCCGCATCTGGTCCAACCGTTGGCCGCCGACGCACAACTGCCGACGTTGCCGGGCGAACAGCTGCGCAATTACGACCCGAACTTCTACCGCATGTACTTCCTTGAAAACGGCGAGTTCGACAACCGTAACGGGCTGTCCCAATGAGCCGGCGCCTGAAGTGCAGTCGTCCACGTGTTCAACCTGATACGAGGGGGCATTCAATGAAAGCGGTGATCGCGATAGCTGCAACGGTGCTGCTGGTCGGCTGCGCCAGCAACGGCGTGGCTTCACGCCCGACCAGTTGCGCCAAGCCCGGCTCCGATCAGGAACTGGCGCTGAATCTGGCTGATGACATGGCCAATGACGGACGTTTGTATGCAAGCTTGGCGAACCTCGAAGGTCTGCCGCAGGATCTGGTCCAGGTCCGCCTGCGCAAGGCGCGCGTGCTGCGCCTGATGGGACGGAACGAGGCAGAGCCGTTGTACCAGAGCCTGCTCGGCACTTGCCTGGCCGCTGATGGCGAGCATGGCCTCGGGCAGTTGGCTGCCGCCAGACAGGATCATGCTGGCGCCACTGAACACCTTGAGCGCGCTGTGAAAATGTCCCCCACCGAAGGAAAAATCCGCAATGACCTGGGAGTTGTCTATCTCAATCAGCGACGGATCCCTGAAGCCCGCTTCGAGTTCATGACCGCCATGGAGCTCAGACAGTCCGACTCACTGGCCGCCTTCAACATGGTGACGCTGCTGATTTACCAGGACAACTGGAAGCAGGCCGCCGAACTGGCAAACATGGCCAACCTGAGCCCCAAACAAGTGGCGGATGCTCAAGCCCGAGCGGAAAAAATCAGAGGCTCGGCCCCTACCGGGGCGACATCCCCCGTGAACCGTTTGGGCGATGTGGCCGACGCCTCATCCGATGCGGTCAAGTAGCGCCTTACGAGGAGTCCAAGAGATGAAAACCAGACAACTGTTGATCGTGTGCATGACTTGCCTGTCCACCCCCGCCTGGGCCATTGAACCTGGCCCCTCTTCGGCTGCGCAACAGGGCACGGAAAGCTGGATGCAGCTGCAGATTCGCGGGGTGGTGGCCTCAACCCACCTGCAAACCGCCTCGGCCACCGAACGGGAATTGGCCATGCAGCGCTGGCTCAATAGCTTCAATTACCCGATCCCGGAATTCTTCGAACAGGACTCGGGTGGGGAAATCACCAGCAGCAACTGAAACACAGTGGAAAAACAAAAGATCGCAGCCTTCGCCAATACCTACATCCGATCCGATGTAGGCCTTGTCGAAGGCTGCGATCTTTTGCTCTGTCTTGCATCAAGCTGAACGCGCCTGTTTGTGGCGAAGGGATCTATCCCCGCTGGGTTGCGCCGCCCTCCGGCAACTCCCCATTCAACTGAGTCTCGCGCGGGTCCGGCCAATGAATGACACGCCAAATCCTGGTTTCCAGGACCGCTAAGCGGCCCAATGAGGATCAATCCCCTCGCCACGGAGTTGGTGTTCGGTTGGGGATGGACGTTCAGGTGACGATCTTTGTGTGCCCGGCGGTGTGTTGGCTGTCAGGTGATAACCCTTGTGTGCCTGGCTAAGTGTTGGCTGTCAGGCTGTCACTATCGTGGCGAGGGAGCTTACTCCCGCTCGGGTGCGCAGCAGCCGCAAACCGGGGCCGCTACGCTGCTCGAGCGGGAGCAAGCTCCCTCGCCACAGGCTTGTACAACCGGGACCGTATGTCCCTCTACATATTTCCAAAGGCCCTGAACACGCCGATCATGGCCGGGCCGATGGCGACCAGGAAGAAACTTGGCCAGAGGCAGAAGATCAGCGGAAAGATCAGCTTGGTGCCGATTTTGGCCCCCATTTCCTCGGCCGCCTGGGTGCGCCGGTCACGGAACTCATCGGCGTAGATACGCAGGGTGTCGGCCACGCTGGTACCGAAGCGAATGCTCTGGGCCAGCAGGCTGACCAGACCCTGGATATCCTCCAGGCCGGTGCGCAGGGCCAGTTGCTTGAGCGCGTCGGTGCTGGTGATACCCGCGCGGATCTGCGCGTTCACCAAGGCCAGCTCTTCGGCCAGCTCAACCTGGCTGACCGACATCTCTTCCGCCACCCGCTCTATGGTGGTGGGCAGGGCCAGGCCTGACTCGACGCACACCACCATCAGGTCCAGCGCATCGGGAAATGCCGCCCGCAGCCGCGCTTGTCGTGCCTGCTTGCGCTTGCCGACGTACAGCGCCGGCAGCAGCCATCCGATACCCGCCATCAAGGTCGCCACCAGCAAACCGACCATCAAGGACACCTTGATCAGCGGCAGCAGCAGTAACGTAACGCCAAGCAGCAACAACGGCAGCATCAGCCGCACGGCCCAATACATCTGCACCGCCGACGCGGAACGGTAGCCGGCGTGGGTGAGCAGGGTCAGGGTGGCGCTGGCCTGGGCCGGGTCAGTCGCGGCGAAACGCTGGCCGACCCGCTCCAGCAAGAGTTGCAGGTTACCTGGCGCCTCCCGCCCTTGCGCACTCCCGGAATACCCCCGTTTGATCAGCGCCAGACGCCGTTGCACCGGGTCCTGCAGGCCGAGCATCAGCAGGATCATGGCGACGACCGCCAGTACCGTACTGAGGCCGATCACGGCGATGAACAACAGCCGTGCCATTTCTTCGCTTCCGGCAAACCGACTGAACAACCCGAGCAGAAAATCCATGACTGATACCTCTCGCCGCAAGGGCGCTTAAACCTGGATCCGGATGATTTTTCGTATCCAGAGAATCCCCAACAACATGGCGCCGAACGCGAACATGATCAGCTTGTGCCCTATAGGATCATTGATCAGCACCGGCATGTAGCTGGGGCTGGTGAGCACGATGGCGATCGCCAGCACGAAGGGGATCGCCACCAGCACCCAGGCCGACATGCGCCCTTCCGCCGACAAGGTGCGGATCTTGCGCTGGAAGCGGAAGCGCCCGCGGATCAAGCGGCTCAGGCGCTCCAGCACTTCGGTCAGATTGCCGCCGGTTTCGCGGTGGATAAGTATGGAGGTCACCAGCATCATCACCGTCATGCTCGGCATGCGCTCCAACAGGCCGAGCATGGCCCGGCGTACATCGTTGCCATAGTTGATGTCGGCGAAGGTCATCCCGAACTCCTGGGCGACCGGCCCCTTGTGCTCCTCGGCGACCAGACGCAGGGTTTCGTTGAACGGGTGCCCGGCGCGCAAGGCCCGGCACATGGCGTCCAGCGCGTCCGGCAAACCTTCCTCGAAGGCGGCGAAACGCTTGCTGCGATCGCGCATGATTTTCAGCACCGGCAACCAGGTGACCACAGAGGCCACCAGCAGCGCCACCCACCATACCGGCCAGAACATCAGCACCACGGCACCGGCCGCCACGCCCAGAGCCAGGCCGAGCATCATCACCCGATAGGCCCGGTACTCGTGGCCGGCCTGCTCGATCAGCTGGGTCAGGTTGGCCATGAACGGCAACTGTTCAAGCCGAGCTTCCAGGGGCGACAAGCGCGTCAGGTACTTCTGCCGCAACACGGTCTGCATGTTGGGCAGATGGTTGGCTTTCTCCAGCACATGCAGGCGCCCTCGGATGCGCTTGCGCATTTTTCCGGCCTCGCCGAACACCGGCACCACCACCCCCTGGGACAGGAGGAAGACGGCGATGAACACCATGGCAAGAAAAATCAGGATGAACTCGCTGGGGATGTTGTTCATGACGACCGAGCCTCCATCCACTCAGGGCGGAACAGGGTCAGCGGCAACTCGATGCCGCGCCTGGCCAACACGTCGCGAAAGGCCGGGATCATGCCGCTGGGGCGATAATCCCCCAGCACCTCGCCGTTTTCCCCGATGCCTTGGCGCGTAAAAGAGAAGATTTCGGTCATGGTGATGATCTCCCCTTCCATGCCGTTGATCTCCTGCATGCTCACAACACGTCGTTTGCCGTCTTCTTGACGCTCCAGTTGGATCACCACATCGATGGCAGAGGCAATTTGTTGACGCATGGCCTTGATCGGAAACGTCGCGCCGGTCATCGACACCATGTTCTCGATTCGCCCCAAGGCATCACGCGCGGTATTGGCGTGGATCGTGGTCAGGGAGCCGTCGTGGCCGGTGTTCATGGCGGTGAGCATGTCCAGCGCTTCGGCGCCACGCACTTCGCCGATGACAATGCGGTCCGGACGCATCCGCAGGCTGTTGCGCACCAATTCCCGCTGGCTCACCTCGCCGCGCCCCTCGATGTTCGAAGGCCGGGTTTCCAGGCGTACCACGTGAGGTTGCTGCAGTTGCAGTTCGGCCGAATCCTCAATGGTGACAATACGTTCGTTGTGAGGGATGAAACTGGACAGCACATTGAGCATGGTGGTCTTGCCGCTGCCGGTGCCACCGGAAATCAGCACGTTCAAGCGCCCACGGACAATCGCCTTGAGCAACAAGGCAATGGCCGGGGTCATGGTGCCCACCTGGATCAGGCTGTCGGTGTTGAGCAGGTCCACCGCGAAGCGCCGGATCGACATGCTCGGACCGTCGATGGCCAGGGGCGGGATGATTGCGTTGACCCGCGAGCCGTCCTTGAGCCGGGCATCCACCAGGGGTGACGACTCATCGATGCGCCGCCCCAGGCTGGAAACGATACGGTCAATGATGTTCAGCAAATGCTGGTCGTCGCGAAAGCGCACATCGGTTCTTTGCAGCTTGCCGAAGCGTTCGACATAGACCGAGGCGAAACCGTTGACCAGGATATCGGACACGCTATGGTCGGCCAGCAACGGTTCCAAAGGCCCCAGCCCGAGCACTTCGTCGGTGATCTGCTTGATGATCAACTGACGGCTGGCCGAGCTTACCGGCGCCGAATGCTCATCGAGCAGACGCTGGCAGATATCGCGTATCTGTCTCGTGGCTTCGGCCTGCTCGAGGGAGTCGAGCAAGGACAGGTCCATGACCTTGAGCAGTTGCTGGTAGATTTTTTCTCGCCACTGGGCCTCCACCGGGGTCACTTGGCTTCGAGTTTCGTAGAGCACGTCGGGGATGGCATGCTCCCAGGCCATCAATGCGTCTGTCGGATCCGGCAGGCTGTCGCCGGCCAAAGCAACGGTTGGTTTACCGGGCTGTTTACGCAAGCGGTTGCGGAAGTCGCTGATCATGGGTCACCCCCCGAAAAAACGGTTGAAGGCACGTTTGAGCAGGCCTTTGTCTGCGGCCATCTGGTGACCGACCAGGTCTTCGGTCAAATCGCGCAGGGCAACGGTGATGGCCGCCCTCGGCGCATGCAGCCCCAACGGCACGCCAGTGTTCTGACTCTGGCTGACCAGGTTGAAGTCGTTGGGTAATTTCGACAGGTTGGTGCACCGCAGGGCTTCGGCGACATCCTTGAGGCTGACCGCGGCCGCCTTGTCATAGCGGTTGACCACTATCTGCAACTGGTCCCCGCGCACGCCCAGGTCCTCGCGAAGGATCCGCACCAGGGCGCTGGCATCGCGCAGATGGCTGACACTTTGTTGAACCACCACGTAGACCCGGTCGACCTGCTCCAGCACGGAGCCGGTGAGGTGGTCGATCTGCCGCGGCAGGTCCACTACCACCCAGTCATAGCTGGCACGGGCCAATTGCAACAGGGCGTCGAGTTGTTCCGGCTGAGCGTCCTGTGGCAGGCACAACTCGCCGCTGCGGCCACCCAGCACGTGCAGGGTCGGACTGAAATGGCTGCAAAAACCCCGCAAGGCGATACTGTCCAGGTCTTCGACCTGTTGCAGCACTTGCAGATGGCTATGGGACTGGGCCACATCCAGGTAATGGGTGACGCTGCCAAATTGCAGGTCCATATCCAGCAACAGGGTGGTACCTGCCTGGGCGCTGAGTTGCTGGGCCAGGTTGCAGGCCACCAGGGTTGCACCGGAACCACCCTTGGCACTGATGACGGCAACCAGCTTGCCTGCCGCGCCGTGGCCGACGCGGACCTCCGCCACCAGACGATTCAGGGCGGCCACCAGTTCCGTCTCGGCGAAGGGCTCTGGCAGCACGTCCCGGGCACCGGCCTGCATCGCCAGACGCATGCCTTCCTGCTCGCCCATCAGACCGCACACCAGCATCGGTGGACGCTCATGGGCCGGACGCTGCAGCAACGCCGCCAGCTCTTCGCGCCACAAGTGACTGACCCGCAACAACAGCAGATCGGGCATTCGCTCCAGGCCATAGAGCGGATCGACATGGCCGTTGCTCACCAGGCGCGTGCTCACTTCCAGGCAAGGCATGCGCTGGCAGACGCACTGCAAGTCGCGCAGGGACGAAGCGTCACGACTGCTGATCAGTAACCGCAGCCCGGCTTTGCCGGTGACGGTCGACAGTGGCGTTTCCCTGGTATTCAGCATGGTGTGATCTCCCCGGAATCGGAATGACGCCCAAGGCTTTCGCGTGGCAAGGTCGCCCTGAACGTGGGCAAGGTAATGGGCACGCCAAACCCGGGAATGAACAGATTGAAAACGAAGTTCTGCACGCTCAACTGCACGTAACGGATCGCGCGAAAGCCATTGGTGCTGACCGTGTCGGCGGGGTTCGCCACCACGGCGCCGTTCACATCCAGATAGGTCAGCGCCAGGTTCGAAGTGGCGAGGCTGCTGATCAGTTGACTGGTACCTGAATCTGTCGCGGCATTGAAAATGGCCCGGCGCAATACCACCGGATCGTTGATATTGCACACCGCGGCCAGACGCGCGCCGCGTCGCGCGGCTTCATCCAAGGCATTGGCGGTGAAGTACAGCCGGCCCATTTCCACCACGCCGAACAGCAGGATGAACACCAGCAGCCCGACGAAGGCGAATTCCACGATGTAGGTGCCTTGCATGTGCTTGTTGTTCATCACAACGCCCTCATGACGGTGGTCGCCACCAGTGGGATGCCCAAGGCAATGGCACTGCCGAAGAAACCGGGAATTGTTCCGCCGCAATTGCCTGCGCCAATCACCGGGCAGAAGGTGTAGGTGATGGTCACACGCACATGATCAACACCCACCGCGGCGACCTCCACGTTAGCCGTGGTCAAGCCGGCCACCACCGCGGCGCCGGCCTGACTCGGAGTGCCATACACCGCGACGTTTTTCGTCTGGGTCTGCAGCGTGTTGTTCAGGGCGATGGTGCCCAGGGTGCTATTCCAGGCCTGGCTGGCGACGAATCGATTGGCATCACGGCTGGCCTGTAGCAGCACGTTGTATTGAAAGAGCATGCGGCCGAACTCGCCAAAGGCCAGCAACAGCAGCAGCAACAACGGCAGTACCAGGGTGAATTCCACCAGCGCCACGCCTTGCTGGGCCTGCACTGATTTGAAGTGGGCAAGTCGCATGACGCCTCCTACGAGTCGGTGCTCGGAGTGCCGCTGCCGTTGAGATAGGTTTTGTAGAGCTGAATGATCTGCGGGCCGGTGTCGCTGACCGGCGTGGGGCCGGGCACGTTATCGCCTTCGCATTCCTGGACGAACTGGCCAAAAATGATGGAATCCGAACCACCGCCATTAACCGGCTGCACGACGAAATAACAGCCAAACCCCAAAACGGGAATCGAGGTCGAACCGCTCAGTTTGCCGGTGCAGTCACCGATCACGATCTTGAGCATCCGCCGCTCGAAGACCCCGTTGCTTTCACAGCCGCTACCGGCCCCGGCCACGCAAGCAGCGACCGCCGTTTTCCAGTCGTTGTAGTCCAGTATTGCCTCGCCAGCAGCGCTAAGATCGCCGTTGCTCGAGGTGATGGATTGTCCTTTGTATTGCGCCTGGGAGAGCGCGTCGTCATAGGTCATCGCCGGGTTGCTCGATGCGATAACCAGGTCCGGTGGATAGTCCGAAGCGCTGACCGGACCGTTATAGATACCGAATCGCGTATTCAAGCCTTGGGACGTCGGCCCGGCTTTGTTGCCCGGCGCGGTCTGGACGTTGTCCCCGACACTGCGGCAGATCGAACCGCCGCCCGCCAGGTCTTCGCGCACCGCGCTGCCGCCGGAGCCGAAATCGAGCAGTTGGAAATTGCCCGGCCCAATGGGCGAAGTGTTGCCCGCGGCCGTCTTCAGCACCGTCAGGTCGCCAAAGCGATAACTCCAGAAATTTCCGGCTGCCGGATCGTATTGACTGGTATCGCCGCAGACCATCAAGGGCGCGAGATCACACGGAGCCGTCGGGCTGGGGCCTGCGGTGGCGATCGCCGCCACGGCTTTATTGCCCAGGCCGGCACTGCCCATCGTTTGAACGAAACTCCAGAAGAAACCGCTCAACCGATAACTGGACACCGACACTCGCACGTATTTGGCATCCGTCGGCCCAGGATAGGAAAACGGGCCATAAACGCTGCTGGCCAGTTCCACTGCGGCGAACGCGCCCGGGTTGCCGGCGACGGCGGTTGCCAGTTCAGCGTTGCCCGCAGCGTTGGCATTTCGTGTCAGCGTGTCCAGGGCGGCGGCCCGAGTCGTACTGGCCATGTTGAGCCCCCCCGCCACCTGGCTCAGGGTCTTGGCGCCGCTCAAGGCGGCGGCATCCACGGCATTTTGCAGACGGGTCTTGTTGAGCAACATGTGTCCGCCATCCAGGGCCAATGCCGCCATCATGGAAATCGCCATTAACGCGATCACCATCAACACACTCACTGCTCCTTCCTGGCGCCGAGGCGTCGCAGTGACAGGCTGCCGGATATTGGGATTCATGATCGAGCCCTCGTTTGCCGACGCGTGAGGATCGGCATTGCCATGGCCAAAGGACCAGGCATTTTTCTACGCGTGTCAGTGAACGTTGACGACGCTGCTTTCGACGCCACGGATCACCGTGATCCCGCTGCTCTGCGGTTTGGCGCTGCGCTGCACCACGGGCCTTGGCACCACAGCGGTCGCCGCCGCCATCACTGGAGCCGGAGGGGGCGCCACGACCACGGCTTTTTTCTCCAGGTTCAGCGGGTTACGCAAGGCCAGCTGCAACTTGCCCTCGGTCTGCGCGGTCACCAGGGCCTCGGCTTCAGTGGCCGACATTTCCAGCGTCACGGCCCGCACCACCACCGGCTGGGTCTTGTCGGTGCCCGCCGTCTGATCCACCGCCAGCACCCGCAGGTTTTCAAGGATGGTCCGGGACACGGCGTTGTTACTGCCGGCGCTGGTGGTCTTGGTCGCCAGCACGTCGACCCGGTTCCCCGGCAACAGGAAGCCCCCCACACCGACCACATCATCGACCCGCACCGAGATGGCGCGTTTGTCAGGATCGATCAGCGACGCCAGGGTGCTGCCACCCAAATGCTCACTCAGACGCGCGCCCCGCACGATGTCTCCGCGCAGAATGTCGAACGTCGCGATCTTGCCTACGGCCTGTTCGCTGGAATCAAAGGCATCGTCCGGGATCGTATCCATCGGCATGCGCACGGTGGTGACCTGCTGGGCCTCGACCATCTGCCCGAAGGCAATTGGCACGGTGGCAACCACCACGCTGCGCAAATGGTCATCGGGTTTGGCGTTAAGTCGTGCGCTCAGCCAGGAGTCAGCCATCCATGCGGCACCCAGGCCCATGACCAGGGAAACGCCAATCAGCGAAAACGTACGAGAGCTCATGTCGGTATCTCCGATTCAAAGGAAGTCGAGCTGAACGAAGTAGTTGTGCCAGGCCCATTCCAGCTCTTGCGGCAACAGGGGCCCGGAACCGCCCAGGTAACGCTGGCGGTCGAGCGCCATGTTCAACAGGTCGCGGGGATGGCAAGGCACCAGCGGCATGCCCTCGCCCGCATAAAGCTGCTGCAGCACATAGCGCACCAGCAGCGGGTCATGGGGGATGCCCAGGCGTTCGCATTCCTGGCGCCAGATGCGCTCGTATTCTTCGGGCTTGAGGTAACCGAATTGCACCTTGTAGCCAATGCGGCGCAGAAAGGCTTCGTCGGCCAGTTCCAGGGGGTTGAGGTTGGTGGAAAACACCAGGACCAGATCGAACGGCAACTCGCAATGGCGACCACCGCCCAGGTTGATGAAGTCGCGCTTCTCTTCCATCGGCACGATCCAGCGATTGAGCAATTCGGCCGGGGCCATGCGCTGGCGTCCCATGTCATCGATGATGAACAGGCCGTTGCTGGCCTTGAGCTGCAACGCGGCCTGGTACTGGCGGGTAAAGGGGTCGTAGCGAACATCCAGTTGCTCCATGTTCAACTCGCCGCCCGTGATGACAATCGGGCGTTTGCAGCACAGCAGCCGACGGTCGATGCCTTCATTGAGCATCAGATTGTTCGATTGGCTCTTGTCATCCAGGCGCTGATGCACCTGCGGGTCGTAGATCTCGATCACCGACTCATTGATGACGATGGCATGGGGCACCCAGATGGCCTCGGCGAACAGACGGATAAGACGGCTGCTGACATAGGTCTTACCGGTGCCCGCGGGGCCGTAAATCATGATCGCCCGCCCTGAATTCAGTGCCACCCCCAACTGATCGAGCATGCCTTGCGACAGCACCATGCCGGCCAGGGCTCGTTGCATGTCGGTGGCGGTGATACGCCCATGGTGAATGGTCTGGATCTTGATCAGGGACCGATAGGTACTCACCGGGAAAGGCGCCGCACCGATATAGCCACTGCGAGACAGGGCGTCGCGAGCGGCACTGCGGCCGCGTTCGGTCAGGCCGTAACGCAAGGCCTGTACGCTCGTTTGCCCGAGCTGGCCGAGCACTTCGACACGACCGTCCTTGCGCAGGAACGCCAGGACTTCTTCCAGCACCGCGCCGGTCAGCGCCAGGCGCTCCACCAGCCGCGTCATGTCCAGTACACCAGCGTCGTGCAGATGCTTGCAGACCAGCTCGCCGAGAAAACTGTCAGTCAAGCCGGTGTCTTGAATCGTGCATGGCTGAGGGGCCAGGCGTTGCACCGCTTCCCGTTCACTGGGGTAGGCATCACTATCGTTGATGACGTGCATGACTAGACTCCCCAGCCATCGGCAATCAGCTGCCAGTAGACGCTGTTCAAGGTGCCGATCAGGATCGCGATCGAATAAGGAAAAGGTTTGCCGGCCACCTCATCCGCGGTAGGCGCCAGGTAAGCCTGGGCCCGCACGATCAGCCAGTAACGCTGCAGGGTCTGGAGCAACTGGCCGCGGGCCAGCACGATCAGAAAACCGCATACGCCACCGGCAATCAGGCTGAACAGTGCAGCCCACAATGCGTAATGAACCGGCAGGAAACTGCCCACCATGGCCATCAACTTGACGTCACCGGCCGCCATGCCACCCACCGCATACATGGGCAAAAACAGCGCGAAACAGACCAGCATGCCCAGCAGGCTATCGCCCGTTCCGCTGATCCCGCCTGTATAAGTCTGACCGGCCAAGCCCAAGGCCAGGCCCAACAGGACCAGCGTGTTGGGGATGCGGTGGCGGAGCAAGTCGCTCACCACCGCCACGCCCAGCAGTCCCAGCAGCAGTACCGTCGACACCAGCAATTCCATGGACATGGCGCGTCTCCCTGTTGCAGTTATCGTTAGCAGGCCACGTTGCCGTTGACGGCCTGGCACAGCGCACGGATCTTGGTGTCCACCGCGCCGCCCAGAAGGACGAAGGCTGCCGCCACCAACACCGTGATCAAACCTCCAGCGACGGCGTATTCAACAATGGTCAAGCCATCTTCATCTTTGGCGAACCGGCTGATCGAAGTTCTTATTGTGTGCAGAGTCATTTTTTTCACCTCACCTTTGAATAAAGGCTGTACCGCCATGAACTAAGTTGTCGGGGACAACGCCAAGTCCATTTGAGTGATTCGTTGTACTCACAGCAAAAGAGTCGCAAGCGACGCTTCCTTGAAAGACGCCGTGTCCCCCACGCAGTTGTCGCTGTCAGCAGGCGACGTTGCCGTTGACGGCCTGGCACAGCGCGCGGATTTTGGTATTCACGGCACCGCCCAGAAGCACAAAGGCGGCGGCCACCAACACCGTAATCAACCCACCGGCCACGGCGTATTCCACAATGGTCAGGCCGTCTTCATCTTTGGCGAACTTCAGCACCGAAGCCTTGATTGTTTGAAGAGTCATTTTGCGCACCTCATCAGGGTTGTTTTCAGGGGCAGTACATTTGCAACTGCCTGATGCAACCCTAGTCAGCGGGTGGGGATAGCCGTTAGGAGGATTTTGCACATCGCTAGGATTATTTTGCGGGGGGCCAGGCACGCGTTGTTATTGCAACTCGCAACGATTTGCGCTCTGCGGTTCTGAGCCTGTGGCGCTTAAAAAAACGGCTTATATAAAAAATTATTCGGCGAAGTGATGGCACATTGGCAATACTGCTAGCTTAAGGGCAGTCGTCACGCTGAGTGGTAGGCAAATGATGTCGAGTCTGACCAGAAAGCCAAAGCTGTTGTGGTTCGATCTGACTCACGATCGGTCCACCCAGGAACTTGTCAGCCAGTTCGAGGACACTTGCGACTGCACTCAGGCAAAAGATGCCCTGCTGCCCGGCGGGGAACAGGCAGACATGATCTGCATCCATTTCGATCGCCCGGATACGCCGGGCCTGCGGCGCCTGCTGGAGATCAAGCGCACCGTCCCTGCCACGCCCATCACCATGTTCACCGTGCAGCACTCCGAAGAACTGGCGGTCTGGGCCATGCGCTCCAGTGTGTGGGAATACATGGTACTGCCCCTGTCAGCCACCGAGAGGAAGCGCTACCTGACGGCCCTGGTGCAATTATGCGAATTACGCCGCCACACCTGTGGCCCGCGCAAGACCTCGCTGATCGACCACGCGCCAACCCTGCCGGACAGCATCCGCCTGACCTCAGGACACCAGAAACACCAGGCCCTGAGCCATATCATGCTGTACATCGACCAGCATTTTCGCGACAGCATCGATCAGCGGGACCTGGCCAAGCGATGCGGCATGACCACGTTTCGCTTCAGCCGTGTGTTCAAGGAAGCCAACGGGCTTGGCTTCACCGATTACGTACTGAATAAACGCATGAGTTTTGCCAAGGAACTGCTCGACAATAGCCAGATGCCTATTACCAGCATCGGCTATGAGGCTGGTTTCAAGGATCCCTCCTACTTCGCCCGCGCCTTCAAGCAGTACGCCAACTGCACCCCCAGCGAATACCGCCTGGCGCGGCAGATGCGAACAATGACGCCCGCTCCCCAGCCGCCGGAAAACGAGAGCGCAGAGGCACTTGAGAGCCTGGTGGATAGCCTCGAAGGGTGAAGCTCGCTTTTTCACGGACGAAAAAAAACGCCGCTCAATGAGCGGCGTTTTTTGAATTTGGAGCGGGAAACGAGACTCGAACTCGCGACCCCGACCTTGGCAAGGTCGTGCTCTACCAACTGAGCTATTCCCGC
>NZ_JBCNTJ010000017.1:0-146803 GCF_039581215.1 Pseudomonas halotolerans
TGAGAGTAGGTCATCGTCAAGATTAAATTCCGAAACCCCTATCTGCTGATGCAGGTAGGGGTTTTGTTTTGCCCGCAGGAAAGGCTGTTTGTGTTTCTATGCAACAGTCTTGCGCATCGCTATCATGCGGGCCTCATTATCAGGTGCCGTTTGCATGCTCACGTTGCTTAAACTTCTGAAGGATGGCCGCTTTCACTCGGGTCAGGCGCTGGGTACTGCTCTGGGTATCAGTCGTAGTGCTGTATGGAAGCAATTGCAGCACCTGGAAGCAGAGTTAGGGTTATCTGTTCATAAGGTTCGAGGCAAGGGTTATCAACTGGCCAAGCCTCTGTTGCTTTTGGATTCGGCTGAGATTAGTGCCAAAGAGTCATGCGGGTGGCCCATCCTTATATTCGACTCCATTGATTCCACCAACGCTGAAGCGCTTCGCGCCATAGGGCGCGGGGTGGAGGCGCCATTTATGGTTTTGGCTGAACGACAGACAGCGGGTCGTGGTCGTCGCGGGCGCAAGTGGGTGAGTCCGTTTGCCGACAATCTTTACCTCAGTCTGGTGCTGCGAATAGAGGGTGGCATGCGCCAAATTGAAGGGCTCAGCCTGGTTGTAGGGCTTGTAGTTATGCACGCCTTGCATGATATGGGGGTCGTGGGGGCTGGACTGAAATGGCCTAACGATGTCTTGGTGGGTGAGAAGAAAATTGCAGGCATCTTGCTAGAATTGGTGGGGGATCCGGCTGACGTTTGTCACGTTGTCCTCGGTGTGGGGATCAATGTGAATATGCGGTCGACCGATGAGGTCGACCAGCAATGGACGTCCATGGGGCTTGAGGCGGGCAGGGACTTCGATCGAAATGCGCTGGTTGGACGATTAGCTGCGAAGTTCCAGCATTATCTCAGGCTCCACCAAGTGTCGGGTTTTTCCGCGATCCAGGAGGAGTGGGAGCGATACCATCTGTGGCAAGGGCGCAATGTTTCCCTGATTGCCGGCATCAACCAGGTTGACGGGGTTGTGATGGGGATTGATCGTCAGGGGGCGTTGCGTTTGAAGGTAAATGGTGTGGAAAAAATCTTTAGCGGTGGTGAGCTCAGTTTGAGGTTGCGTGATGATTCTTGAGCTCGATTGCGGCAACAGCTTCATCAAATGGCGCGTCCTTGATTTCGATGGTGTAACACCGGTCGAAGGAGGGGTGGTTGGTACCGATAGTGCTCTGCTGACAAGCTTGAGTGATGCTGACAAATTTCAGCTCAAAAAATGCCGTCTCGTGAGTGTGAGGACTGCTGAAGAGACTGATTCGCTGGTTGCTTTGCTGATTGATGTTTTTGGGGTGTCCGTCTCGCGCGCCGTGCCTGTTCGGGAGTTGGCGGGTGTGAGGAACGGTTATGCCGATTACCAGCGGTTGGGGCTTGATCGATGGCTGGCCCTGCTTGGGGGCTTCCACCTTGCCTCGGGAGCCTGTTTGGTACTCGATTTCGGTACGGCCGTTACGGCAGATTTCGTAGCCGCGGACGGTGAGCATCTTGGGGGATTCATTTGCCCTGGTATGCCTTTGATGCGCAATCAGTTGCGCACCCATACCCGCCGGATTCGCTATGACGATATGGCTGCTGAACGGGCTCATGAAAGCCTCGCCCCTGGGCGCTCGACTGTTGAGGCGGTAGAACGCGGTTGTATGCTTATGCTCAGAGGGTTTGTCCTGACTCAACTTGAGTTGGCAAAAGAATATTGGGGAAACGATTTCGTAGTATTTCTAACAGGGGGGGATGCCGATTTGGTATCCGGTGTTGTGCCTGATGCCCGGGTAGTGCCTGACCTGATTTTCGTTGGTTTGGCGATGGCCTGTCCTTTGTCTTGAGGTTCTTATGCGGTGGCTGTTTCTGCTGTTGGTGGTTTTGAATGTTTTTTATTACGTCTGGCATCAGCAGGAGGCTCCGCTTCGCGCAAAAGATGTGACTCCATTGAGTTTGTACCGAGGTTCGCAGCAGGATATTCATCTATTGAGCGAAACGGCAGATGCGCTTGTAAGGCGGGACTCAGGCAGGCCGGAGGGGCGAGGAGCGTGTGTTTACCTTGGCGGCTTCGTTCGCATTGAAATGGCCCGGCGGTTGGAGCAGCGGCTCGCGGCATCTGGGGTGGTGGCTCGTCCCGTTGAGTCGAGCTCCCCGAATTTGCCTGCGGAAGGAGGGTTTTGGGTTCTGATTTCGCCAGATAGCAGGATGAAGGTGAATGAAACGCTGCTTCAAAACCTTTCTAAAGAATTCAATGAGTTAAAACATAAAATAATGCCCTGTGAGGGGGTTGCGCCTGCAGGGTAGTTTGCATAGAATGGCGCCCGCTTCGCAGCGAAGGCCTTTAACGGCTAGCGCTATGAAGCGACGTCAACGCAGCTAACCTCAGGTTTTTTATGAGAAAATGCTTGACAGAAGGCTGGCATGATATAGAATGCCGGCTCGCTTAGGAGGGGTTCCCGAGCGGCCAAAGGGATCAGACTGTAAATCTGACGTCTACGACTTCGAAGGTTCGAATCCTTCCCCCTCCACCAGTTTTAGCGTGAGCTGCAAGCTCCGCGGGTATAGTTTAGTGGTAGAACCTCAGCCTTCCAAGCTGATGATGCGGGTTCGATTCCCGCTACCCGCTCCAAGTTTGCAGGTTGTGCAAAGTGTTTCGCTCTTGTAGCTCAGTTGGTAGAGCACACCCTTGGTAAGGGTGAGGTCAGCGGTTCAAATCCGCTCAAGAGCTCCATATAACAAGGCAGATATGAAAATATCTGCCTTTGTTTTAATGGTTTGTGTGACTTGCTAAATTCTTCTCCTAGGGGTGATTTCGATGGCTAAGGAAAAGTTCGAACGTAATAAGCCGCACGTCAACGTTGGTACCATCGGTCACGTCGACCACGGTAAAACCACGCTGACCGCTGCTCTGACCCGTGTCTGCTCCGAAGTTTTCGGTTCGGCCAAGGTTGACTTCGACAAGATCGACAGCGCCCCGGAAGAGAAAGCTCGCGGTATCACCATCAACACCGCTCACGTTGAATACGATTCGGCCGTGCGTCACTACGCACACGTTGACTGCCCAGGTCACGCCGACTACGTAAAAAACATGATCACTGGTGCTGCCCAGATGGACGGCGCGATCCTGGTTTGCTCGGCCGCTGATGGTCCGATGCCGCAAACCCGTGAGCACATCCTGCTGTCCCGTCAGGTAGGCGTTCCGTACATCGTTGTCTTCCTGAACAAGGCTGACATGGTTGACGACGCTGAGCTGCTGGAACTGGTTGAGATGGAAGTGCGCGATCTGCTGAGCACTTACGACTTCCCAGGTGATGACACTCCAATCATCATCGGTTCGGCTCTGATGGCTCTGAACGGCCAAGACGACAACGAAATGGGTACCACTGCTGTCAAGAAGCTGGTGGAAACTCTGGACAGCTACATCCCAGAGCCAGAGCGTGCTATCGACAAGCCGTTCCTGATGCCAATCGAAGACGTATTCTCGATCTCCGGTCGCGGTACTGTTGTGACTGGTCGTGTTGAGCGTGGCATCGTCCGCATCCAGGAAGAAGTTGAGATCGTCGGTCTGCGCGACACTCAGAAAACTACCTGCACCGGCGTTGAAATGTTCCGCAAGCTGCTCGACGAAGGTCGTGCTGGCGAGAACTGCGGCGTACTGCTGCGCGGCACCAAGCGTGACGACGTTGAGCGTGGCCAGGTTCTGGTCAAGCCAGGCACCGTCAAGCCGCACACCAAGTTCACTGCAGAAGTTTACGTTCTGAGCAAGGAAGAAGGCGGCCGTCATACTCCGTTCTTCAAAGGCTACCGTCCACAGTTCTACTTCCGTACAACTGACGTGACCGGTAACTGCGAGCTGCCAGAAGGCGTTGAAATGGTAATGCCAGGTGACAACATCCAGATGACTGTCACTCTGATCAAGACCATCGCGATGGAAGACGGTCTGCGTTTCGCTATCCGTGAAGGCGGTCGTACCGTCGGCGCCGGCGTCGTAGCCAAAGTCATCGAGTAAACAGTTGTAATGTCTTTTTCGGGCCGGCATAATGGTCGGCCTGATTTTGTTTTAGGTCAGTAGCTCAATTGGCAGAGCGACGGTCTCCAAAACCGTAGGTTGGGGGTTCGATTCCCTCCTGACCTGCCAGATTCACTTGGTGTGTCTGGCTTTCTTTTCACAGGATCTTCATAGATGACTCCTAAAGCTGAAGCTCAAGGCTCTCGCTTCGATCTGCTCAAGTGGCTAGTGGTAGCTGCTTTGGTGGTTGTTGGCGTTGTTGGCAATCAGTATTACTCTGCTTCGCCGATCCTGTACCGTGTACTTGCATTGCTTGCTATCGCCGCTGTTGCTGCCTTTGTGGGGCTGCAAACGGCTAAGGGCAAGTCTTTCTTTGTACTCGCTAAGGAAGCTCGCACCGAGATTCGTAAAGTCGTATGGCCGACTCGCCAAGAAACCACGCAGACCACGTTGATCGTTGTGGCTGTTGTTCTGGTAATGGCGTTGCTGTTGTGGGGGCTCGATTCCCTGCTCGGCTGGCTTGTTTCCTTGATTGTTGGCTAAGGGTGTCCCGTGGCTAAGCGTTGGTACGTTGTGCATGCTTACTCGGGTTACGAGAAGCATGTCATGCGCTCGCTGGTAGAGCGCGTAAAGCTGGCTGGCATGGAAGATGGCTTTGGCGAGATTCTGGTCCCCACTGAAGAAGTGGTTGAGATGCGTAATGGCCAGAAGCGCAAAAGTGAACGCAAGTTCTTTCCAGGCTACGTGCTGGTACAGATGGATATGAACGAAGGGACTTGGCACTTGGTCAAGGATACCCCTCGGGTGATGGGCTTCATCGGCGGTACCGCTGACAAGCCTGCACCGATTACAGATAAAGAGGCAGAAGCGATTCTGCGTCGCGTCGCTGATGGTAGCGACAAGCCGAAGCCAAAAACGCTGTTTGAGCCAGGTGAAGTTGTTCGGGTCACTGATGGTCCATTCGCTGATTTTAATGGCACGGTTGAAGAAGTTAACTACGAAAAGAGCCGGATCCAAGTGGCTGTGCTCATTTTCGGTCGCTCTACTCCGGTAGAGCTAGAGTTCAGTCAGGTCGAAAAGGTCTGATTGAACAGGCATCCCAACCCCGCAGCCCTAGGCTGTGGGGTTTTGTCGTCACTGGGATAAACGCGCAAGTAACCGGGGAGCCTTTCGAGGCGCTAGAACCCGTAATTGGAGTGCCTCATGGCCAAGAAAATTACCGCTTACATCAAGCTGCAAGTGAAGGCCGCTCAGGCTAACCCAAGCCCACCTGTTGGCCCTGCCCTGGGTCAGCACGGCGTGAACATCATGGAATTCTGCAAGGCCTTCAACGCCCGTACTCAGGGTCTTGAGCCAGGTCTGCCAACTCCAGTGATCATCACTGTCTACAGCGACCGTAGCTTCACCTTCGAAACTAAAAGCACCCCTGCTTCGGTTCTGCTGAAGAAGGCTGCAGGTTTGACCAGCGGTTCCGCTCGTCCAAACACCGTTAAGGTTGGCACCGTTACCCGTGCTCAGCTGGAAGAAATCGCGAAAACCAAAAACGCGGATCTGACTGCAGCTGATATGGATGCAGCCGTGCGTACTATCGCCGGTTCTGCTCGTAGCATGGGCCTTAACGTGGAGGGTGTGTAATGGCTAAGCTGACCAAGCGTCAAAAGGCTATCGCCGGCAAAATCGAAGCAGGCAAGGCCTACAACTTTGTAGACGCCGCCGCACTGCTGGCCGAGCTGTCGACTGTCAAGTTCAGCGAGTCGTTCGACGTTGCTGTAAATCTGGGTGTTGACCCACGTAAATCCGACCAGGTCGTTCGTAGCGCTACCGTGCTGCCACACGGCACTGGCAAGACCGTTCGTGTAGCTGTTTTCACCCAGGGCCCAGCAGCTGAAGCTGCTCTGGCTGCTGGTGCTGATCGCGTAGGCATGGACGATCTGGCTGCTGAAATGAAAGGCGGCGACCTGAACTATGACGTAGTTATCGCATCCCCGGATGCCATGCGCGTTGTGGGTCAGTTGGGTCAGATCCTCGGTCCACGTGGTCTGATGCCTAACCCTAAAGTCGGCACCGTAACGCCAGACGTAGCCACCGCGGTTAAAAACGCCAAGGCTGGTCAGGTTCGTTATCGCACCGACAAGAACGGCATCATTCACACCTCCGTTGGCAAGATTGGCTTCGACGCCGTCAAGCTGAAGGAAAACGTAGAAGCCCTGATCGCTGATCTGAAGCGTATCAAGCCAGCTTCTTCGAAAGGTATCTACGTCAAGCGCGTTACCCTGAGCACCACTATGGGCCCAGGTCTGGTCATCGATCAGAGCTCGCTCGACGCGTAAGACTCAGGTTGGCGCAAGCGATTGCGCCAATCAAAAAATTGGGGTCCCTGCCTGGCGGGGGCTGTCCAAGACCGTAGGCGACGAAAGTCTTAAACCACAAGCCTACGCAGATGGTGCTCCCGGTTCCTTACCGAATCAGACACCAAAACGACATTCGGTTTCGGCCGGATGAAACGGTAACAAGCAGGAGTTAAACCCGTGGCAATTAAACTCGAAGACAAGAAGGCCATCGTCGCTGAAGTCAACGAGGCTGCCAAAGCTGCCCTGTCCGCTGTCGTGGCTGATGCCCGTGGCGTAACAGTAGGCGCTATGACCGGACTCCGTAAAGAGGCTCGTGAAGCTGGCGTTTACGTACGCGTTGTACGTAACACCCTGCTCAAGCGCGCTGTTGCTGACACTGAATACAGTGTCCTCAACGACGTGTTCACCGGCCCGACCTTGATTGCATTCTCGAAAGAACATCCGGGCGCTGCTGCTCGCATCTTCAAAGAGTTCGCAAAAGGTCAGGACAAGTTCGAGATTAAGGCAGCTGCGTTCGAGGGCAAGTTCCTCGCAGCTAACCAGATCGACGTACTGGCAACTCTGCCGACCCGTGACGAAGCAATTTCTCAGCTGATGAGCGTGATGCAAGGCGCAACCAGCAAATTGGCTCGTACCCTGGCGGCACTGCGCGACCAGAAAGAAGCTGCCGCAGCCTAAGGCTCGACACTCCTTTCCGCGTTTTTTGTTTATTTCGATGGTCGCGTAGGCCGTCCCCCAATTCAGGAATTTAGTTTCATGACTATCTCTCAAAACGACATCCTCGAAGCCGTAGCCAACATGTCCGTAATGGAAGTTGTTGAGCTGATCAAAGCTTTCGAAGAAAAATTCGGTGTTACCGCTGCTGCTGCTTCCGCTGGTCCAGCTGTTGCTGCTGCCGTTGCTGAAGAGCAAACCGAATTCAACGTCATGCTGACCGAAGCTGGCGAGAAGAAAGTAAACGTGATCAAGGCAGTACGTGAACTGACCGGTCTGGGCCTGAAAGAAGCCAAGGCTGTAGTTGACGGCGCTCCTGCCATGGTTCTGGAAGCTGTTGCCAAAG
This sequence comes from Pseudomonas halotolerans, assembly GCF_039581215.1. Taxonomy (NCBI): domain Bacteria; kingdom Pseudomonadati; phylum Pseudomonadota; class Gammaproteobacteria; order Pseudomonadales; family Pseudomonadaceae; genus Pseudomonas; species Pseudomonas halotolerans. The sequence goes on from NZ_JBCNTJ010000017.1 coordinate 7,427, forward strand.
ACGCAGCTGAAAAAGCCAAGGCCGCTCTGGAAGAAGCAGGCGCTAAAGTCGAGCTGAAGTAAGCATCGACTTTGCGTCTCCAGCCCGAGCGTTAAGCGACAGGCTGATGGCTGGTGGCTCTTGCCACCGGCCTTTTTCCGTTATTGGCAGCCGACTGGGTCGGTGCCTATAGCGAGCTGTATCCACCCGATGTGGTGGCGCAAACCATGGGGTTTGCACGATTTTCTGGCTGCTCCCGTCGGGAGGGGCCAAACAAGCAGGTGACCAAGCTGGGGAACGCTGATGGCTTACTCATATACTGAGAAAAAACGTATCCGCAAGGACTTTAGCAAGTTGCCGGACGTCATGGATGTGCCGTACCTCCTGGCCATCCAGCTGGATTCGTATCGTGAATTCTTGCAAGCGGGAGCGACTAAAGATCAGTTCCGCGACGTGGGCCTGCATGCGGCCTTCAAATCCGTTTTCCCGATCATCAGCTACTCCGGCAATGCTGCGCTGGAGTACGTCGGTTATCGCCTGGGCGAACCGGCATTTGATGTCAAAGAATGCGTATTGCGCGGTGTGACTTACGCCGTACCTTTGCGGGTAAAAGTGCGCCTGATCATTTTCGACAAAGAGTCGTCGAACAAAGCGATCAAGGACATCAAAGAGCAAGAAGTCTACATGGGTGAAATCCCCCTGATGACTGAGAACGGTACCTTCGTAATCAACGGTACCGAGCGTGTAATCGTTTCCCAGCTGCACCGTTCTCCGGGCGTGTTCTTCGACCACGACCGTGGCAAGACGCACAGCTCCGGCAAACTGCTTTATTCCGCGCGCATCATTCCTTACCGCGGCTCGTGGTTGGACTTTGAGTTCGACCCTAAAGACTGCGTATTCGTGCGTATCGACCGTCGCCGCAAGCTGCCTGCATCGGTACTGCTGCGCGCGCTCGGCTATACCACTGAAGAAGTGCTGGACGCGTTCTACACCACCAACGTCTTCCATGTGCAAGGTGAAAACCTCAGCCTGGAACTGGTGCCTCAGCGCCTGCGCGGTGAAATCGCTGTCCTCGATATCCAGGATGATAAAGGCAAGGTTATTGTCGAGCAGGGTCGTCGTATCACTGCTCGCCACATCAACCAGCTGGAAAAAGCCGGGATCAAAGAGCTGCAGGTGCCTCTGGACTACGTCCTGGGTCGCACCACCGCCAAGGTCATCGTGCACCCGGCCACTGGCGAAATCCTGGCAGAGTGCAACACCGAGCTGAACACCGAGATCCTGGCAAAAATCGCCAAGGCCCAGGTTGTTCGCATCGAGACTCTGTACACCAACGATATCGACTGCGGTCCGTTCATCTCCGATACGCTGAAGATCGACTCCACCGGCAACCAGCTGGAAGCCCTGGTCGAGATCTATCGCATGATGCGTCCTGGCGAGCCGCCAACCAAAGACGCAGCCGAGACCCTGTTCAACAACCTGTTCTTCAGCCCTGAGCGTTATGACCTGTCTGCGGTCGGCCGGATGAAGTTCAACCGTCGTATCGGTCGTACCGAAATCGAAGGTTCGGGCGTGCTGAACAAGGACGACATCGTCGCGGTGCTCAAGACTCTGGTCGACATCCGGAACGGCAAGGGCATCGTCGATGACATCGACCACCTGGGTAACCGTCGTGTCCGCTGCGTAGGCGAGATGGCCGAGAACCAGTTCCGTGTTGGCCTGGTGCGCGTAGAGCGCGCGGTCAAGGAACGTCTGTCGATGGCTGAAAGCGAAGGCCTGATGCCGCAGGATCTGATCAACGCCAAGCCAGTGGCTGCCGCGGTGAAAGAGTTCTTCGGTTCGAGCCAGCTGTCTCAGTTCATGGACCAGAACAACCCGCTGTCGGAGATTACCCACAAGCGTCGTGTTTCTGCACTCGGCCCGGGCGGTCTGACCCGTGAGCGCGCAGGCTTCGAAGTTCGTGACGTACACCCGACTCACTACGGTCGTGTATGCCCGATTGAAACGCCGGAAGGTCCGAACATCGGTCTGATCAACTCGCTGGCAGCCTATGCTCGCACCAACCAGTATGGCTTCCTCGAGAGCCCGTACCGTGTGGTGAAAGAAGGTCTGGTGACCGACGAGATCGTGTTCCTGTCCGCAATCGAAGAGGCCGATCATGTGATCGCTCAGGCTTCGGCGACCATGAACGAAAAAGGTCAGCTGATCGACGAGCTGGTAGCTGTTCGTCACCTGAACGAGTTCACCGTCAAGGCGCCAGAAGACGTCACCTTGATGGACGTTTCGCCCAAGCAGGTTGTTTCGGTGGCCGCGTCGCTGATTCCGTTCCTCGAGCACGACGACGCCAACCGTGCGTTGATGGGTTCGAACATGCAGCGTCAAGCTGTGCCGACCCTGCGTGCCGACAAGCCGCTGGTAGGTACTGGCATGGAGCGTAACGTTGCCCGTGACTCCGGCGTTTGTGTCGTGGCTCGTCGTGGTGGCGTGATCGATTCCGTCGATGCCAGCCGTATCGTGGTTCGTGTTGCCGATGACGAAGTTGAAACTGGCGAAGCCGGTGTCGACATCTACAACCTGACCAAATACACCCGCTCCAACCAGAACACCTGCATCAACCAGCGTCCGCTGGTGAGCAAGGGTGATCGGGTTCAGCGTAGCGACATCATGGCCGACGGCCCGTCCACCGATATGGGTGAACTGGCACTGGGCCAGAACATGCGCATCGCGTTCATGGCATGGAACGGCTTCAACTTCGAAGACTCCATCTGCCTGTCCGAGCGTGTTGTTCAGGAAGACCGCTTCACCACGATCCACATTCAGGAACTGACCTGTGTGGCTCGTGACACCAAGCTTGGCCCAGAGGAAATCACTGCGGACATCCCTAACGTGGGTGAAGCTGCACTGAACAAACTGGACGAAGCCGGTATCGTTTACGTAGGTGCTGAAGTAGGCGCAGGCGACATCCTGGTTGGTAAGGTCACTCCGAAAGGCGAGACGCAACTGACTCCGGAAGAAAAACTGCTGCGTGCCATCTTCGGTGAAAAAGCCAGCGACGTTAAAGACACCTCCCTGCGTGTGCCTACCGGCACCAAGGGTACCGTCATCGACGTACAAGTCTTCACCCGCGACGGTGTAGAGCGTGACGCTCGTGCACTGTCTATCGAGAAGACTCAACTCGACGAGATCCGCAAGGACCTGAACGAAGAGTTCCGTATCGTTGAAGGCGCTACTTTCGAGCGTCTGCGCTCCGCTCTGGTCGGCCACAAAGCCGAAGGCGGCGCCGGTCTGAAGAAAGGTCAGGAAATCACCGACGAAGTTCTCGACGGTCTTGAGCATGGTCAGTGGTTCAAGCTGCGCATGGCTGAAGATGCTCTGAACGAGCAGCTCGAGAAGGCCCAGGCCTATATCGTTGATCGCCGCCGTCTGCTGGACGACAAGTTCGAAGACAAGAAGCGCAAACTGCAGCAAGGCGATGACCTGGCTCCAGGCGTGCTGAAAATCGTCAAGGTTTACCTGGCAATCCGTCGTCGCATCCAGCCGGGCGACAAGATGGCCGGTCGTCACGGTAACAAAGGTGTGGTCTCCGTGATCATGCCGGTTGAAGACATGCCGCACGATGCCAATGGCACCCCGGTCGACGTCGTCCTCAACCCGTTGGGCGTACCTTCGCGTATGAACGTTGGTCAGATCCTTGAAACCCACCTGGGCCTCGCGGCCAAGGGCTTGGGCGAGAAGATCAACCGTATGATCGAAGAGCAGCGCAAGGTCGCTGACCTGCGTAAGTTCCTGCACGAGATCTACAACGAGATCGGCGGACGCAACGAAGAGCTGGATACCTTCTCCGACCAGGAAATCCTGGATCTGGCGAAGAACCTGCGCGGCGGCGTTCCAATGGCAACTCCGGTGTTCGACGGTGCCAAGGAAAGCGAAATCAAGGCCATGCTGAAACTGGCAGACCTGCCGGAAAGCGGCCAGATGCAGCTGTTCGACGGCCGTACCGGCAACAAGTTCGAGCGCCCGGTCACCGTTGGCTACATGTACATGCTGAAGCTGAACCACTTGGTAGACGACAAGATGCACGCTCGTTCTACCGGTTCTTACAGCCTGGTTACCCAGCAGCCGCTGGGTGGTAAGGCGCAGTTCGGTGGTCAGCGTTTCGGGGAGATGGAGGTCTGGGCACTGGAAGCGTACGGTGCTGCATACACTCTGCAAGAAATGCTCACAGTGAAGTCGGACGATGTGAACGGCCGGACCAAGATGTACAAAAACATCGTGGACGGCGATCACCGTATGGAGCCGGGCATGCCCGAGTCTTTCAACGTGTTGATCAAGGAAATTCGTTCCCTCGGCATCGATATCGATCTGGAAACCGAATAACACGTGACGCGAATCGAGAGCGGGGCTGTTTTGCCCGCTCTCTGCTCCGCCAGGAGGAAAGGCCTTGAAAGACCTACTGAATTTGCTGAAAAACCAGGGTCAAGTCGAAGAGTTCGACGCCATCCGTATCGGATTGGCCTCGCCTGAGATGATCCGTTCGTGGTCGTTCGGTGAAGTTAAAAAGCCGGAAACCATCAACTACCGTACGTTCAAACCTGAGCGTGACGGCCTGTTCTGCGCCAAGATCTTTGGCCCGGTAAAGGATTACGAGTGCCTGTGCGGTAAGTACAAGCGCTTGAAGCACCGCGGTGTTATCTGCGAGAAGTGCGGCGTTGAAGTCGCGCTGGCAAAAGTTCGTCGTGAGCGCATGGCGCACATCGAACTGGCCTCGCCGGTTGCCCACATCTGGTTCTTGAAATCGCTGCCGTCCCGTATCGGCTTGCTGATGGACATGACCCTGCGTGATATCGAACGCGTTCTCTACTTCGAGAGCTATGTCGTTATCGATCCGGGCATGACCACCCTTGAAAAAGGTCAGCTGCTCAACGACGAGCAGTACTTCGAAGCGCTGGAAGAGTTCGGCGACGATTTTGATGCCCGCATGGGTGCCGAAGCTGTCCGTGAACTGCTGCACGCGATCGACCTGGAGCACGAGATTGGCCGTCTGCGTGAAGAAATTCCGCAAACCAACTCCGAAACCAAGATCAAGAAGCTGTCCAAGCGTCTGAAGTTGATGGAAGCCTTCCAGGGTTCCGGCAACCTGCCAGAGTGGATGGTGCTGACCGTTCTGCCGGTTCTGCCGCCAGACCTGCGTCCGCTGGTTCCGCTCGATGGCGGTCGTTTCGCGACTTCCGACCTCAACGATCTGTATCGTCGAGTGATCAACCGTAACAACCGCTTGAAGCGCCTGCTTGATCTGTCCGCTCCGGACATCATCGTGCGCAACGAAAAGCGTATGTTGCAGGAAGCTGTCGATGCACTGCTCGACAACGGTCGTCGTGGTCGCGCTATCACCGGTTCGAACAAGCGTCCTCTGAAATCCCTGGCTGACATGATCAAGGGTAAGCAGGGTCGTTTCCGTCAGAACTTGCTCGGTAAGCGTGTTGACTACTCCGGTCGTTCGGTTATTACCGTAGGCCCGACCCTGCGTCTGCACCAGTGCGGTCTGCCTAAGAAAATGGCTCTGGAGCTGTTCAAGCCGTTCATTTTCGGCAAGCTGGAAATGCGTGGTCTCGCTACCACCATTAAAGCGGCCAAGAAGATGGTCGAGCGCGAGCTGCCAGAAGTCTGGGACGTTCTCGCTGAAGTGATTCGCGAACACCCAGTGCTGCTCAACCGTGCACCGACCCTTCACCGTCTGGGTATCCAGGCGTTTGAACCGGTACTGATTGAAGGTAAGGCTATCCAGCTGCACCCGCTGGTCTGTGCTGCGTACAACGCTGACTTCGACGGCGACCAAATGGCCGTGCACGTGCCGCTGACGCTGGAAGCCCAGCTCGAAGCGCGCGCGTTGATGATGTCCACCAACAACATCCTGTCGCCAGCCAACGGTGAGCCAATCATCGTTCCGTCGCAGGACGTTGTATTGGGTCTGTACTACATGACTCGTGAAGCGATCAACGCCAAGGGCGAAGGTCGCGTGTTCGCGGATCTGCAGGAAGTTGACCGTGTGTTCCGTGCTGGCGAAGCCGCACTGCACGCCAAGGTCAAAGTGCGGATCAACGAAACCGTGAACGATCGTGATGGCGGCAGCGTGACCAACACCCGTATCGTCGACACCACTGTCGGTCGTGCGCTGTTGTTCCAGGTTGTGCCAAAAGGCCTGTCCTTCGATGTCGTCAACCTGCCGATGAAGAAAAAGGCGATCTCCAAGCTGATCAACCAGTGCTACCGCGTGGTTGGTTTGAAAGAGACCGTGATCTTCGCTGACCAGTTGATGTACACCGGTTTTGCCTATTCGACCATTTCCGGCGTTTCCATCGGCGTTAACGACTTCGTTATCCCGGATGAGAAGGCTCGCATCATCGGTGCTGCCACCGAAGAAGTGAAAGAGATCGAAAGCCAGTACGCCTCCGGCCTGGTCACCCAGGGCGAGAAGTACAACAAGGTAATCGACCTCTGGTCCAAGGCGAACGACGAAGTTTCCAAGGCGATGATGGCCAACCTCTCGAAAGAGAAAGTCATCGACCGTCATGGCAACGAAGTCGATCAGGAGTCCTTCAACTCGATGTACATGATGGCCGACTCGGGCGCACGGGGTTCTGCTGCGCAGATCCGTCAGCTCGCCGGTATGCGTGGCCTGATGGCCAAGCCGGACGGTTCCATCATCGAGACCCCGATTACCGCAAACTTCCGTGAAGGTTTGAGCGTACTTCAGTACTTCATCTCCACTCACGGTGCTCGTAAGGGTCTTGCGGATACCGCGTTGAAAACTGCGAACTCTGGTTACCTGACCCGTCGTCTGGTAGACGTTGCGCAGGATCTGGTTGTGACCGAGATCGATTGCGGCACCGAGCACGGCCTGGTAATGACGCCGCACATTGAAGGCGGTGACGTTGTAGAGCCGTTGGGTGAACGTGTATTGGGTCGTGTCATTGCCCGTGACGTATTCAAGCCAGGTACCGAGGACGTCATCGTTCCTGCTGGCACTCTGGTTGACGAGAAGTGGGTCGAGTTCATCGAACTCAACAGCATCGACGAAGTGATCGTGCGCTCGCCGATCAGCTGCGAAACCCGCTATGGCATCTGCGCCAAGTGCTACGGTCGCGACCTGGCTCGTGGTCACCAGGTGAACATCGGTGAAGCGGTCGGCGTTATCGCTGCCCAGTCCATCGGTGAGCCGGGTACCCAGCTGACGATGCGTACGTTCCACATCGGTGGTGCGGCCAGCCGGACTTCCGCAGCTGACAGTGTTCAGGTGAAGAATGGCGGTACTGTCCGTCTGCATAACCTCAAGCATGTTGAGCGCGTGGACGGTCACTTGGTAGCTGTATCCCGTTCCGGTGAGCTGGCAATCGCTGATGACTTCGGTCGTGAGCGCGAGCGTTACAAGCTGCCGTACGGTGCTGTGATTTCGGTCAAGGAAGGTGACAAGGTCGACGCTGGCGCCATCGTCGCCAAGTGGGATCCGCACACCCACCCGATCGTGACCGAAATGAAAGGTACCGTGACCTACGTGGGCATGGAAGAAGGCATCACGATCAAGCGTCAGACCGACGAATTGACCGGTATGACCAACATTGAAGTGCTCGACGCAAAAGATCGTCCGGCTGCCGGCAAGGACATCCGTCCGGCCGTGAAGATGGTCGACGACAACGGCAAGGATCTGTTGCTGCCAGGCACTGACGTAATCGCTCAGTACTTCCTGCCAGCCAACGCCCTGGTCGGTGTTGCGGACGGTGCGCGGATCGCGATCGGTGATGTTATCGCTCGTATCCCGCAGGAAACTTCGAAAACCCGCGACATCACCGGTGGTCTGCCGCGTGTTGCCGACCTGTTCGAAGCCCGTCGTCCGAAAGAAGCCTCGATTCTGGCTGAAGTCAGCGGCACCATCGCGTTCGGTAAAGAGACCAAGGGCAAGCGCCGTCTGGTCATCACTCCGAACGACGGTAGCGATCCGTACGAAGAGCTGATTCCGAAGTGGCGTCACCTGAACGTCTTCGAAGGCGAACAGGTCAACCGCGGCGAAGTGATCTCCGACGGCCCGAGCGATCCACACGACATCCTGCGTTTGCTGGGTGTGAGTGCGCTGGCCAAGTACATCGTGAACGAGATCCAGGACGTTTATCGTCTGCAAGGCGTGAAGATCAACGACAAGCACATCGAGACCATCCTGCGTCAGATGCTGCGTAAAGTTGAGATCGCTGAATCCGGCGATTCGAGTTTCATCAAGGGCGACCAGATGGAGCTGACTCACGTACTGGTGGAAAACGAGCGCCTGGCGACGGAAGACAAGTTCGTCTCCAAGTTCACTCGCGTGCTGCTGGGTATCACCAAGGCGTCGTTGTCCACCGAATCGTTCATCTCGGCGGCTTCCTTCCAGGAAACCACCCGTGTACTGACCGAAGCGGCGGTAACCGGCAAGCGCGATTACCTGCGCGGCCTGAAAGAAAACGTGGTCGTGGGTCGTCTGATCCCGGCCGGTACCGGTTTGGCCTATCACAGCGAGCGCAAGCGTCGTCGTGATGCAGACAAGCCGTTGCGCGTAAGCGCCAGTGAAGTGGAAGCTGCACTGACCGAAGCACTGAACTCGAGCGGTAACTGAGTTCGGCGGTAATTGAGTGCCGGGCCCTGGTCACCCTGTTTGCTGGATCGAGACAAATTGTCGAGATCCGGCGGGCGGGGAGGTCGGGGCCTTGCCTTGACTGGGAACAAGATCCTCTTTAGACTCTTGATCCCCTAAATTTGGCGGGAATTCGTTCCTGCCATTTTGCTTTTCTTGTAAGACAATAGCGTCGCAAGACAACAGTGGAGCTAGTAGATGGCAACTATCAACCAGCTGGTACGTCAGCCGCGTAAGCGTATCGTCGAGAAATCCGACGTGCCTGCGCTGCAGAACTGCCCGCAACGTCGTGGCGTATGCACCCGTGTGTATACCACCACGCCGAAAAAACCTAACTCGGCACTGCGTAAAGTATGCCGTGTGCGTCTGACCAACGGTTTCGAGGTTTCCTCGTACATCGGTGGTGAAGGCCACAACCTGCAAGAGCACAGCGTGGTACTGATCCGCGGCGGTCGTGTAAAAGACTTGCCAGGTGTTCGTTACCACACCGTTCGCGGTTCTTTGGATACTTCCGGCGTTAAAGGTCGTAACCAGGGTCGTTCGAAGTACGGTACCAAGCGTCCGAAGTAATCGGCCGTTTTGCAGTTTTTCATTTTATTGAGTCGATAAGAGTAAGGTCGGGCACGCATTAGCTGTCCCGGGCTAACCTGAAGACCGTTTGAGGGCTTATCAATGCCAAGACGTCGCGTAGCAGCCAAACGTGAGATTCTGGACGATCCGAAATACGGAAGCCAGATTCTCGCCAAGTTCATGAACCACGTAATGGAAAGCGGCAAAAAAGCCGTTGCCGAGCGTATTGTTTATGGCGCACTGGACAAAGTTAAGGAACGCAAGAACAGCGATCCCCTGGAAATCTTCGAGAAAGCTCTCGACGCCATCGCTCCGCTGGTCGAAGTGAAGTCGCGCCGTGTAGGCGGTGCTACTTACCAGGTTCCGGTCGAAGTTCGTCCGTCCCGTCGTAACGCCCTGGCAATGCGCTGGTTGGTAGACTTCGCCCGCAAGCGCGGTGAGAAGTCCATGGCTCTGCGTTTGGCTGGCGAACTGTTGGACGCTGCTGAAGGTAAAGGTGCTGCAGTTAAGAAGCGTGAAGACGTGCACCGTATGGCTGAAGCCAACAAGGCTTTCTCGCACTACCGCTTCTAATTCTAGCGTCACTCAATTTGCGAGGGCTTTATGGCTCGTACTACACCGATTAATCGCTACCGTAACATCGGTATCGTTGCCCACGTGGATGCTGGTAAAACCACCACCACTGAGCGCGTCCTTTTTTACACTGGCAAAAGTCACAAGATGGGCGAGGTGCATGATGGCGCCGCGACCACCGACTGGATGGTGCAGGAGCAGGAGCGTGGTATTACCATTACTTCTGCTGCCATTACCGCCTTCTGGAAGGGTTCCGAGAAGCAGTACAAGGACGAGCACCGCTTCAACGTCATCGACACCCCGGGTCACGTAGACTTCACCATTGAAGTTGAGCGTTCCCTGCGTGTACTCGACGGCGCTGTGGTTGTGTTCTGCGGTACCTCGGGTGTTGAGCCTCAGTCGGAAACCGTATGGCGTCAGGCCAACAAGTACGGTGTTCCGCGTCTTGTTTATGTAAACAAGATGGACCGTGCTGGTGCCAACTTCCTGCGCGTGATCGGTCAGATCAAGCAGCGTCTGGGTCACACTCCGGTGCCGATCCAGCTGGCTATCGGTTCTGAAGACAACTTCCAGGGCCAGATCGATCTGATCAACATGCAGGCTGTCTACTGGAATGACTCTGACAAGGGTATGGTTCCTGTTCGCAAGGACATCCCTGCAGAGTTGCTGGAAGAAGCCGAGAAGTGGCGCGGCAACATGGTAGAGGCTGCGGCCGAAGCCAACGAAGAGCTGATGAACAAGTACCTCGAGGGTGAAGAGCTCACCAACGAGGAAATCAAGGCTGCTCTGCGTCAGCGTACTATCGCTGGTGAAATCGTCTTGGCTGTTTGCGGTTCTTCCTTCAAGAACAAGGGTGTTCCCTTGGTTCTCGACGCCGTTATCGACTTCCTGCCTGCGCCGACCGACATTCCAGCCATCAAGGGTACTGACCCGGATGACGAGACTGTCGAGCTGGAGCGTCATGCAGACGACAACGAGCCGTTCTCGGCTCTGGCGTTCAAGATCGCTACCGACCCATTCGTGGGTACCTTGACCTTTGTTCGGGTTTACTCGGGCGTGTTGAACTCCGGCGACGGCGTGATCAACTCTGTAAAAGGCAAGAAAGAGCGCGTGGGTCGTATGGTGCAAATGCACGCAAACGCCCGCGAAGAGATCAAGGAAGTGCGCGCTGGTGACATCGCGGCCTTGATCGGCATGAAGGACGTCACCACGGGTGAGACTTTGTGCAACGGCGACAAGCCAATCATCCTGGTTCGCATGGACTTCCCGGAGCCGGTTATTTCGGTTGCCGTTGAGCCGAAAACCAAGGATGACCAGGAAAAAATGGGTATCGCTCTGGGCAAGCTTGCTCAGGAAGATCCATCTTTCCGCGTTAAGACTGATGAAGAGACCGGTCAGACGATCATCTCTGGCATGGGCGAGTTGCACCTGGACATCCTGGTTGACCGGATGCGCCGTGAGTTCAACGTCGAAGCCAACATCGGCAAGCCACAGGTTTCCTATCGTGAGCGCATCACGAAGAACTGTGAAATTGAAGGCAAGTTCGTTCGCCAATCCGGTGGTCGTGGCCAGTTCGGTCATTGCTGGATTCGCTTTGCGCCGGCTGACGAAGGTCAGGAAGGTCTGCAATTCGTGAACGAAGTCGTAGGTGGTGTGGTTCCTAAGGAATACATCCCGGCGATCCAGAAGGGTATCGAAGAGCAGATGAAGAACGGCGTTGTTGCCGGCTATCCGCTGATCGGCCTGAAGGCGACTGTGTTCGATGGTTCTTACCACGACGTCGACTCCAACGAGATGGCGTTCAAGGTGGCTGCTTCCATGGCGACCAAGCAACTGGCCCAGAAGGGCGGCGGTGAGTTGCTTGAGCCGATCATGGCGGTAGAGGTTGTTACGCCTGAAGACTACATGGGTGATGTCATGGGCGACCTTAACCGTCGTCGTGGCATGATTCTGGGTATGGAAGATACGGTTTCCGGCAAGGTCATTCGTGCCGAGGTTCCGTTGGGTGAAATGTTCGGTTACGCAACCGACGTTCGTTCCATGTCTCAGGGTCGCGCGAGCTACTCTATGGAATTCAAAAAATACAATACAGCTCCGTCGCATATCGTCGAAACTGTTACCAAAAAGCAAGGCTGATTCAGCCCTTTAAGCTAGGAGTTAATTGTCGTGGCTAAAGAAAAATTTGAACGGAACAAACCGCACGTCAACGTTGGCACCATCGGTCACGTCGACCACGGTAAAACCACGCTGACCGCTGCTCTGACCCGTGTCTGCTCCGAAGTTTTCGGTTCGGCCAAGGTTGACTTCGACAAGATCGACAGCGCCCCGGAAGAGAAAGCTCGTGGTATCACCATCAACACCGCTCACGTTGAATACGATTCGGCCGTGCGTCACTACGCACACGTTGACTGCCCAGGTCACGCCGACTACGTAAAAAACATGATCACCGGTGCTGCCCAGATGGACGGCGCGATCCTGGTTTGCTCGGCCGCTGATGGTCCGATGCCACAAACCCGTGAGCACATCCTGCTGTCCCGTCAGGTAGGCGTTCCGTACATCGTTGTCTTCCTGAACAAGGCTGACATGGTTGACGACGCTGAGCTGCTGGAACTGGTTGAGATGGAAGTGCGCGATCTGCTGAGCACTTACGACTTCCCAGGTGATGACACTCCAATCATCATCGGTTCGGCGCTGATGGCTCTGAACGGCCAAGACGACAACGAAATGGGTACCACTGCTGTCAAGAAGCTGGTGGAAACTCTGGACAGCTACATCCCAGAGCCAGAGCGTGCTATCGACAAGCCGTTCCTGATGCCAATCGAAGACGTATTCTCGATCTCCGGTCGCGGTACTGTTGTGACTGGTCGTGTTGAGCGTGGCATCGTCCGCATCCAGGAAGAAGTTGAGATCGTCGGTCTGCGCGACACTCAGAAAACTACCTGCACCGGCGTTGAAATGTTCCGCAAGCTGCTCGACGAAGGTCGTGCTGGCGAGAACTGCGGCGTACTGCTGCGCGGTACCAAGCGTGACGACGTTGAGCGTGGCCAGGTTCTGGTCAAGCCAGGCACCGTCAAGCCGCACACCAAGTTCACTGCAGAAGTTTACGTTCTGAGCAAGGAAGAAGGCGGCCGTCATACTCCGTTCTTCAAAGGCTACCGTCCACAGTTCTACTTCCGTACAACTGACGTGACCGGTAACTGCGAGCTGCCAGAAGGCGTTGAAATGGTAATGCCAGGTGACAACATCCAGATGACTGTCACTCTGATCAAGACCATCGCGATGGAAGACGGTCTGCGTTTCGCTATCCGTGAAGGCGGTCGTACCGTCGGCGCCGGCGTCGTAGCCAAAGTCATCGAGTAAGTCTCTTGTAGACTCAGCTCGATGAGTTGAAGAGCCCCCGCCTAGCGGGGGCTTTTTTATTGGGTTGACACCTATCAGGGGCGTCTATAGAATTGCGCCTCCTTTTAACGGGCGTATTGCGCTCGGTGGGAATAGCAGCCGGAGTCTGAAATCCAATGCAAAATCAGCAAATCCGTATCAGGTTGAAGGCTTTCGACCATCGCCTGATCGACCAATCCACCCAGGAAATCGTGGAAACCGCGAAACGTACTGGTGCTCAAGTGCGTGGTCCAATTCCACTGCCTACCCGTAAAGAGCGGTTCACCGTTCTGGTCTCCCCGCACGTCAACAAAGACGCGCGTGACCAGTACGAGATCCGTACTCATAAGCGCGTTCTGGACATCGTCCAGCCAACGGATAAAACCGTTGATGCACTTATGAAGCTTGATCTTGCGGCCGGTGTGGAAGTGCAGATCAGCCTCGGCTAAGACTCGGTCTTGGTCGTGTAACGCTCTGAAATGGGCGGCCATAGCGGGTGAAAGCCCCGTACACTCATGAGGTTTACAACATGACTATTGGTGTAGTCGGTCGTAAATGCGGTATGACCCGTATTTTCACCGAAGAAGGTGTCTCCATTCCGGTCACGGTCATTGAGATCGAGCCGAATCGCGTCACCCAGTTCAAAACTGAAGAGACCGATGGCTATCGTGCAGTGCAAGTCACTGTCGGCGAGCGTCGTGCTTCGCGTGTAACAGCTGCTCAAGCTGGCCACTTCGCCAAGGCGAACGTTGCCGCTGGTCGTACCGTAATGGAGTTCCGTCTTGAAGAAGGCGAGTACCAGGCCGGCGATCTGATCAACGCTGAAATCTTCGCTGCTGGTCAACTGGTTGATGTAACCGGTCAGTCCAAGGGTAAAGGCTTCCAGGGTACGATCAAGCGTTGGAACTTCCGCGGGCAAGATAACACCCACGGTAACTCCGTATCCCACCGCGTTCCAGGCTCTATCGGCCAGTGCCAGACTCCTGGTCGTGTATTCAAGGGCAAAAAAATGTCCGGTCATATGGGCGCTGAGCGCGTGACCGTGCAGTCCCTCGAAGTAGTGCGCGTGGACGCTGAACGCAATCTGTTGTTGGTCAAGGGCGCTGTTCCTGGCGCTACTGGCGGCAACTTGGTTGTACGTCCAGCAGCCAAGGCTCGCGGTTAAGGGGAAGCTGACATGCAATTAAATGTAAATGACGCTCAAGCGATCGAAGTTTCCGAACTGACATTTGGCGGCGAATTCAACGAGACGCTGGTTCACCAAGCAGTCGTGGCCTACATGGCCGGCGGCCGTCAAGGTAGCAAGCAGCAAAAGACCCGTTCCGACGTTTCTGGTGGCGGTAAGCGCCCATGGCGTCAGAAAGGTACTGGCCGTGCTCGTGCCGGTACTATCCGTAGCCCAATCTGGCGCGGCGGCGGTACCACTTTTGCAGCTCGTCCTCAGGATCACTCCCAGAAGCTGAACAAGAAGATGTATCGCGCAGCAATGCGTTCCATCCTTGCTGAGCTGGTGCGTACTGATCGTCTGGTCGTGGTTCAGGACTTCGCTGTTGAAGCACCGAAAACCAAAGATCTGCTGAACAAGCTGAATGGCATGGGCCTGACTGACGTCCTGATCGTGTCTGACGCTGTTGATCAGAACCTGTACCTGGCTGCTCGCAACCTGCCACACGTTGATGTTCGTGACGTGCAAGGTTCCGATCCGGTCAGTCTGATCGCATACGACAAGGTGTTGATCACCGTGTCGGCCGTGAAGAAATTCGAGGAGCTGCTGGGATGAACCAGGAACGCGTATTTAAAGTTCTGCTTGGCCCGCACGTTTCCGAGAAGGCTACGGTTCTGGCAGACAAGAAAGGCCAGTTCGTTTTCAAGGTTGCTACCGATGCAACCAAGCTGGAAATCAAGAAGGCCGTCGAAAGCCTGTTCAGCGTGAAAGTAGAGCGCGTTACTACCCTGAATGTTCTGGGTAAGAGCAAGCGCACTGCTCGCGGTCTGGGCAAGCGTAATGACTGGAAGAAGGCAGTTATCTCCCTTCAGCCAGGCCAAGATCTCGATTTCAGCAGCAGTGCTGAGTAAGGAAGGGGTGCATCATGGCAATCGTTAAATGCAAACCGACTTCCCCTGGCCGCCGTTTTGTGGTCAAGGTGGTCAACCAGGAGCTGCATAAAGGCGCTCCTCACGCACCGCTGCTCGAGAAAAAATCGAAGTCTGGTGGTCGTAACAACAATGGCCGTATTACCACTCGTCACATCGGTGGTGGTCATAAGCAGCATTATCGTCTGGTCGACTTCCGTCGCAACGACAAGGATGGCATCGCTGCCACCGTCGAGCGTATCGAATACGATCCAAACCGTACTGCTCACATCGCTCTGCTACTGTACGCAGATGGCGAGCGTCGCTACATCATCGCCCCTAAAGGCGTGAGTGCTGGCGACCAGCTGATCGCAGGTGCCTTGGCACCGATCAAGCCGGGCAACGCTCTGCAACTGCGTAACATTCCAGTTGGTAGCACCGTACACGGCATCGAATTGAAGCCAGGTAAAGGCGCACAGATCGCTCGTTCCGCTGGTGCTTCGGCTCAGCTGATCGCTCGTGAAGGTGTCTACGTGACCCTGCGTCTGCGTTCTGGTGAGATGCGTAAAGTACTGGCTGAGTGCCGTGCGACCCTGGGCGAAGTCTCGAACTCCGAGCACAGCCTGCGTTCGTTGGGTAAAGCTGGTGCCAAGCGCTGGCGTGGCGTTCGCCCAACCGTTCGTGGTGTTGCCATGAACCCGGTTGACCACCCACATGGTGGTGGTGAAGGTCGTACCTCTGGTGGTCGTCATCCGGTATCGCCATGGGGCTTCCCGACTAAGGGCGCGAAGACTCGTGGTAATAAGCGTACCGACAAAATGATCGTCCGTCGTCGCAAGTAAATAGAGGGATACGACAGTGCCACGTTCTCTGAAAAAAGGTCCTTTTATTGATCTTCACCTACTGAAGAAGATCGAAGTGGCGGCGGAAAAGAACGATCGCAAACCAGTTAAAACCTGGTCGCGTCGTTCGATGATCCTGCCACAAATGGTCGGTCTGACCATCGCAGTACACAACGGTCGCCAACACGTCCCAGTTCTCGTTAACGAAGACATGGTCGGCCACAAACTGGGCGAGTTTGCCGGTACCCGCACATACCGTGGGCACGTGGCTGACAAGAAAGCCAAGCGTTAAGGGGTAAGGAAATGGAAGTAGCCGCTAAGTTGTCGGGCGCTCGAATCTCCGCCCAGAAAGCCCGCTTGGTCGCCGACCAGATCCGCGGGAAGAAGGTGGGCGAAGCGCTCAACCTGTTGGCTTTCAGCAGTAAGAAAGCCGCCGAGATCATGAAGAAAGTGCTGGAGTCGGCCGTAGCCAACGCCGAGCATAACGAAGGCGCAGACGTTGATGACCTGAAGGTCAGCACCGTTTTCGTCAACGAAGGGCGTTCGCTGAAGCGCATCATGCCACGTGCCAAAGGCCGTGCTGATCGCATCGTCAAGCGGTCTTGCCATATCACTGTCAAGGTTGCTGACAAGTAACGGAGTCGAAGAGATGGGTCAGAAAGTACATCCCATTGGCATTCGCCTGGGAATCGTCAAGGAGCACACCTCCGTCTGGTACGCAGACGGTCGGACTTATGCGGACTACTTGTTCGCTGATCTGAAGGTGCGTGAGTATCTCCAAGACAAACTAAAAAGCGCGTCCGTAAGCCGTATCGATATCCATCGTCCGGCGCAGACTGCACGCATCACCATCCACACTGCTCGTCCAGGTATCGTTATCGGGAAGAAAGGTGAAGATGTTGAGAAGCTGCGTCAGGACCTGACCAAGCAAATGGGTGTGCCTGTGCACATCAATATCGAAGAGATCCGCAAGCCGGAGCTCGACGGTATGCTGGTTGCGCAGAGCGTAGCTCAGCAGCTGGAGCGTCGTGTAATGTTCCGTCGCGCTATGAAGCGCGCTGTACAGAACGCAATGCGCATTGGTGCCAAAGGCATCAAAATCCAAGTGAGCGGTCGTCTCGGCGGTGCTGAAATCGCACGTACTGAATGGTATCGCGAAGGTCGTGTGCCACTGCACACCCTGCGTGCCGACATCGACTATGCCAACTACGAAGCTCACACCACCTACGGTGTGATCGGTGTAAAGGTTTGGATCTTCAAAGGCGAAGTAATTGGTGGTCGCCAAGAAGAGCTGAAGCCACAAGCACCAGCGCCTCGTAAAAAAGCTGCTAAGTAAGGGGTACGCCAAATGTTGCAACCAAAGCGTACGAAGTTCCGCAAGCAGATGACCGGTCACAACCGTGGCCTGGCATTGCGCGGTAGCAAAGTCAGCTTCGGCGAGTTCGCGCTGAAGTCTGTTGCTCGTGGTCGTCTCACCGCTCGTCAGATCGAGTCAGCGCGTCGTGCTCTGACCCGTCACGTAAAACGTGGCGGCAAGATCTGGATCCGTGTATTCCCGGACAAGCCTGTCACCAAGAAGCCACTCGAAGTTCGGATGGGTAAAGGTAAGGGTAACGTGGAGTACTGGGTTGCCCAGATTCAGCCAGGCAAAGTCCTGTATGAAATCGAGGGTGTTTCTGAAGAGCTGGCGCGTGAGGCTTTCGCCCTGGCTGCTGCAAAGCTGCCGCTCGCCACCTCCTTTGTTAAACGGACGGTGATGTGATGAAAGCGAATGAACTTCGTGAAAAATCAGCACAGCAGCTGAACGAGCAACTGCTCGGCCTGCTGCGCGACCAGTTCAATCTGCGTATGCAGAAAGCAACTGGCCAGTTGGGGCAGTCTCATCTGCTCTCGCAAGTTAAGCGTGACATCGCTCGCGTGAAAACTGTGCTCAACCAGCAGGCAGGTAAGTGATCATGGCTGAAGCCGAAAAAACTGTCCGTACGCTGACTGGCCGTGTTGTCAGCGACAAGATGGACAAAACCATCACCGTTCTGATCGAGCGTCGCGTTAAGCACCCGATCTACGGTAAATACGTTAAGCGTTCGACTAAGCTGCACGCGCACGACGAAACCAATCAGTGCCACATCGGCGACAAAGTCACTATTCGTGAAACTCGTCCGATGGCCAAGACCAAGTCTTGGGCGCTGGTTGATGTTCTCGAACGCGCTGTGGAAGTCTAAGGGCTAGGGGTCGGAGAAATTATATGATTCAGACTCAATCCATGCTCGATGTGGCCGATAACAGCGGCGCTCGCCGTGTTATGTGCATCAAGGTGCTGGGTGGCTCCCATCGTCGTTACGCTGGTATTGGTGACATCATCAAAGTTACCGTCAAGGAAGCAATTCCTCGCGGTAAGGTGAAAAAAGGCCAAGTGATGACTGCTGTTGTAGTCCGCACTCGCCACGGTGTTCGTCGCGCTGACGGCTCCATCATCCGCTTTGATGGCAACGCTGCTGTTCTGTTGAACAACAAGCAAGAGCCAATCGGCACCCGTATCTTTGGGCCAGTGACCCGTGAGCTTCGTACTGAGAAGTTCATGAAGATCGTCTCGCTCGCCCCAGAAGTGCTGTAAGGAGATCCGACATGCAAAAGATTCGTCGTGACGACGAGATCATCGTGATCGCCGGCAAGGACAAGGGTAAGCGCGGTAAGGTGCTGAAGGTTCTCGCTGACAACCGTCTGGTTGTTGGTGGCTTGAACCTGGTCAAGCGTCATACCAAGCCTAACCCGATGTCGGGCGTACAGGGCGGTATCGTCGAGAAAGAAGCGCCACTGCACGCTTCCAACGTCGCCATTTTCAACGGCGAAACCAACAAGGCTGACCGCGTTGGTTTCAAAGTTGAAGACGGTAAGAAAATTCGTGTCTTCAAGTCGACCCAAAAAGCGGTTGATGCTTGAACACTGCTAGGTAGAAGACCATGGCACGACTAAAAGAGATTTACCGGAAGGAAATCGCACCGAAACTTAAGGAAGAACTTAAGCTTTCGAACGTGATGGAAGTTCCGCGCGTCACCAAAATCACCCTGAACATGGGTCTGGGCGAAGCGATCGGCGACAAAAAAGTCATCGAGCACGCTGTTGCTGACCTGGAAAAGATCACCGGTCAGAAAGTCGTTGTGACTTACGCTCGGAAATCCATCGCTGGCTTTAAAGTCCGTGAAGGTTGGCCGATCGGCGTCAAAGTGACCCTGCGCCGTGAGCGTATGTACGAGTTCCTGGATCGTCTGCTGTCGATCTCCCTGCCTCGGGTTCGCGACTTCCGCGGCCTGAATGCCAAGTCCTTCGATGGTCGTGGTAACTACAGCATGGGCGTTAAAGAGCAGATCATTTTCCCGGAAATCGATTACGACAAGATCGACGCTCTCCGCGGTCTGGACATTACCCTGACCACCACTGCTCGGACGGATGACGAAGGTCGCGCACTGCTGCGCGCTTTCAAATTCCCGTTCCGCAACTGATTGGAGTAGGAAAATGGCCAAGAAGAGCATGAAAAACCGTGAGCTGAAGCGTCAGCTCACCGTTGCCAAGTACGCCACCAAGCGTGCAGCGCTGAAAGCTATCATCGTTGATCTGAACGCAAGTCCAGAAGCGCGTTGGGAAGCTACCGTAGCGCTGCAGAAGCAGCCACGTGACGCAAGCGCTTCGCGCATGCGTAACCGCTGCCGCCTGACTGGTCGTCCGCACGGCGTGTACCGCAAGTTCGGCCTCGGCCGTAACATGCTGCGTCAAGCTGCAATGCGTGGTGACGTTCCAGGTCTGGTTAAAGCCAGCTGGTAAGCACTGTCAATGTCTCGGTGTTCGGGGTCGCAAGATCCTGACCGCCGGTGACCTTGAACTTGAATCAAGCCCCTTTTGGGGCTTGATTCATTTGTGGGGTGTGTCTAGAATACCCGGCTCGCCTGAGCCCGTGCTTTTATCGCGCGGATGCACTCGGCGACACGTAGTAGCCGAAAGGCTAATTTTTTGTGTATTAGGAGCGTCTAGCCCATGAGTATGCAGGACCCGTTAGCGGACATGCTAACTCGTATCCGTAATGCCCAGATGGCTGAAAAGTCCGTCGTAAGCATGCCATCTTCTACTTTGAAGGTAGCTGTTGCCAAAGTCCTGAAGGACGAAGGTTACATTGCGGGTTATCAGATCAGCAGCGAAATCAAGCCACTGCTGTCCATCGAGCTGAAGTACTTCGAAGGCCGTCCGGTCATCGAGGAAGTGAAGCGCGTTAGCCGTCCAGGCCTGCGTCAGTACAAGTCCGTCGAGGATCTGCCAAAAGTTCGTGGCGGTCTCGGTGTGTCTATCGTCTCCACCAACAAGGGTGTGATGACGGATCGTGCTGCGCGCGCTGCCGGTGTCGGCGGCGAAGTTCTTTGCACTGTGTTCTAAGGGGGGATAAGCATGTCACGCGTCGCTAAGAACCCCGTTAAGCTGCCAGCCGGTGTCGAAGTCAAATTCGCAGGCCAACAGCTTTCGGTGAAGGGTGCCAAGGGCACTCTGCAACTGAACATCCATTCGTCCGTTGAGATCGTTGAAGAAGCTGGTGAGCTGCGTTTCGCTGCTCGCAATGGCGATCAACAGACTCGCGCAATGGCTGGTACCACTCGTGCGTTGGTAAACAACATGGTCCAAGGCGTAAGCCAAGGCTTCGAGCGCAAGCTCCAGCTGGTCGGTGTTGGTTACAAGGCGCAAGCAAAAGGCACAGTGCTGAACCTGGCTCTTGGCTTCTCGCACCCAGTGGATTATGAACTGCCGGAAGGCATCACCGCTGAGACTCCTAGCCAGACCGATATCCTGATCAAGGGCATCGATAAGCAGCTGGTAGGTCAAGTGGCCGCCGAGATCCGCGACTTCCGTCCACCAGAGCCGTACAAAGGCAAAGGTGTGCGCTACGCGGACGAAGTCGTCCGTCGTAAAGAAGCCAAGAAGAAGTAGGGCATAGCAAATGACCGACAAAAAAGTTACTCGACTGCGTCGCGCTCGCAAAGCACGCCTGAAAATGCACGAACTCGAAGTCGTGCGTCTCTGCGTGTTCCGCTCGTCGCAGCACATCTACGCCCAGGTCATTTCGGCCGACGGCAACAAAGTCCTGGCAAGTGCCTCGACTTTGGATAAAGAACTGCGTGATGGCGCCACTGGCAACATCGACGCGGCCACTAAGGTTGGCCAGCTGGTCGCTACGCGTGCTAAAGCCGCTGGCGTCTCGCAGGTGGCTTTCGACCGCTCTGGCTTCAAGTACCACGGCCGCGTCAAGGCGCTGGCTGATGCTGCTCGTGAAGCTGGGCTGGAGTTCTAAGTTATGTCAAATAACGACCAAAAGCGCGACGAAGGCTACATCGAGAAGCTGGTTCAAGTTAACCGCGTAGCCAAAACCGTTAAAGGCGGCCGTATCTTCACTTTCACCGCGTTGACCGTGGTAGGTGATGGTAAAGGGCGTGTTGGCTTCGGCCGTGGCAAGTCGCGTGAAGTGCCTGCTGCGATCCAGAAGGCAATGGAAGCTGCTCGCCGCAACATGATCCAGGTTGATCTGAACGGCACCACTCTGCAGTACGCAATGAAGTCTGCCCATGGCGCTTCGAAGGTGTACATGCAGCCTGCTTCTGAAGGTACCGGTATCATCGCTGGCGGCGCTATGCGTGCTGTCCTCGAAGTTGCTGGTGTTCAGAACGTTCTGGCCAAGTGCTACGGCTCGACTAACCCGGTAAACGTGGTTCACGCCACTTTCAAGGGTTTGAAAGCAATGCAGTCTCCTGAATCCATTGCCGCCAAGCGTGGCAAAAGCGTCAAGGAGATCTTCTGATCATGGCTACCGTAAAAGTTACGCTGATCAAAAGCATGACCGGCCGCATCCCTAACCACAAACTGTGCGTTAAGGGTCTGGGTCTGCGTCGCATCGGTCACACTGTAGAGGTCCTGGATACTCCCGAGAATCGCGGGATGATCAACAAGGCCTACTACATGCTGCGTGTAGAGGGTTAATCGATGAAACTCAATGATCTGAGTCCAGCGCCGGGTTCCCGTCGCGAAAAGCATCGTCCGGGCCGTGGTATCGGTAGTGGTTTGGGCAAGACCGGTGGCCGTGGCCACAAAGGTCAGACCTCCCGCTCCGGTGGCACCATTGCTCCAGGCTTTGAAGGCGGTCAACAGCCGCTGCATCGTCGCCTGCCGAAGTTCGGTTTCGTTTCCCTGAAGGCCATGGATCGCGCAGAAGTGCGTCTGTCCGAGCTGGCTAAAGTGGATGGCGACATCGTCACCGTGCAGTCCCTGAAGGATGCCAACGTGATCAACCAGAACGTTCAGCGTGTGAAAATCATGCTGTCGGGCGAAGTTGCTCGCGCTGTCACCATCGGAAAGGGAATCGGCGCCACCAAAGGTGCGCGTGCGGCTATCGAAGCAGCTGGCGGCAAGTTCGAGGAATAAATGGCTAAGCAAGGTGCTCTCTCTGCGCTCGGCAAAGGCGGTATGTCTGAACTCTGGGCTCGTCTGCGTTTTCTGTTCCTGGCGATTATCGTCTACCGAATAGGCGCACACATCCCGGTTCCAGGTATCAACCCGGACCGACTCGCGGACCTGTTTCGACAGAATGAGGGGACCATTCTTAGCTTGTTCAACATGTTTTCCGGCGGTGCGCTGGAACGGATGAGTATCTTTGCTCTGGGGATCATGCCGTACATCTCGGCATCGATCATCATGCAACTGATGACCGCCGTCAGCCCACAGCTGGAACAGTTGAAGAAGGAAGGTGAAGCTGGCCGTCGCAAGATCAGCCAGTACACCCGCTACCTCACCGTCGTCCTTGCTCTTGTTCAGGCTGTTGGCATGTCCATCGGCCTGGCAGGGCAGGGCGTAGCGTTCACTGGTGACTTTGGCTTCCATTTCGTCGCGGTAACCACATTTGTGGCGGGTGCGATGTTCATGATGTGGCTGGGTGAGCAGATTACTGAGCGTGGTGTTGGCAACGGTATCTCGATGTTGATTTTCGCAGGTATCGTCGCCGGTCTTCCGAGAGCGATCGGGCAGTCTTTCGAGTCTGCTCGTCAGGGTGACATCAACATTTTTGCCCTGGTTGCTATCGGTTTGCTGGCAGTAGCGATTATCGGTTTCGTGGTGTTCATTGAGCGTGGTCAGCGTCGTATTGCTGTTCACTACGCCAAGCGTCAGCAGGGCCGCAAGGTATTTGCTGCGCAGACTAGCCACTTGCCGCTGAAGGTGAATATGGCCGGTGTTATTCCGGCTATTTTTGCGAGCAGCATTTTGCTGTTCCCGGCTTCGCTGGGTGCCTGGTTTGGTCAGTCTGAAGGTATGGGCTGGCTGCAGGACATCTCGCAGTCGATCGCTCCTGGTCAGCCGTTGAATATTCTGCTGTTTAGTGCAGGGATTATTTTCTTCTGCTTCTTCTATACGGCGTTGATGTTCAATCCGAAAGACGTAGCGGAAAACCTGAAGAAGTCCGGTGCCTTTATTCCGGGTATCCGTCCGGGCGAGCAGTCGGCGCGCTACATTGATGGCGTTTTGACTCGTTTGACCTTGTTCGGTGCTCTCTATATGACGGCCGTCTGCTTGCTTCCCCAGTTCCTGGTGGTTGCGGCAAACGTTCCGTTCTACCTTGGCGGGACCTCGTTGCTGATCGTGGTCGTGGTTGTGATGGACTTCATGTCCCAAGTACAATCGCACCTCGTTTCGCACCAGTACGAATCCCTGATGAAGAAAGCCAACCTGAAGGGCTACGGCAGCGGCATGTTGCGCTGAGTAGCGTCCATAAGGTTCGAGGAGTTGGTGATGAAAGTTCGTGCATCGGTGAAAAAGCTGTGCCGCAACTGCAAGATTATTCGCCGCGAAGGCGTTGTTCGGGTAATTTGCAGCGCGGAACCGCGTCACAAACAGCGCCAAGGCTGAGTGTGATTGTGCTTTAAGCCCGGCAGCTAGTGCGCTGCCGGGTTGATTATTTGTTATTACAGCGATATTATCTCGCGCCCTATTTCTTGGCTTCCGGGGCGTAGGTAGCTGTCAATTGGAGTCCCACTGAATGGCCCGTATTGCAGGCGTTAACATTCCAGATAACAAGCATACTGTTATCTCGCTGACCTACATCTATGGTGTTGGTCGCACTACTGCACAGAAAATTTGTGCAGTCTCTGGGGTCAACCCAGCGGCAAAGATCAAAGATCTGAGCGACGAGCAGATTGAACAGCTGCGTGGCGAAGTGGCGAAGTTCACCACTGAAGGTGACCTGCGTCGCGAAATCAACATGAAAATCAAGCGCTTGATGGACCTCGGTTGCTATCGCGGTCTGCGTCATCGTCGTGGTCTTCCAGTACGCGGTCAGCGTACCAAGACCAACGCGCGTACCCGTAAAGGTCCGCGTAAGCCGATCCGCAAGTAATCGCCCCAGCGAATCGACAGGAATTTAATCATGGCAAAACCTGCTGCTCGTCCTCGTAAAAAAGTTAAAAAGACAGTGGTTGATGGCATCGCCCACATCCATGCTTCTTTTAACAACACCATCGTGACCATTACCGACCGTCAAGGTAACGCTCTTTCCTGGGCAACCTCCGGTGGTTCGGGTTTCCGCGGTTCCCGCAAGTCCACCCCGTTCGCTGCTCAAGTAGCTGCTGAGCGTGCTGGTCAAGCTGCGCTGGAATACGGCCTGAAAAACCTCGACGTTAACGTCAAGGGCCCAGGTCCAGGTCGTGAATCCGCAGTCCGCGCTTTGAACGGCTGTGGCTACAAGATCGCCAGCATCACCGACGTGACGCCAATCCCGCACAACGGGTGCCGTCCGCCGAAGAAGCGCCGCGTGTAATCCAGGAGATTGTAAAGAATGGCTCGTTACATTGGTCCAAAATGCAAACTCGCTCGTCGTGAAGGCACCGATCTCTTTCTGAAGAGCGGCGTGCGCGCGATCGAATCGAAGTGCAACATTGAAGCAGCACCTGGTATCCACGGCCAACGCCGCGGTCGCCAGTCCGATTACGGCACCCAACTGCGTGAAAAGCAGAAGGTCCGTCGTATCTACGGCGTTCTCGAGCGTCAATTCAGCGGCTACTACAAAGAAGCTGCTGGCAAGAAGGGCGCAACCGGCGAAAACCTGTTGCAACTGCTCGAATGCCGTCTGGACAACGTTGTATACCGTATGGGTTTCGGTTCTACTCGTGCCGAATCCCGTCAGCTGGTATCGCACAAGTCGATCAGCGTTAACGGTCAGACCGTAAACGTTCCGTCCTACCAGGTTCGTGCTGGTGACGTGGTTGCTGTTCGCGAGAAAGCAAAGAACCAACTTCGCATTGTCCAAGCTCTCGATCTGTGTGCCCAACGTGGCCGCGTAGAATGGGTAGAAGTAGACACTGAGAAGAAGTCGGGCGTTTTCAAGAACGTTCCTGCTCGCAGTGATCTGTCCGCCGACATCAACGAAAGCCTGATTGTCGAGCTCTACTCCAAGTAAGGGCTAGAAAATAGGTGCATCCATGCAGATTTCGGTAAATGAGTTCCTGACACCCCGCCATATTGATGTGCAGGTTGTCAGTCCAACCCGCGCCAAGATCACACTCGAGCCTCTCGAGCGTGGTTTCGGCCACACCCTGGGCAACGCGCTGCGCCGCATCCTGTTGTCCTCAATGCCCGGCTGTGCAGTAGTCGAGGCCGAGATTGACGGTGTACTCCATGAGTACAGCGCCATCGAAGGTGTACAGGAAGATGTAATTGAAATCCTGTTGAACCTTAAAGGCCTGGCTATCAAGCTGCACGGTCGTGACGAAGTTACGCTGACCTTGTCGAAGAAGGGTTCGGGGGTGGTTACCGCTGCCGATATTCAGCTGGATCATGATGTCGAGATCGTTAACCCCGATCACGTAATCGCTAACCTGGCGTCTAACGGCGCCCTGAACATGAAGCTCACCGTAGCTCGTGGTCGTGGTTATGAACCGGCAGACTCGCGTCAGAGCGATGAAGACGAAAGCCGCAGCATCGGTCGCTTGCAGCTTGACTCTTCGTTCAGCCCGGTTCGCCGTATCGCATACGTGGTGGAAAACGCCCGTGTCGAGCAGCGTACCAACCTGGACAAGCTGGTTATTGATCTGGAAACCAACGGTACCCTGGATCCTGAAGAGGCCATTCGCCGCGCTGCAACCATTCTGCAACAGCAGTTGGCTGCGTTCGTCGACCTCAAAGGTGACAGTGAGCCAGTGGTTGTCGAGCAGGAAGACGAGATTGATCCGATCCTGCTTCGCCCGGTTGACGATCTGGAACTGACTGTACGTTCGGCTAACTGCCTTAAGGCGGAAAACATCTACTACATCGGCGACCTGATTCAGCGCACCGAAGTAGAGCTGTTGAAGACTCCGAACCTTGGCAAGAAATCCTTGACTGAAATCAAGGACGTTCTGGCCTCCCGCGGTCTGTCCCTCGGCATGCGCCTCGACAACTGGCCGCCTGCAAGTCTTAAGAAGGACGACAAGGCGACTGCCTGATCGTCGTAATCACCGAACGTTGTGTTTGGTAAGGAATGAACCATGCGTCATCGTAAAAGTGGTCGTCACCTGAGCCGCACCAGCTCGCACCGCAAGGCCATGTTCCAAAACATGGCGGTGTCGCTGTTCGAGCACGAGCTGATCAAAACTACACTGCCGAAAGCCAAAGAACTGCGCCGCGTTGCTGAGCCGCTGATCACTTTGGCCAAGACAGACAGCCTGGCTAACCGCCGTCTGGCTTTCGACCGTACTCGTTCGAAAGCTATCGTTGGTAAGCTCTTCAACGACCTGGGCAAGCGTTATGCTACCCGTGAGGGTGGCTACCTGCGCATCCTCAAGTGCGGTTTCCGCGCTGGCGACAACGCGCCTATGGCGTACGTCGAGTTGGTTGATCGTGCTACCAGCGGTGAAGCTGTATCCGCTGAGTAAGACGGCAACATACAAAAAACCGGGCCTAGCGCCCGGTTTTTTGTGTCTGGTCAAAAAGTGTCAATCATCTCTTATCTGGCTTCGTGTCTGGCAATCAGGCGGAGTTAGATAATGACTATCGATGCCCATGATTTAATGAATTTGGATACTGTCATTAACATGATCAATACTCCTTTCCAGCCGATTAGCCGGCAGTTTGAAGACCGACCTAGGAAGATTGAGCATGAGCCAGACCAAAACGCTTACGACCGCCAGCGGCGCTCCTGTCGCCGATAACCAGAACTCTCGCTCCGCCGGCCCGCGCGGCCCGCTGCTACTCGACGACTTCCACCTTATCGAGAAGCTCGCTCACTTCAATCGCGAGAACATTCCCGAGCGCCGTGTACACGCCAAGGGATCAGGCGCTTACGGCACATTTACCGTCACCCGGGATATCACCCAGTACACCAGCGCCAAGCTGTTTGAGTCGGTCGGCAAGCAGACCCCAACGTTCCTGCGTTTTTCCACAGTGGGTGGCGAGCGTGGCTCTGCGGATACTGAGCGCGACCCACGTGGTTTCGCCTTGAAGTTCTATACCGAGGAAGGGAACTGGGACATCGTGGGTAATAACACCCCTGTGTTCTTCATTCGCGATCCGCTGAAATTCCCCGACTTCATCCATACACAGAAGCGCCTTCCCCAGAGCAATCTGAAAAGTGCCCAAATGATGTGGGATTTCTGGTCGCATTCGCCGGAAGCGTTGCACCAGGTCACCATTCTGTTCTCTGATCGCGGCATCCCCGATGGCTACCGTCACATGCACGGCTTTGGCAGTCACACCTACAGCCTGATCAATGCCCAAGGTGAGCGTCACTGGGTAAAGTGGCACTACAAGACCAAGCAAGGGATCAAGAATCTGGCGCCGGCTGAAGCAGCACGCCTGGCGGGCACAGATCCGGATTACGCCCAGCGGGACCTGTTCAATGCAATCGAGCGTGGAGACTTCCCGAAATGGAGCGTCTGCATCCAGATCATGACCGAGGCCCAAGCCGCGGCCCATTACGAGAACCCGTTCGATGTGACCAAGACCTGGTCGCAGAAAGAGTTTCCGTTGATCGAGGTCGGCGAACTGGAACTCAACCGTAACCCGCTGAACTACTTCGCTGAGGTTGAGCAGGCGGCGTTCGGGCCGAGCAATATGGTTCCAGGGGTTGGCCTTTCGCCGGATCGCATGCTGCAAGGTCGTGTATTCGCCTACGCTGATGCGCACCGCTACCGCGTGGGCACCAATCATCAGCAATTGCCAGTCAACGCCCCGCGCAGCCCGGTCAACAGTTACCAGCGCGACGGTGCCATGGCGTTCGGCAGCAATGGCGGTGCGGCGCCGAACTACGAGCCCAACAGCTACGTCGAGGCCCCCAAGCAGGCTCCGCGTTACGCTGAACCAGCCCTGGCGCTCGAGGGAGCGGCAGACCGTTACGATCACCGCGAAGATACCGACTACTACAGCCACGCCGGTGCGCTGTTCCGCTTGATGAGTGATGCCCAGAAAGCCCTGCTGATCAGCAATATCGCGGGTGCAATGTCTGGTGTATCGGCGGATGTCGTCGATCGTCAGCTGCAGCACTTCTTCAAAGCGGATGTCGCTTATGGTGAAGGCATCGCCAAAGCGTTGGGCGTACAGCTTAACTAAGTCTAAACGAGAAGCAGAACCGCCCTCAATTGGGCGGTTTTTGCGTTATTTAGCCGGCTTTTCTCGGATTTTCTTCGCTTTTATTGCGATAGGCGAGTGACCTTGCGGTCAGCTTGGTTCAAACTAGAGCCTTCAAAGCTTGTGGAGATGTAGGGCGATGCAAGGTCACCCAGACGTAATCGATTACCTCAACACGCTGCTGACAGGCGAACTGGCAGCCCGTGATCAATATTTCATCCACTCGCGGATGTACGAGGACTGGGGTTTTACCGAGCTCTACGAACGTATCAATCATGAGATGGAAGAAGAGGCACAGCACGCCGATGCGTTGATGCGCCGGATCCTGATGCTCGAAGGCACACCGCGCATGCGCCCGGATGATCTGGACATCGGCACCACGGTGCCAGACATGCTCGCTGCCGACCTGCGCCTGGAATACAAAGTCCGTGCCGCGCTGTGCAAGGGCATCGAGCTCTGCGAGCAGCACAACGATTACGTGACCCGTGAGATCCTGCGCATCCAGCTCAACGACACCGAAGAAGACCATACCTACTGGCTGGAGAAGCAGTTGGGTCTGATCAAGTTGATCGGGTTGGAGAATTACCTGCAGTCGCAGTTCTAATCGCGATAATTGTGGGAGCGAGCAGGCTCGCTCCTACAGAAAAACAAAAAGCCCCTGCCATCGATCAGATGACAGGGGCTTTTTCGTGTCCGGGGAGGAATCAGTCCCGGTCACGCTCCAGCAACGGCTTGAGGTAGTAGCCAGTGTGCGACTGCTTCATTTCGGCCACTTCCTCGGGCGTACCCACCGCGATGATCTGACCACCCTTGGATCCGCCTTCCGGCCCCAGGTCCACCAGCCAGTCTGCGGTCTTGATCACATCCAGGTTGTGCTCGATCACCACCACGGTGTTGCCATGGTCGCGAAGGCGATGCAGGACGTCGAGCAATTGCTGGATATCCGCGAAGTGCAAGCCTGTGGTCGGTTCGTCGAGGATGTACAAGGTCTTGCCGGTATCGCGCTTGGACAGCTCGCGAGACAGCTTGACCCGCTGGGCCTCGCCGCCGGACAACGTTGTCGCCGATTGGCCAAGCTTGATGTACGACAGCCCCACATCCATCAGCGTCTGGAGCTTGCGCGCCAGTGCCGGCACCGCGTCGAAGAACACCCGGGCCTCTTCGATGGTCATCTCGAGGGTTTCGTGGATATTCTTGCCCTTGTACTTGATCTCCAGGGTTTCGCGGTTGTAGCGCTTGCTCTTGCACACATCGCACGGCACATAGATGTCCGGCAAGAAGTGCATTTCGACCTTGATCAGGCCGTCGCCCTGGCAGGCTTCGCAGCGCCCGCCCTTGACGTTGAACGAGAAACGCCCCGGGCCATAGCCGCGCGAACGGGACTCCGGCACGCCGGCGAACAGTTCGCGGATTGGCGTGAACAACCCGGTATAAGTCGCCGGGTTGGAGCGCGGTGTACGGCCGATAGGGCTCTGGTCGATGTCGACAACCTTGTCCAGATGCTCCAGGCCCTTGATGCTGTCGTGGGCGGCGGCTTCCAGGGTCGTAGCGCCGTTCAGGGCGGTGGCGCTGAGGGGGAACAGGGTGTTGTTGATCAGCGTCGATTTGCCGGAACCGGACACGCCGGTCACGCACGTCAGCAGGCCAATCGGGATGTCCAGGTCGACGTTGCGCAAGTTGTTGCCACGGGCGCCCTTGAGGCTCAGCGACAGTTTCTTGTTGCGCGGCGTACGCTTGGCCGGCACCTTGATCTTTACCCGGCCCGACAGGTATTTGCCGGTCAGGGAGTCGGGATGCGCCATGACTTCGGCGGCCGTGCCTTGGGCGACGATATGCCCGCCATGCACGCCCGCACCCGGGCCGATGTCCACGACGTAATCGGCCAGGCGGATCGCGTCTTCGTCATGCTCGACCACGATCACCGTGTTGCCGATGTCCCGCAGGTGCTTCAAGGTTCCCAGCAACCGATCATTGTCCCGCTGGTGCAGGCCAATGGACGGTTCGTCGAGGATGTACATCACCCCCACCAGGCCGGCACCGATCTGGCTGGCCAGGCGGATACGCTGGGCTTCGCCGCCAGACAGGGTATCTGCGCTGCGATCGAGTGTCAGGTAGTCCAGGCCGACGTTCACCAGAAATTGCAGGCGCTCGCGAATTTCCTTGAGGATCTTGTCGGCAATTTCGCCCCGGCGGCCAATGAGTTTCAAGCCGCCGAAGTAGTCGGTGGCGTCGCCAATGGGCAGATTGGTCACCGCTGGCAGGGTTTTCTCACCGACCCACACATGCCGCGCCTCCCGACGCAAACGGGTACCGCGGCAATCGGGGCAAGGCTGGGTGCTGAGGAACTTGGCCAGTTCTTCGCGCACGCTGGCCGATTCGGTCTCGCGATAACGCCGCTCCAGGTTCGGCACGATGCCTTCGAACGGGTGGGAGCGTTTGACGATATCGCCACGGTCGTTCAGGTATTTGAAGTCGACACTTTGTGAGCCGCTGCCGTGCAGGATGAATTTCTGCTGGTCGGCGGGCAGTTCGTTGAAGGGTTTGTCCAGGCTGAACTTGTAATGGGCCGCCAGCGACCCGAGCATCTGGAAGTAGTAGACGTTACGCCGGTCCCAGCCACGAATTGCGCCCTCGGCCAGGGTCAGTTCGCCATTGACCAGGCGCTTGGTGTCGAAGAACTGCTTGACCCCCAGGCCATCGCAGGTCGGGCACGCGCCGGCCGGGTTGTTGAAGGAGAACAGCTTGGGTT
The DNA here is from genome assembly GCF_039581215.1 of Pseudomonas halotolerans. Classification (NCBI taxonomy): domain Bacteria; kingdom Pseudomonadati; phylum Pseudomonadota; class Gammaproteobacteria; order Pseudomonadales; family Pseudomonadaceae; genus Pseudomonas; species Pseudomonas halotolerans. The sequence continues at coordinate 38,868 of NZ_JBCNTJ010000017.1, forward strand.
CCAGCTCGCTGATGGCGTGGCCGCAGATCGGGCAGGCGAAGCGCGCCGAGAAGATGATTTCTTCGCCGGGCTCGTCGTCCATCGGCGCTACCAGAGCGATGCCGTCGGCCAGTTTCAGCGCCGTCTCGAAGGACTCGGCCAGCCGCTGTTGCAGGTCGGCCCGGACCTTGAAGCGGTCGACCACCACATCGATCGAATGCTTTTTCTGTTTATCCAGCTTCGGCAGTTCGTCCAGCTCACACAGCTTGCCATTGACTCGCGCCCGAACGAAGCCTTGGGCGCGCAGTTCTTCGAAGACCATCAGGTGTTCGCCCTTGCGCTCGCGGATGACCGGCGCCAGCAGCATCAACTTGCTGCCTTCGGGCTGGGCCAGCACCAGGTCGACCATCTGGCTGACGGTCTGGGCTTCCAGTGGGATGTCGTGGTCGGGACACCGAGGAATACCGACCCGCGCATACAGCAGGCGCAGGTAGTCGTAGATCTCGGTGATGGTGCCGACGGTGGACCGCGGGTTATGGGAAGTCGACTTCTGTTCGATGGAAATCGCCGGCGACAGGCCTTCGATGGTGTCGACGTCGGGTTTTTCCATCATCGACAGGAACTGCCGGGCATAAGCCGACAGTGATTCGACATAGCGGCGCTGGCCTTCAGCGTACAGAGTGTCGAAGGCCAGGGATGATTTGCCGGATCCGGACAGGCCGGTGATGACGATCAGCTTGTCCCGTGGCAGGGTCAGGTCGATGTTCTTCAGGTTGTGGGTACGGGCCCCACGAATCAGGATCTTGTCCAAAGTGGCCTCGCTCGGCGGGCGTCGAAAACGTAGGAGTATACGGGCAAATACTGGATGGATGCACACTATTGAAAGTGCGTTTGCAGTCATACATGAAGACTGCGCGGCAAACGGTCGCCATATACCCCCTCAATCGATGGGACTGGTAGAATCGCCGCCGGTTCACACGAGGTTTTTCCATGCACGATCCCCACAGCGAACGCATGAGCAGCGGCGAGACCCGCGCGGCAAGCGGTCTGGCCCTTGTGTTCGCCTTCCGTATGCTGGGCATGTTCATGGTGTTGCCGGTACTGGCGACCTATGGCATGGATCTGGCTGGCGCGACCCCGGCCCTCATCGGGTTGGCGATTGGCGCGTACGGCCTGACCCAAGCGATTTTCCAGATCCCGTTCGGGGTCATTTCCGACCGCATCGGCCGGCGACCGGTCATCTATCTGGGCTTGATTATCTTCGCCCTGGGCAGTGTGCTGGCGGCCAATGCCGATTCGATCTGGGGCGTGATCGCCGGACGCATCCTGCAAGGTGCCGGGGCAATTTCCGCAGCCGTCATGGCCTTGTTGTCAGACCTGACCCGCGAACAGCACCGGACCAAGGCCATGGCCATGATCGGCATGACGATCGGGCTGTCGTTCGCCGTCGCCATGGTCGTCGGGCCGTTGCTGACCCGCGCCTTTGGTTTGTCAGGTCTGTTTCTGGTCACGGGGGGCATGGCGCTGGTGGGCATCCTGATTGTGGCGTTCATGGTGCCGCGCTCCACTGGGCCGTTGCAGCACCGCGAATCCGGGGTGGCTCGCCAGGCGCTGATTCCGACGCTCAAGCACCCGGACCTGCTGCGCCTGGACCTGGGCATCTTCGTGCTCCATGCCATGTTGATGTCCAGCTTCGTGGCCTTGCCGCTGGCGCTGGTGGAGAAGGCCGGATTGCCCAAGGAACAGCACTGGTGGGTTTACCTGACGGCGCTGCTGATTTCGTTTTTCGCCATGATCCCGTTCATCATCTATGGCGAGAAGCGACGCAAAATGAAACGAGTTTTGCTCGGCGCCGTCGTGACGCTGATGCTCACTGAGCTATTCTTCTGGCAGTTCGGCGACAGCCTGCGGGCTCTGGTGATCGGCACTGTGGTGTTCTTCACCGCGTTCAATCTGCTGGAGGCGTCGCTGCCGTCGCTGATCAGCAAGGTTTCACCGGCGGGCGGCAAGGGCACGGCGATGGGGGTGTACTCCACCAGCCAGTTCCTCGGTTCGGCGTTGGGCGGGATCCTCGGCGGCTGGCTGTTCCAGCATGGCGGTTTGTCGGTTGTGTTCCTGGGATGCGCCGCGCTGGCTGCACTTTGGCTGGCCTTTGCTGTTACCATGCGCGAACCTCCGTATGTGACGAGCCTGCGCTTGCCGTTGTCGCCCGAAGCCATCCGCGAAGCAGGCCTGACCGAGCGCCTTAAGGCCGTCGTTGGAGTAACCGATGCAGTGGTGGTCGCCGACGAAGCGGCCGTTTATATCAAACTGGACACCGAATTATTGGATCGCGCGACGCTCGAGCGCCTGGTGAACAACCCGGCCCCGACCACGTGCGAAGCCTAGGAGAACGTTATGGCCCGTGGGGTTAACAAAGTCATATTGGTCGGTACTTGCGGCCAGGATCCCGAAGTTCGCTACCTGCCCAATGGCAATGCCGTGACCAACCTGAGTCTGGCCACCAGCGAACAGTGGACCGACAAGCAGACTGGCCAGAAGGTCGAGAAGACCGAATGGCACCGCGTGTCGATGTTCGGCAAGGTGGCCGAAATCGCCGGCGAATACCTGCGCAAGGGTTCGCAGGTGTACATTGAGGGCAAGCTGCAGACCCGTGAGTGGGAAAAAGACGGCATCAAGCGCTACACCACCGAAATCGTGGTCGACATGCAAGGCACCATGCAACTGCTGGGCGGCCGTCCACAGGGTGACCAGCAGCAAGGTGGCAACAACTACCAGCAGGCTGCTCCGCGCCAGCAGGCGCCTCGCCCTCAGTCGGCGCCTCAGCCACAGCGTGAGCGCCCAGCGGCCCCGCAACAGGCCGCGCCGCAACCGGCTCCGGATTTCGACAGCTTTGATGACGATATTCCGTTCTAAAGCAGCCGGAAGCTTCAAGCCGCGCGCTTCAAGCTAAAGACAAAACCGCGCTTCGGTTTACGAGGCGCGGTTTTTTTTAGCCTTGAATTTGCCGATAGAGGCATGACTCAGTGGCGGGCAGCCAAAAACTGTTCGGTGCTCACCACCTCCGCATAGGCAAACCCCAGCGCCGACATGAAGGCTGCATGGACTTGAGCCGCCGGGACGATGAGCCCATTGAATTCCAGATCGCGGCTGGCACAGGCATCGTGAATCACCGTGACCTCATAGCCCATGTCCGCCGCCGCCCGGGCGACCCCATCGATGCACATGTGGCTCATGCTGCCGACGATCACCAGATGCTTGATGCCGTGGCGGTCAAGGATGGCTTGCAATTGGGTTTCGCGAAACGAGTTGACGAAGTGCTTGAGCACCACCGGTTCGTCGGCGCGGTTGAGCACTTTGGGATGCAACTGAGCACCTTCAGAGCCTGGGGTGAAGAACGGCGCGGAATCGGAGGTGAATTCGTGACGAATGTGCACCACCTGATCCGCGGCCTGGCGAAAGGCTTCGATCAGTCCGGCGGCGTTATCGGCGGCCGCTTCGGCATCGACCAATGGCCATTTTCCCTGGGGGAAGTAGTCGTTCTGGATATCGACTACGATGAGCGCTTGCTTGGACATAAGGTTTCCTCGGTCAGTGGGGGCTGAAGCCAGTATTGGCTCATGCCACCGGTTTCAGAATTGGCCGTAACGACAATAAGCGAGGGAAAACTGACAATGGCGCAGCAAAGGGCAGTCGCTGAACTCGGGGTGCTCATCTACCCCGGCGCGCAACTGGCGGCGGTGCATGGCTTGACCGATCTGTTCGCCGTGGCGCAGCGGATTGCCGACGAGCAAGCCAGCGCGCAGTTGCCGCGCCTGCGGGTCAGTCACTGGCAAGCGCAGGACGGTGAAGTGCCGACCCGGGTGTTCGACAGTTTCGCCGGTCCCCAGGGCAGATTGGTTGCGCTGCTGATTCCACCGTCCATCGCCGGTTTCGATGACGGGCTGGTGTCGCAGGCGCTGATGACCTGGTTGCGAGCGCGGCATGCCGACGGCACGGTGCTGGGTGGGGTGTGTGTCGGTTCGATTCTGCTGGCTGAAAGCGGCCTGCTCGATGGGCGCAGCGCCACAACCCACTGGACCTCGGCCAAGACCTTTGCTGCGCGATATCCGAAGATCAAGCTCGACGCTGACAAGCCCATCGTGGACGATGGCGACCTGATTACCACGGCCGGTTTGATGGCCTGGTCAGAGCTGGGGCTACGACTGGTGGACCGCCTGCTCGGACCCAGCATCGCCACGCGCACGGCGCAGTTTCTGGTGATCGAACACAGCGACAGCGCTAGCCAATGCGGCAGTAACTTTGCGCCCATCCTCGGACACGGTGACGCGGCCATTCTCAAGGTCCAGCACTGGTTGCAAGGCAGCGGCGCAGTGGACGTTTCCCTCGGCGCCATGGCCGAACAGGCCGGGCTGGAAGAACGCACCTTTCTGCGCAGGTTTCGCGCGGCCACCGGGCTCAAGCCCACCGAATACTGCCAGCACCTGCGCGTCGGCAAGGCCCGGGAGATGCTGGAGTTCACCAATGGCACCATCGATCACATTGCCTGGACAGTGGGTTATCAAGACCCGGGGGCTTTCCGCGCGACGTTCAAGAAGATTACCGGGTTGGCGCCCAGTGATTATCGGGCGAGGTTTGGGGTGGGCCCGATGAATGCTCAAAAGTAGCCATTGATCCCCTCGCCATCGTCGCAGCCGTCGTGCAATTTGCCGGATGGTCTCAGGGTGTCGTGCAGAATGAAACAGGCCCGGTGCTATCAATTCTCCCCGATAGGCCCGTTTCGTTGCTCGGTCTGGCTCGCAACACCGTTGGCCTGATCTCTGCACCCCTTTACCTAAAGCCATCGAGCGCAGTTAAAAGGGCACCGCATGACGACGGTCAATCGCAACAAACAGGTAGTGGACCATTCGATCAACCCCCACGCGCCGCTTCATGAAGTCGAAACCAACCGGGCGCTTGCCCGTTGGCTGGCGCAGATCCTTGGCCTTGAATACGGCGGCAGTTACAACGAGCAGCAGCATGCCGGCCATGATCTCTACTTATTGCCCACGCAAACCGTAATAGGTTCCGAGGCGGCGCTGCGCCTGGGCATCAAAGGGCCAGAGGATCTCTGGGGCGGTTACGTCGAGCATGATTTTATCTGCACAAAGGCCATTACCCACGGTCTGCTGAACCGGCATGCGGTCGCGCCTTTGGGCTGGTCACCGTTGTTTGCCAAGTTGACCCGGGGGGCGGTGCTCGATGGTGTGACGGTGTTTGCGCTCAAGGATGCGCGCCAGGCGGCCGAACATCTGCTGTACACCGGAGCGATCCGCTTCAAGCCTATCCATGCCTGTGCCGGCCGCGATCAGCGGGTGATCAAGAGTCTGGCGCAATTCGATGAAATTGCCGCCGACCCCGAGGCCCAGACTCTGTTTCGCGACGGTGTGGTGCTTGAGCAGAACCTCGAACAGGTCAAGACCCAGAGCGTCGGCCAGAGCTTCATCAACGGCCAGGTCTTGAGCTACTGCGGTGTGCAACATCTGACGCGCGACAGTGAAGGGCTGGAGGTTTATGGCGGCTCGGACCTGTTGGCGGTGCAGGGCGGCTATATTGAGTTGCTAAAACTTGAGCTGCCCGACGATGTGCGCGAGGCGGTGCGGTTGGCGCAGGTGTTTGACGATGCCGCCAATCAAGCCTTCCCAAGGTTCTTTGCCTCGCGGCGCAATTACGACATCGCTCAGGGCATTGACGTCAGCGGCCAGCCTCGCGGTGGTGTGCTGGAACAATCATGGCGGATGGGGGGGGCCAGCAGTGCTGAACTGGCGGCGTTACAGGCATTCGTTGAGGATCCTTCGTCCAGCGCGGTCCGTGTGTCCTCGGTGGAGACCTACACGGACCAGCCGCTGCCCCCAGGCGCCAGAGAGGTGTATCGCGGCCCGGCGCACAATGGAGACTTTCTTCTTAAATACGTAACGGTTCATTCCTATGACGGCTAGAAGCGAAACCATTCAGATCGAGATCGACGACGAATACATGAACGGCACCTTTCTGAGCCCTAAATCGAAGGTTCCAGGAGTGTTGTTCGTCCACGGTTGGGGCGGTAGCCAGGAGCGTGACCTGGAGCGAGCCAAAGGCATTGCCGGCCTGGGCTGCGTCTGCCTGACCTTCGACTTGCGCGGGCATACCGGCGGGGCGGGCATTCCGTTGTCCCGGGTGACCCGGGAAGACAACCTGCGGGATTTGCTCACCGCCTACGACCGGCTGCTTGCCCATCCGGCCCTGGACACCTCGGCGATCGCCGTGGTTGGCACCAGCTACGGCGGTTACCTGGCGGCGATCCTGACGTTGCTGCGGCCGGTGCGCTGGCTGGCATTGCGGGTGCCGGCGTTGTACCGCGACGAGCAATGGCACACGCCCAAGCGTGACCTGGACAAGACTGACCTGCTGGATTACCGCAGTACCCTGGTGCACGCCGACACCAACCGCGCTTTGCACGCGTGCTCGCAGTTCACGGGTGATGTGTTGCTGGTGGAGTCGGAGACCGACGACCATGTGCCCCACGCGACGATCATGAGCTACCGAGCGGCGTGCCAGCAGACCCATTCGCTGACGCACCGGATCATCGACGGCGCCGACCATGCCTTGAGTGACCCGGTGTCACAACAGGCCTACACCTCAATCCTGGTGGACTGGATCACCGAGATGGTGGTGGGCGAGCGGTTGAGCATCATTCAGTCGCGCTGATTGCGCTGTGTTCATGCGGCCCTTATCGCGAGCAGGCTCGCTCCCACAATTGATCTGCGGCGAAAACAGAATTGCTGCCCACCAAAAATCTCCTGTGGGAGCGAGCTTGCTCGCGATGAGGTCAGACCTGCCCACCCGTCACTTAGGCCCCGGCTTGACCCGCAACGCCTTGGCCTTCGCCTCGATCACCAGGTACATCACCACCGTGATCAGCAACGGCAAGATGAAATAGATCGCCCGATAGGCAATCAACCCCGCCAGCAGGCTGCCGCGAGAAACCTCGTGCTGCAGCAGTGCAATGAACACCGCCTCCAACACCCCCAATCCCGCCGGAATGTGAGTGATGACCCCGGCAATGCTGCTGATCATCAGCACCCCGAGCACCACCGGATAATCCAGTTTGCCCGGCAGCAGGGTAAAGATCACCGCCGCCATCAGCGACCAGTTCAAGGCCCCCAGTGCCAGTTGCAGCCCTGCCATGCGCAGCGACGGCAGGTTGATTTCCATGCCGCGGATGGTCCAGGCCCGGCGTTTGGAAAACCGGCAGGCCACCAGGTAACCGGCACTGATACACAGCAACAGCACACCCACACCTTGCAGCGCAGTGCTGCTCAGTTTCCAGCCCGGCGGCATCGTGACCAGGCCGCTGCTGAACACCACCCCGGCCAACGTCATGTAGCCGAACCAGTTCGTGGCCAGGCTCAGGCCGAGGATCTTGGCGATGTTTCCGTTGCTCACCCCCAGCCGCGAATACAGCCGGTAGCGCATGGCGATGCCGCCAACCCAGGCGCTGAGGTTCAGATTGAAGGCGTAGCTGATCACGCCCACCGGGAGGATCTGCCGCCAGCCCAGTTTCTGCCGTATGTAGGTGCGCCCGATCAGGTCGAAGCAAGCGTAAGTGATGAAACTGGTCACGGTCAGCGCACCGGCAATGAGCAATGTGCGCAGTTTGAAGTCCGCCAGGGTGGCGAACACTTCGGCCCAGTCGATGCGCCGGGCCAAGGCCGTGAACAGCACGATCAGCAGCAGGAAGAAGGCCAGGGTCAGTGGGCGTTTCCAGCGGCTCCAGCGTGATTTGGGCTTGCTGTGTTCGCCCGCGTGGGCATTACTTGGCGCCGTGTGCGCGTCAGAGTGGTTCATGGGGTTCGCTCCGAACCGCGGTGGGCGGCGAAAAAGGTTTCAGACGCGGCTTATGGGCCGGCAGCCAGCCGGCCCAGGCCGGAAAATGGCGCAGGAAGTGGAACACCATGAAGCCGACGGTCATGCGCCACAGCAGGCCCCGTGGGGCAGGGTTGGCCGGCATGGCGGTGCAATGGTTGCGGCTCAGATGATCGAGACGCTCGAACAATTCACGGTTGAAGGCCCGGTCGCGGATCAGCACATTGGCTTCCAGGTTCAGGGACAGGCTCAGGGGGTCGAGGTTGCTTGAGCCCACGGTGCTCCAGTCCTCATCCACCAGTGCGACTTTGCCGTGCAACGGCCGTTCGCAATACTCGTAGATCACCACACCAGCCTTGAGCAGATAGTTGTACAACATCCGCGCGGCGAGCTTGGCGATCATCATGTCCGGCTGGCCCTGCAGGATCAGGCGTACCTCCACGCCACGCCGCGCGGCATTGCGGATCTCGCGCAGCAGCCGGTAACCAGGGAAGAAATAGGCATTGGCAATGACCACGCGCCGTTGGGCACTGCGTAACACTTGCAGGTACACCTCTTCGATGTCGGTCTGATGCTCATGGTTGTCGCGATAGACCAGCCGCACCTGACCGTCATGATCGTTGAAGGCCAACTCGTTGCGCCGGCTTCGGCGGCGTTGCCACCAGAATTTGGCCCGGCTGGACCGACCGCTCTGCAACAGCGCGAAGTGATGGATATCCACCACCGCCGGGCCTTTGACCTCCACGGAATAATCCTGCTTGGCCTCAGGGCCGAAGTCGCCGAGATGGTCGGCGGAAAAATTGATCCCGCCGATAAACGCGATCACACCGTCCACCACCACGATTTTGCGATGCAGGCGTCGGAACCAGTTGGTGCGGATCCCCAGGTGCCGTGGGGCAGGGTCGAACATCTGTAAACGCACCCCTGCATCGCTCAATGTCGCGAGAAATTCCGGGGTCAGCTCGCCGCAACCAAAACCGTCCAGGCTCACGGTGATGCGTACGCCGCGTTTGGCCGCGTCCACCAGCAGGTCCCGTAGCTCGATACCGACTTTGTCCTCGAACAGAATGAAGGTCTCAAGGAGGATTTCCTTTTCGGCCCGGCGTATCGCCTCGAAGACCCTGGGGAAATATTCCTCGCCGTTCTCCAAAAGCGTGACCCGGTTATTGCCGTGCCAACCGTATTCGATGTCCACCAGCGCCGGATTACGCTCGGTCGGCGGAACCTCCACCTGTTCCACCGTCGCCTTGTTCATTGTCGCGCTCATAATTCGATCTCCACCGAAAGCGGGGCATGGTCGGAAAGGTGCGACCAGGGACGTACGTTCAATACCTTGGGATGACGGGCCTTGAGGTTGCGCACGTAGATGCGGTCCAGGCGCAGGACCGGCAGGCGCGCCGGAAAGCTGCGAGCCGGCTTGCCCCATTGCTCGGCGAACACCTCCCGCAGCCCGCTGGGTTCGAGCAGCTCGCTGGCTTTGCCGCGCCAATCATTGAAGTCCCCGGCGACGATGACCGGCGCCTCGGGCGGCAGTTCGCTCAAACGCTGGCAAAGCAGTTTCAATTGCTCGACACGATGCCCCTCGCGCAACCCCAGGTGGACGCAGATGGCATGGATTTCCCGCTCATCGCCGCCCGGCAGGCGCAGCACGCTGTGTAGCATGCCGCGGCTTTCATGGCCGCTGATGGACACGTCCAGGTTGTCGTGGCGAATGATCTGGAATTTGGACAGTAATGCGTTGCCATGGTCGCCCGCCGGATACACCGCGTTGCGCCCGTAGGCGAACTGTGGCCAGAGGCTATCGGCGAGGAATTCGTACTGCGGCATGCTTGGCCAGTTGGAATAGCGCTGCGGGTGGTGCTCGTGGGTGCCGTGCACTTCCTGCAAGAACACCACGTCGGCGGACACGCTGCGCACCGCCTCGCGCAGTTCCGGGAGGATGAAGCGCCGGTTCAGGGCGGTGAAACCTTTGTGGGTATTGACCGTCAGGACCGTGAAGCGGTTGATCCGCTCCAGGTCTTGCGGCGGGTTTTGGGTGGGATCGCGGGTCGTTTCGGTGAACTCCGGGGTGCTCATGGCAATACCCCCTCGGCCGGGCATTCGCCGGGCGCGGTGGCCAGGTTCTTGTCCAGGTCGAAGTGCTCCAGCAAGTGACGCGCGTCATAGGGCGCACGGACTTTGATGTCATTGTCGAAATAGCAGAACACCTCCCGGCTCTTGCGGGCGCGGGGTTTCTTTTTTGGGTCGATCAAATGGGCATCGCGCGGTTGTGTGCCGTGGCTCCAAGCCTCGATGCGCTCGGCCCAGCGTTTCAAGGCCGCGTCGGTGTAGCCGCTGGCGTACAACTCCTCGGCTCCGTGCAGGCGCAAGTACACGAAGTCGCTGGTCACGTCTTCGCGATAGGGCCATTTGCCGGCGGTGTCAGCGATCACCAGTGCCACGTCATAGCGTTTGAGCAAGGTGATGAAGTGTGGATCGATAAAACTTTCATGACGGATCTCCACCGCGTGGCGCAGCGGCCGTTTTTTATCGGCATGGGTGCTGGCGTGACCGTTCAGGCGCGGTTCGTGCTCCCGGGCCAGGGCCGCGGCATCTTCGGTGTTATGGGGAAGTTGCCGGAGAAAATCTTCGAACAGCTCAGGCTCGAATTTGAAACTGGGCGGAAACTGCCAGAGGATCGCGCCGAGTTTTTCCTTGAGCTCCAGCACCCCGGAGGCGAAGAAATTGGCCAACGGCTTGTGAATGTCCCGAAGACGCTTGATGTGGGTGATGAAACGCGGTGCCTTGACGCTGAAGACGAAGCCGGGTGGTGTCTCGGCGTACCACTGGGCATACCGTTCGGGGCGTTGCAGGGCGTAGAACGATCCATTGATCTCGATGCTGTTGACCGCTCGCGAGGCGAACTGCAATTCCCGTTTCTGGGTCAGCCCCTTGGGGTAGAAATCCCCCCGCCAAGGCGTGTAACGCCAACCGGAAATGCCAATGTGGATCGCCGTCATGTGTCCCTCCCGTGCCAATGACCTCGTACCGCCTGTGTCTTTTGATGACTGTCGCGCGGGGTAGAAAGTTTCGATGGGGTTACCGGCGGTGGGTGGCGTGAGCGTTCCATGTTCTGGTTGCCCTACTTAGTCACCCGTGGCGAGGGAGCTTGCTCCCGCTCGGCTGCGTAGCAGCCGTCGCTGTTGGGCTGATCTTTGAATCGAGCCGATCAGGATTTTGGGTCTGCTGCGCAGCCCAGCGGGAGCAAGCTCCCTCGCCACGGATTTTTGTGGCGTGGGTTCAAAAGTGTTGAATCAGCTTATTCCTCACTTCAGCCATCCCCTGCGCATCCAGCTCCAGCCACAGATGCTGCTTGCCGGCGATCTGCGCCGCCGCTGGCAAACCATCGCGATACACCAACCGATTGCTCGCCAGGGCCGGCACTTTTGCGCCCGGCAACAAGGTCCCGGCCAGGTTCAGCGGGTCGACGCCGCACACCGCCACCAGGCTGCCATCCGTGGGGCGGCGGCGCACTTCACGTAGCAGCGGGATGGCTTCGGGCAGGGCGAATTGCTCACCCGCCAGGCCGCTGACAAAACGTCCGCCGCGAATCTCGCCCCGCGCCTCCAGGCGATGAAAAGTGCGCAGTAACTCGCGCCAGCTCGGCAACCAATCCGCCTCCCGCTCCAACAGGCGCCAGAACACCACGCCATAACGGCGCAGCAAGGTCATGGCGATGTGTTCCAGGGTGTCGGGCGGCAGGGTCGCTGGCCGGTTTCCTTCCGCGGGCACTGGGGCGCTACGGCGTAACAAGGCCCAGCGCCCGGCATCGTCCATGCCGCCCACGAACGCTCCACGCCCGCGCCGACTGCTGCGCGCCTGGCGCTTACTGGCCGGGGTGATCAACGCGCGCAACCCGGCGAAGCTGTCGGCATTCACCAGCCCGGCGCCGACCAATTCCTGTAACGCGATCTCCAGTTCGCTGCGCAGCAAGTGCGCTTCGTGCAGCAACTCATCGAAAAACAGCGCGCCGTGTTCACTGAGGGCCTTATGGACTTTTTGCGTCTTGGGTGACAGTTCGCTGGGCGGGGTCTGTTCGGTCAGGCTGCTCCAGAGGGCGACCCGATTGCGCGCCAGTAACACAATCGGCGTGCTGCGCAAGGCGCTGGAAGATTGCTTCTGGCGCGCGCTCAGGCGAGTCCACACCAGCTTGCCACTGCGGCACAGCTCATCCAGCCAACTCGGGGAATAGTCCTTGATCCGCGCCGGCAACAGGTCACTGTCCCACGCCGAAGCGGCGGCCGGGTAGCCTTCGAACTGACTGATGATCGATGGCAGCACCGCGCTGCCCCGGCCCTGAGTGGCCGGCGACAGATGCTGCCAGTCGAACAGGAACCGCATGAAGTCCTGCAACATCACCGGCTCGATTTCCCGGCGCAGGCGCTTGACGGTGTAGCGGTGGATGCGCGCCAGCAAATGCCGCTCGCACCACTCCTCCTGGCCGGTGCCCGGGGTGAACCGGCCGCGCAACACATAGCCTTGCTGTTCCAGCTGCGCCAGGGCCTGGCTGATTGACGGGGACGATAAGCCGAGGGGATCGGCGATGGCCTTCAACGGCAGCGGACCGAAGGCGCTGAGCCGTGCGCGCAATACCTCCACCACGGCTTCATCGCCATCCCAGGTTTCATCAAAACCCGGCAGGGGCGTCAGCGGTGGCCGCCATTGAGCCTGTGGATAAACGGCTTGCAGACACGTCAGCCGTTCCAGCGCCACCCACAGACCGCGTTCGGCGCTGATCTGTACATGACTGGCGCGGCCGCGCTCAGCCAGGGTCTGTAACCAGTCCAGCCATTGTGCGTTGGCGCTGGCCTCGCTGTCGGCGATGCAGGCCAGGCTCATCAGGGCTTCGTGCATTTCATCGAGGTGGGTGGGGGCCGGCCAGGCTTCGTCCCGTACCGCCTGGATGGCGTCGGCGTCCAGTGCGCCGAGGTCGTCGGTGGACTGCGGGTCGCTCCAGCGCCGGTTGATCACCGCTTGAGTGCGGCGTTCTTCCAGCGGTGCGTCGTCGAGAAAGGTGTAGGGCCGGGCGCTGAGGATTTCCGCCGCCAAGGGCGAGGGCGCCGGCAGGTCGCGGCTGATCAGGCGAACTTCACCTGCTTCGATGCGCCGCAACAGCGTCAGCCAGCCTTTGCTGTCCATGGCTTCGTGCAGGCAGTCGTCGAGGGTCTGTTCCACCAGTGGGTGATTGGGGATTTCCCGCTCGCCGGCGAGGTTTTCCAGGCAGGCGATCTGGTCCGGGAATACGCTGGCGATCAGGTCTTCGCTTTTCATGCGCTGGATCTGTGGAGCGACTTTGCGTCCGCCCGTGTAGCGCGGCAAGGCCAGGGCAACACTGGCATTCCAGCGCCAGCGCACGCCGAACAGCGGGGCGTCCAACACCGCCTGGATCAATATCTGTTCGGCACTCTGGCTATTGAGATAGCGCCAGACCTCGTCCAGCTCGAAGCTGTGGCTGGTGGACAGCGACAGCACGATAGCGTCTTCGCTGGCGGCGGCCTGCAACTCGAAATTGAAGGTGCGGCAGAAGCGCTTGCGCAAGGCCAGGCCCCAAGCGCGGTTGATGCGGCTGCCGAAGGGCGTGTGGATGATCAGTTGCGTGCCGCCGGATTCGTCGAAAAACCGCTCCATCAACAGCGTGTCCTGGGACGGCAACGCGCCGAATGCCAGGCGTGCCGGGGCCAGGTAGTCCACCAGTTGCTCGGCACTGGCCAGGTTCAGTTGCAAAGTGCCGGTCAGCCAGTCGAGGGCCGGTTGCAAGTTGCCCGGCGTGGCACCGAGCAGTTGGTCCAGTTGCGCTTGCAGACGGGCTACCGCCAGGGACAACTCGGCGCTGCGCCCGGGGGCTTCGCCAAGCCAGAACGGAATGGTCGGCGGCTGGCCTTGGGCATCCTCGACCCGCACCCGACCGGTCTCCACGCGAATGATGCGGTAAGAAGTATTGCCCAACTGGAATACGTCGCCGGCAATGCTCTCTACGGCGAAGTCTTCGTTGACGCTGCCGATGTTCAATCCCTGGGGTTCGAGCAGCACGCTGTAGTCGGCGTTGTCCGGGATGGTGCCGCCGCTCGTCACGGCGGTCAGCTTGCTGCCCCGACGCCCGCGCAGGGTACGGGTGACAGCGTCGCGATGCAGGTACGCACTGCGCACGCCCTGACGGCCATTGAGGCCCTCGGCGAGCATTTGCAGCAATGCCTGATAGTGGCCGTCATCCAGCTCGGCATAGGGCGCGGCGCGGCGAAAGGTTTCCAGCAGCGCCTGTTCTTGCCATTCCTGGCAACTGACCTCGGCGACGATCTGCTGGGCCAGCACGTCCAGTGGCGCCTTGGGAATGTGCAGAATGTCCAGCTCGCCACGGCGCACGCAATCGAGCAGGGCGACGCATTCGATCAAGTCGTCGCGGGTGGTGGCGAACAGGCGTCCCTTGGGCGTGCCGCCAACCTGATGGCCCGAGCGGCCGACCCTTTGCAAAAATGCCGAGATCGACCGTGGCGAGGCGATCTGACACACCAGGTCGACGTCGCCGATATCGATGCCCAGTTCCAGGGACGCGGTGGCAATCAGCACCTGCAACTCGCCGCGTTTGAGCCGTTGTTCGGCGTCGAGGCGAAACTCCTTGGCGAGGCTGCCGTGGTGGGCGGCCACGGCATGCTTGCCCAGGCGTTCGCTCAAATGACGGCTCAGGCGTTCGGCCAGCCGTCGGGTGTTGACGAAAATCAGGGTGGTGCGGTGTTCCCGGGCCAAGTCGGCGAGGCGGTTGTAGACCAGTTCCCAGACGTCATTGGCCATCACCGCCGAGAGCGGCACTGGAGGCACCTCGATATCGAGGTCCCGGGGGCGGGCGTGGCCGATGTCGACGATTTCACAGGTGCGCCCCTGGCCGACGAGAAAGCGCGATACCGCTTCAATGGGTTTTTGTGTGGCGGACAGACCGATGCGCATCAGCGGTTCGGCGCACAGCGCTTGCAGACGCTCCAGGCTCAAGGCCAGGTGACTGCCGCGCTTGCTGGCAGCGATGGCGTGGATCTCGTCGACAATGACGGTGCGGGTGCTGGCGAGCATTTGCCGGCCGGAATCGGAGCCGAGCAGCACGTAAAGCGATTCGGGCGTAGTCACCAGAATGTGCGGCGCGGTCTTGCGCATCGCCGTGCGGTCTTTTTGTGGCGTGTCGCCGGTGCGCACGGCGGTGGTGATGTGCAGGGGCGGCAAGCCCATCTGCCGCAATTGTTCGGTAATGCCGGCGAGTGGGTTTTGCAGGTTGATCTGGATGTCGTTGCTCAAGGCCTTGAGCGGCGAAACGTAGACCACCAGGGTCTGGTCCGGCAGGCCTCCTTGTTCCAGGCCGCGGTGCACCAGGTCATCGAGCACCGCGAGAAACGCGGTCAAGGTCTTGCCCGAGCCGGTAGGCGCCGCGACCAGCACCGAACGCCGCTGGCCGATCAACGGCCACGCCCGGGCCTGGGCGGCCGTGACCGCCGGGAAGGTCTGGCTGAACCAGGCGCGAACGGCGGGGTGAAAGCCTGCCATGGCGTGGTCGGCTGCAAGGGGCAGATTCATAAGGCAGTTTATGCGGGTGGAGCGGGGGAGATGCAAGTATCGGCTGAGATGTCCATCGCCTGTCAGGGCCTCATCGCGAGCAAGCTCGCTCCCACACAGATCGCATAGGCACTGAGATCTCCTGTGGGAGCGAGCTCGCTCGCGATAGCGGCCTCAAGGTGCACACAAATACCGGATCTGCACTTTACGGATGACGGTTGCGCACTAAACCCGCAAAATGCAACGATTCCGACAACGCCTGCGGGCGTTTTCGACCCCATTCTTTTGCCAACAGACCGGGCCTGCTGACTTTATGCGAATGCGCCTTATGTTACTGGGCGGCGGAAATGCCCTTGGGCAGGCGCTGATTCGCCTCGGTGCGGAAGAAGACATCGGTTTTCTTGCCCCCCGCCCCCCCGAAGACGGCTGGGATGCCGCGAGCCTGACGCAGCTGCTGGACGACACTCGACCGGACGCCTTGATCAACCTGGCGTACTACTTCGACTGGTTCCAGGCCGAAACCGTCAGCGAGCAGCGCCTGGCCAGCCAGGAGCGCGCCGTCGAGCGCCTGGCCGAGTTGTGCCAGCATCACAACATCATCTTGCTGCAACCGTCGAGCTATCGCGTGTTCGACGGTTCCCGCGCCACGGCGTACAGCGAGAAGGATGAACCCGTGCCCCTGGGCCTGCGCGGCCAGGCGTTGTGGCGGATCGAGCAAAGCGTGCGCGCCACCTGTCCGCAACATGTGCTGTTGCGTTTCGGCTGGCTGCTGGACGACAGCGCCGACGGCATCCTGGGACGTTTCCTGGCCCGAGCCGAACAACCCGAAGACCTGCTGTTGGCCGACGACCGTCGGGGCAATCCGACGCCGGTGGACGATGCGGCGCGGGTAATCATCTCGGTGCTCAAGCAACTCGATTGCGCCGCGCCGCTGTGGGGCACTTACCACTATGCCGGACATGAGGCGACCACGCCGCTGGCACTGGGGCAGGCGATCCTCACCGAAGCTCGGGCCCTGCACCCTCTGGCAATCGAATCGCCCACCCCCCAGGCACACGCCGCACGGCCGGATGCTGCGGAAGAACCGCAACACGCGGTGCTGGCCTGCAAGAAAATTCTGCACACGTTCGGGATCAAGCCCCGCGCCTGGCGCGCCGCACTCCCGGGCTTACTGGATAGGTTTTATCGTCATGGCTGAAGGTCCTGTTTTAATCACCGGCGGCGCTGGTTTCATTGGTTCGCACCTGACCGACGCCTTGCTTGCCAAGGGCCATTCGGTACGCATCCTCGATGACTTGTCCACCGGCAAGCGCAGTAACCTGCCGCTGGACAACCCTCGGGTTGAACTGATGGAAGGCGACGTGGCCAATGCGGCGCTGGTAGCCCAGGCCGTGGCCGGTTGCAGTGCCGTGGCGCACTTGGCGGCGGTGGCTTCGGTGCAGGCCTCGGTGGACGATCCGGTGCGTACGCACCAGAGCAATTTCATCGGCACCCTCAATGTCTGCGAAGCCATGCGCCAGGCCGGGGTGAAGCGGGTGCTGTTCGCCTCCAGTGCGGCGGTTTATGGCAACAACGGCGAGGGTGAGTCCATCGACGAAGACACGCCCAAGGCCCCGCTCACGCCCTATGCCTCGGACAAGCTGGCCAGCGAGTTCTATCTGGACTTCTACCGCCGACAGCACGCACTGGAACCGGCGGTGTTCCGGTTCTTCAACATCTATGGCCCACGTCAGGATCCGTCGTCGCCTTATTCCGGCGTCATCAGCATTTTCAGCGAGCGGGCGCAGAAGGGTCTGCCGATTACGGTGTTCGGCGATGGCGAGCAAACCCGGGATTTTGTCTACGTTGAAGACCTGGTGGACCTGTTGGTGCAGGCCATCGAAACACCTGACGTGCAAGTGGGCGCGGTGAACGTCGGCTGGAACCAGGCCACGACCCTCAAGCAGTTGCTCCAGGCCCTGGCCGCGGTGGTGGGCGATCTGCCGCCGATCAGCTACGCCCCGGCGCGCTCCGGCGACATCCGCCATTCCCGGGCTGATAATCGCCGGCTGTTGGAGCGCTTCAGCTTCCCACAACAAACGCCGATGAGTGTGGGGTTGGCGCGGTTGCTGGGCCGCTGAACGAAAAAGGCGCCTTTCGAGGCGCCTTTTTTGTCATGGCATACACCGTTGTGGCGAGGGGATTTATCCCCGCTGGACTGCGCAGCAGTCCCAAATAAACACATGGGGTGAACCTGACGCACCGCAGTGGCGATTACAGGGCTGCTGCGCAGCCCAACGGGGATAAATCCCCTCGCCACAGGATTTGTTGTCAACTTGCCATGGTGCTGCAGGTTAAAACTTGTAACCCAACCCCACCATGTAGATCCAAGGGTCCACATCGACATTCACCTTGGCCCGGGTGCCGCTGGCCACGGCGTTGTTGTCCACATAGGCGGTGGTGTCGATGTCGATGTAGCGAATCTGGCCGTTGACCATGATGTTGTCGGTCAGCATGTAGTCGGCGCCCACTTGCCACGCCATGCCCCAACTGTTGCTCGCCCGGAAGTTGCTGAAACCGTTGGCACTGGCTTCGCTGCCGACGTGTTCATCGTAGATCCAGGTGTAGTTGATGCCGGCACCGACGTAAGGCTGGAAGGCCGACTTGGCGTCGAGCGGGTAATAGACCAGGCTCAGGGTCGGCGGCAGGTGCTTGAGGGTACCGAGCTTATTGTTGGCCGCGCCCAGGGCGGTGCCTTTGATCTTCACATCGTGCTCGAACGGCGACGCGGCCAGCAGTTCGATCCCCAGATTGTTGGTGATCATGTAGGCGAAGTTCAGACCCAGCTGAGTGTCGCTGCTCATGGTTGCCTTGCCGCCCAGGTCGGCGCCGGCCAGCGGGCCACGGTCGACCTTGACGCTGGAACTGTCGGCTTCCGGATTGACGGTGATAGCGCCGGCGCGAACGATGATATCGCCGGCGGTGTGCGCCTGGGCGAGCGGGGCGGCGAGCGCGAGGGCGATGAGGGAAGCGCTGAGCAGAGACTTTTGCATGGGGGCTCCAGAGGGCATCTAAAATTGATGTCCTATGGTACGGAGCCGTCTGGGCCGGTCTGTTGACTCAGCTCAATGAAAGCGTGATGAGCAACCTTGAGGGCCCCTTCGCGAGCAAGCCCGCTCCCACAGTTGACCGAGTTTCGTCAGAAGGAATGCGGTCGAATGTGGGAGCGGGCTTGCTCGCGAAAGCTATTTCAAAGGCGATATATAACCGCCGGATTCACTCCGGCAGCTCATACACATAAATCTTTTCAGCCTCCATCTGATACCCGGCATCGGCCAGTTCACTGGTGGACGGCTTGACCTGCATCGGCCCTTCGACCCAGTACGGCTGGTACAACTCGTCGAGCTTGACCCCGATTTCACTTTTCACATGCACGATCTGATTCGACGGCGGCGGTGGTACATGGATGCAAGCGCCGAAATACGGCACCAGCAAAAAGTCCGTGGTGCGGCCTTCCTCGCTGACTTCCAGCGGCACGATATAACCCGGCAAACGAATCTGCTGGCCGTCGAGTTCCTTGACCACCGGCGCGTTGGGCAAATCCTGCTTGGCCGCCGGGGCTGCTTCGGCGGCCAGGGCATCGCTCATCTGCGACAGGTCGTGCAGCGGGGTCATGTTCGGCACTTCCGGCGGGGCGTCCGGCGGGATCATTTCCTGCCACGACAAGTCCCTCGGTTCGGCCGCCCACAGCGGCAGGGCGACCGTCATCAACAGCGCAAGCAAAGCGCGGGGCATCTTCAACGTCCTCATAAACGGATCGACAAGCCATCGGCCAACGATTGGCGATAGGCGCGCCAGGCCGGCACGCTGCCCATCAGTAAAGCGGCGACCAGAATGCCAGCCATCAGCGTCCATTCATATTCGCTTGGCCAGGCCAAGGGCAGATACAAGCCATAGGCCGACTGCACATAACCCTGCGCGGCGGCGATGCCGATGTACAGCAGGGCCAACCCGGCGGCGACCCCGGCCAGCGCCAGGGCGAAGGCTTCGAGCACCAGCAGGGTCGCGATGTGCCACGGCCGCGCGCCCACCGAGCGCAAGATTGCCATCTCCCGGCGCCGCTCGTTGAGGCTGGTGAGGATCGCCGTGAGCATGCCGATCAGACCGGTCAGCACCACGAACAGCGAAATCACGAACAGGGCTTTTTCCGCCGTGCCCATCAGGCTCCATAACTCCTGCAACGCCACGCCGGGCAGAATCGCCAACAGCGGCTCGCCGCGAAACTCGTTGACCTCGCGCTGCAAGGCAAACGTGGAAATCTTGCTGTTGAGGCCGAGCATGAACGCGGTAATCGCCTTGGGCGTCAGGTCCATGTTGCGGGCCTGGTCGGCGCTGATGCGGCCCTTGCCCTGGGCCGGCACACCGTTTTTCCAATCGATGTGGATCGCTTCCATGCCGCCAAGGCTGATGTGCAGCGTGCGGTCCACCGGGGTGCCGGTGCGCTTGAGAATACCGACCACGGTGAAGGGCTTGTCATCGTGCTTGACCAGGCTGACCACCGCCACGCCGTGGGCCAGCACCAGTTTGTCACCGAGCTTGTAATGCAGTGCTTCGGCCACTTCGGCCCCCAGCACCACCTCGAACGGATCGGTGGCGAAGGCCCGGCCCTCGGCCAGTGCCAAGTGTTGCCGGCGACCGTACTGATAATGCTCGAAGTACGCCTCGGTCGTGCCCATCACGCGGTAACCGCGATGGGAATCGCCCAGGGACATGGGGATCGCCCACTTCACTTTCGGGTTGCTGGCGAACTGCTCGAAGCTGTCCCAGCGAATGTTGTTGGTGGCGTTGCCGATGCGAAACACCGAATACAGCAGCAGGTTCACCGAACCTGAGCGAGCACCCACGATCAGGTCGGTGCCGCTGATGGTGCTGGCGAAACTGGCCCGCGCTTCGGTGCGTACTCGCTCTACCGCCAGCAGCAGGCACACCGAAAGGGCGATGGCGAAAGCGGTGAGGATCGCGGTGAAACGGCGGTTCGCCAGGCTGGCCATGGCAAGACGGAACAAATACATCTCAGACCTCGAGTGGCGTGGCGGCGCGATTGAGATCGGCCAGCGAGAGGTGGCGGTCGAACAGCGGCGCCAGGCTCTGGTCATGGCTGACGAACAGCAGGCTCGATCCGGCCGCGCGGCATTCGGCGAACAACAGCCGCAGGAAGTTTTCCCGGGCGTCGTAATCCAGGGCCGAGGTGGGTTCGTCGGCGATCACCAGTTCCGGTTGGCCGATCAGCGCCCGGGCGGCCGCGACCCGTTGCTGCTGGCCGATGGACAGTGAGTCGGCGCGGCGCCCAAGCAGATTTGTGTCGGTCAGGCCCAGGTGCGCCAGCAGCGTGGCAGCGGCTTGATCGACGCTGCCGTGGCGCTGGATCGCTCGTTGCGCGCGCAATGTCGAGAAGTGACAGGGCAGTTCAACGTTCTCGCGCACCGAGAGAAACGGCAGCAAGTTGAATTGTTGGAAGATGTAGCCGGTGTGGTCCACGCGAAAACGGTCGCGGGCCCCGGCGCCCAGTTCAGTGAGTTCCTGGCCAAGCAGGCGAATGCTGCCACGGTCCGGTGTCTGGACGCCGCCCAGAAGCCCCAGCAGCGTGGTCTTGCCGCTGCCGCTCGGCCCCTTGAGGAACAAGGTTTCACCCGCTTCCAGGCGAAAGGCCGGGATATCCAGCAACGGCGGATGCCCGGGCCAGCTGAAGCCCAGGTCGGACAGTTCGATGAGTGCTTGGGTCATGTTTACCGCTTCAAAGTGGAACCTGCAGGAGACCTGTGGGAGCTGAGCTTGCTCGCGATGAGGCCATCACATTCAATTTGGATGTTGACCGTTAGACCGCTATCGCGAGCAAGCTTTGCTCCCACCAAGCTCGCTCCCACATTGGGGTTGGCAGTGAATCAGAATTTCAGGGCAGGCGCCTTGGCCGTCACTTCCACGCCTTGCTGGCCGCTCGGGCTGATCAGTTGTACCTGAATTTTCTGGGTGGCCGGGAAGGTTTTGAACAGGGTCGCCAGGTCCAGGTTCTTCAGCGCGCCGGGGGCGGCGCAGGTGAATTGGTAGTGGGCATGGATTTCACTGTGTTCGCCGTGGTGTTCGTCGCCATGGTCATCTTCGTCGTGGTCATCGTGGTCCGGTTCATCGCCAAACAACGGGCTTTCCAGTTCCTGCTGGGCCACGGTGCATTGGGCGGCGGCGGGCAGGCTGAACAGCGCCAGCGGCTTGTCCAGTTGCGCACGCACGGCGGCGACCTTGGCCTTGTCGGCATCGCTGGTGGCGGCGTGCTCGAAGCCCACCAGGTTCATCGCCGGGCTTTCCAGCTCCAGTTCCAGGGTCTGGCCGTCCAGCGCAGCGTTCAGCCGGCCGACACCGTGTTCATGGGCACCGAGGCTGCCATGCGCGTGATCATGATCGTGGTCATGCTCGACGGCCGCATGGGCGACAGACAGTGGCAACAGGGCGAACGGCAGGGCGAGAAGCAGACGACGCATGACGAGTCTCCGGATGAAAGTGAGTGTTCTGTTATGTAATCTTATAACGAAAGTGCGGAGAGTTTGACCGTCTGCTTGGCGTCGCGCAAGGCCCATGGGAGCATGGGCGCATGAAATTTTCAGGAGCACGCTGATGTTGCGGATACGCGGAACCGTCGGTGATTGGCCGGTGGACTTGTCGATCGACATGGATGAGGGGGACTGGGCGCAGCTCGGCGCGCAGTTGCAAGCGGTCAAACCCGATCACACGGCGACGCCTGCGAGCCGGCCGGCCAATCAGGACGATGCCTTGTGGCAGATCGCCAGGGAATTGCTGCGCAAGGCCGGGCAATTGAGCGGCCCGGACCTGCTGGAGCAGCTCGAAGGCCTGACCGGCAGCGCCCCTGCCGGCAAACGCCTGTTAGTGCGCTTGCGCCATAGCCCGGACGTGAAAGTCATCAGCGGCGGCGACACCCCGCTCTACCGCTGGCACGAAACCGCGTAGGCGCTGTGTAGGCGCTGACGAGCGAAGCGAGGCTGCGATCTTTACCCCTGACGCTTGAGTATCGAGCGAAAGATCAAAAGATCGTCTGAACGCGGCCCGAGCCTTCGGCAGCTCCTACAGAGGAATCAGTACAACGCCGCGAACAGCTTGCGACGATAGGTCGTCACCAGCGGATGGTCGTTGCCCAGCAATTCGAAGACTTGCAGCAACGTCTTGTGAGGCAGGCCTTCGCTGTAGCCGCGGTTGCGGACAAACAGCTTGAGCAGCGCGTCGAGGGCTGGCTCGTACTGCTGGCGGGCCAATTGTTGGATTGCCAGTTGATACACCGCTTCGTCATCCTGCGGGTCTTTCGCCAGGCGGGCCTTGAGGTCGGCGGCGTCCGGCAGATCCCTGGCCAGGCCGAGGAACTGGATCTGCGCCTTGGCCCCGGCCAGCGCGGCCTTGTGCTCATCGCTTTTGACCGCGTCGAGCACGGTCTGTGCTTCTGTCAGCTCGCCGCGCTCGGTCAGGCAACGGGCATACAGGATCAGGGCCTTGGCGTTGGTATTGTCTTCTGCCAGCAGCTCAGTGAGCACCGCTTCGGCATCAGCGAAACGACCGTCTTCGAACAGCGCCTGGGCCTGTTCAAACGGGTCGGCGGCGGCCGGGGGCGGCATCTGTACATGGGGTTCGAGCATCGCCCGCACGGCGGACTCCGGCTGGGCGCCGGCGAAGCCGTCGACGGGCTGGCCGTCCTTGAACAGCACCACGGTAGGCAGGCTGCGAATGCCGAAGCGGGCCACAATGTCCTGCTCGATGTCGCAGTTGACCTTGGCCAGCAGCAACTCGCCCTGATAGCTCTCGGCAATGCCCTGCAGCATTGGCATCAGCGCCTTGCACGGCGCGCACCACTCGGCCCAGAAATCCACCAGCACCGGTTTGTGAAAAGAGTTGGCGATCACCGACTGGTCGAAGTCGGCGGTGGTGGCGTCGAAGATGTACGGGGTGTCCTGGGTCATGGGGAATCTCGTAGAACGCTTGAATGAGGCAACTATACGGCTTGGTGGGGGGAGCTGAAAGCGGGGTGGGCTTTCGTCTTGTGGTGTCTGACAGGACGCCTTCGTGAGCAAGCCCGCTCCCACAGTTGACCTTCAGTGGATACAAAATTTGTGTTTACCGCAGATCCCCTGTGGGAGCGGGCTTGCTCGCGAAGCTTTTATCTAATCGCGCCGCGCGTGGTACAGGCTCACATGCCGAAACTCCTCGGGCTCGGCCAGATCCGGCAGGGTCATGGCTTCGAGCATTTCGATGCGCCGGTACAGCGGATGCTGGAAATCCCGCACCCGGGAGTCGGCCACCAGAGCCTCGCGGCCGCGACTGAGGAATTGGTCGAGTAACGGCAGGTTGGCGCGGTCGTAAAGCACATCCGCGACCAGGACCAGGTCGAAGCGATCATCCTCAGCGAAAAAATCTTCCGAATACTCAAGCGTTACGTCATTGAGCCGCGCATTGGCCCGGCACGCCGCCAGCGCCAGCGGATCCAGATCACAGGCCACCACCTCCAGCGCCCCGGCCTTGAGCGCCGCGATACCCGCGACGCCGGAGCCGGCGCCGAAGTCCAGCACCCGCTTGCCTTCGACCCAATGCGGCTGTTCGACCAGATAGCGTGCCATGGCCAGGCCGCTGGCCCAGCAGAAGCTCCAGTAAGGTGGCTCGTGGAGAATGCGCCGGGTTTCCTCCGGGCTGAACGCGCGGTCCATGTTGTCGCCGTCGATCAGCCACAGTTTCAGGTCAGTGCCAGGCAGTGGGCAAACCACCAGGTGCGCGTCTCCAAGCAACTGACCCAATGCGTGTTGCAGGTCTTGCGGTGAATTCATGGCGCTTTGACAAATTGCAGCGCGCCCAGCGCCTGAGTGGTCGGCTGGCTGATGCGTTGCTCCGGCAGATGCAGGATCAACTGGCCCGACTGGCTGGCGCGGCCGCGCAGTTCCACGCGTGCGCCAACCGGGAAGGCTTCGGGGTTGAAGCGCAGGCGAAAGGGCAGGGCCTGGTTATTGCCGATCAGGCTGGAGCTGGCGAGCAATTGTTGCGGCCGGTCCTTGTCATCGATCACCAGCAGCGCCAGTTCGACCTCGGCTCCGGCCGGTATCCCTTGCAAGGTGCCGCTCAGTTCCCGCTGATGCGCCGGCAGCGGTCCCAGTTCGGCGGCCTGGCGGGCTTTTTCCTGGGCCTGTTTCGGCGCAGGGCTCTTGGCCGGGGCGGGGGCATCGGGTTTGGGGGCGTCGCTGCTGCACGCCATCAGCAGGCTGAATAGACTGAGCAAAACGAGCGATCGTAGCGGCATGTGTGGCTCCAGCAAGGTAAATTCCAGGGGGCTGACGGTAACCCCGTCTGTATACCGTAAACCCTATGGCTTGTCTTGCCAGTGGGATGCGCTACCATGGCCCTCCCTTTTTTTGTTGCCTGCCACCATGCACTGTCCCTTCTGCGGTGCCAACGACACCAAAGTCATCGACTCGCGACTGGTCGCCGAGGGCGAACAGGTCCGCCGCCGGCGCGAATGCCTGGCCTGCGGCGAACGTTTCACGACGTTCGAAACCGCTGAACTGGTGTTGCCGCGCCTGATCAAGACCGACGGCAGCCGCCAGCCGTTCGACGAAGAAAAACTGCGCGCCGGCATGCAGCGCGCCCTGGAAAAACGCCCAGTGAGCGTCGAGCGCCTGGAAGCGGCGCTGGTGCACATCAAGCACAAGCTACGGGCCACTGGCGAACGCGAGGTCAAGTCCCTGGTGGTCGGAGAACTGGTGATGGCCGAGCTGCAAAAGCTCGATGAAGTCGCCTATATCCGTTTCGCTTCGGTGTACCGGCGCTTCCAGGACCTGAACGAATTCCGCGAAGAAATCGACCGCCTGGCCCGCGAACCGGTGAAAGAATGACCAGCCCGGCGCAACAGGCCATCCTCGACGCCCAGTACATGGCCCGTGCCCTGGAACTGGCGCGGCGCGGTCACTACACCACGCACCCCAATCCCCGGGTAGGTTGTGTGATCGTGCGTGACGGGCAAGTGGTCGGCGAAGGCTGGCACATTCGCGCCGGCGAGCCCCATGCCGAAGTCCATGCCCTGCGCGCCGCCGGTGAACAGGCCCGGGGCGCTACGGCGTACGTAACCCTCGAACCCTGCAGTCATCACGGGCGCACACCGCCCTGTGCCGATGCGTTGGTCAATGCCGGCGTGGCGCGGGTGGTGGCGGCGATGGAGGACCCGAACCCGGATGTGGCCGGTCGCGGCCTGCAACGCTTGGCCCAGGCCGGTATTGCTACTGAAAGCGGTGTGCTGGAAGGCGAAGCGCGCCTGCTCAACCAGGGTTTCCTCAAACGCATGGAACACGGCTTGCCGTTCGTGCGGGTCAAGCTCGCCATGAGCCTTGATGGGCGCACCGCCATGGAAAGCGGCGAAAGCCAGTGGATCACCGGCCCCGCCGCCCGTTCGGCGGTGCAACGCCTGCGGGCCCAGGCCAGTGTGGTGCTGACCGGCGCCGATACGGTGCTGGCCGACAACGCCCGGCTGACCGTGCGCGCCGATGAGCTCGGGCTGGATGCCGAGCAGACCGCGCTGGTCATGAGCCGTCCGCCGCTGCGGGTGTTGGTAGATGGTCGCCTGCGTGTGCCGCTGGATGCGCCGTTCTTCAAGGCCGGCCCGGCGCTGGTCGCTACTTGCATGGCGGTGGAAGAACAGTACGCCAACGGTCCCGAATGCATGATCGTGGCGGGCGATGACGGTCAGGTCGATCTGCGTCGGTTGCTGGTGGCGTTGGCGGCCCGGGATGTCAATGAAGTGTTGGTGGAGGCCGGTCCGCGCCTGGCGGGGGCTTTCGCCCGGCAAGGGCTGGTGGACGAATTCCAGATTTTCATCGCGGGCAAGCTCCTCGGTTCCTCGGCGCGGCCGCTGCTGGACTGGCCGCTGGCCCAGATGAAAGACGCTCCAGAACTGAAAATCACCGAAATCCGTGCCGTGGGCGATGACTGGCGAGTCATCGCCGTTCCCGTCGCGCAGGCGAGCGTATAATTCCCGGCTTTCGCTCAAGCGGCGGCCCGTTCTCGAGGAGGACTCCATGTTCACCGGCATCATCGAATCCATCGGCAGCATCCGTGCACTGACCCC
This sequence comes from Pseudomonas halotolerans, assembly GCF_039581215.1. Lineage (NCBI taxonomy): Bacteria > Pseudomonadati > Pseudomonadota > Gammaproteobacteria > Pseudomonadales > Pseudomonadaceae > Pseudomonas > Pseudomonas halotolerans. Next base: position 65,440 of record NZ_JBCNTJ010000017.1, read on the forward strand.
CAAGGGTGGCGACGTGCGGGTCCATGTCGAAACCGGCAAGCTCGACCTGAGCGACGTCAAACTGGGCGACAGCATCGCGGTCAACGGCGTGTGCCTGACCGCCGTCGAACTGCCGGGCGATGGTTTCCTGGCGGACGTCAGCCGTGAAACCCTCGACTGCACCGCCATGAACGATCTCAAGAGCGGCAGCCCGGTCAACCTGGAAAAAGCCCTGACCCCCACCACCCGCTTGGGCGGGCACCTGGTCAGCGGCCATGTCGACGGCGTGGGTGAAGTGGTTTCGCGTAGCGATAACGCCCGGGCCGTGGAGTTTCGCATCCGCGCCCCGAAAGAGCTGGCCAAGTACATTGCCCATAAAGGCTCGATCACCGTCGACGGCACCAGCCTGACGGTCAACGCGGTGGATGGCGCCGAATTCCTGCTGACGATCATTCCCCATACCTTGAGCGAAACCATCATGGCTTCGTATCGGCCCGGTCGCCGGATCAACCTGGAAGTCGACTTGCTGGCCCGTTACCTGGAGCGCCTGCTGTTGGGCGACAAGGCCGCAACCCCGGCAGCCGGTAACATCACTGAAAGCTTTCTGGCCGCCAACGGCTACCTCAAATCCTGACCCAAGGGGGTGCCGCGTGGCGCTCAATAGCATCGAAGAACTGGTTGAAGACATCCGCCAAGGCAAGATGGTCATCCTCATGGATGACGAAGACCGCGAGAATGAAGGCGACCTGATCATGGCCGCCGAGTGCTGCAAGGCCGAGCACATCAACTTCATGGCCAAGCACGCCCGTGGCCTGATCTGCATGCCCATGACCCGCGAACGCTGCGAGCTCTTGAAGCTGCCATTGATGGCGCCGCGCAATGGCTCCGGCTTCGGCACCAAATTCACCGTGTCCATCGAGGCCGCCGAGGGCGTGACCACCGGCATCTCCGCTGCTGACCGTGCCCGCACCGTGCAGGCCGCCGCGGCGAAAGAAGCCAAAGCCGAAGACATCGTCAGCCCCGGCCACATCTTCCCGCTGATGGCCCAGGCCGGCGGCACCCTGGCCCGCGCCGGCCACACCGAAGCGGCGTGCGACCTGGCGCGCATGGCGGGTTTCGAGCCTGCCGGGGTGATCTGCGAAGTGATGAACGACGACGGCACCATGTCCCGTCGTGCGGAACTCGAAGCTTTTGCCGCCGAACACAACATCAAGATCGGCACCATCGCCGACCTGATCCACTACCGGATGATCCACGAACGTACCGTTCAGCGGATTGCCGAGCAGCCGCTGGACAGCGAACTGGGCCATTTCAACCTGGTGACCTACCGTGACTCGGTGGAGGGCGACGTGCACATGGCCCTGACGCTGGGCACCGTGTGCGCCGAAGAACCGACCCTGGTGCGCGTGCATAACATGGACCCGCTGCGCGACCTGCTGATGGTCAAGCAGCCCGGCCGCTGGAGCCTGCGCGCCGCCATGGCCGCGGTGGCCGAGGCTGGCAGCGGCGTGGTGCTGCTGCTCGGGCACCCGCTCGATGGCGACGTGCTGCTGGCGCACATTCGCGAAACCGCGGATCAAGCCACCGTGAAAAAACCGACCACCTACAGCATCGTCGGCGCCGGTTCGCAGATCCTGCGGGACCTGGGTGTACGGAAAATGCGCCTGATGAGCGCACCGATGAAATTTAATGCGATATCCGGTTTCGACCTGGAAGTTGTAGAATACGTGCCCTCCGAATAATGGCCCGGAGATTTCAGCATTGTTGTTCACTTGAGGGGTTCATTTGTGGCGAGGGGATTTATCCCCGCTGGACTGCGCAGCAGTCCCAAAAAAGGGGCCGCTTCGCAGCCCAGCGGGGATAAATCCCCTCGCCACAAAGATATGCAAGTGAGCGGCAATGCGGGATCTGCGGGTGCTGTAATTCGTGGCTAATATCACCAAAGGAGCGCGTATTCGAACGCGCTCTGGCTCTTTAAGAGATCTGACGAATGACCCTGAAGACCATCGAAGGTACCTTCATCGCCCCTCAAGGCCGCTACGCTCTGGTAGTGGGCCGTTTCAACAGTTTCGTGGTTGAGAGCCTGGTCGGCGGTGCGGTCGATGCCCTGGTTCGCCATGGCGTGAGCGAAAGCGACATCACCATCATCCGTGCGCCTGGCGCCTTCGAAATTCCGCTGGTTGCGCAGAAAGTCGCTCAAAAGGGCGAATATGCGGCGATCATCGCCCTGGGCGCGGTCATTCGTGGCGGTACTCCGCACTTCGAATACGTGGCCGGTGAATGCACCAAGGGCCTGGCCCAGGTGTCCATGGAGTTCGGTGTGCCCGTCGCCTTCGGCGTGCTGACCGTGGACTCCATCGAGCAAGCCATCGAACGTTCCGGCACCAAGGCCGGTAACAAAGGCGCCGAAGCCGCCCTTTCCGCCCTGGAAATGGTCAGCCTGCTGGCGCAGTTGGAGGCCAAGTGATTAGCGACGAAAGCGATCGTTTCAACCCGCGCGATCCCAAGCCAGCCGATGCCGGCAAGCCTTCGAAGAGCGTCAAGCGTCGCGAAGCCCGTCAGCTCGCGACCCAGGCGCTGTATCAATGGCACATGGCCAAACAATCGCTGAACGAGATCGAAGCGCAGTTTCGGGTCGACAACGATTTCAGTGACGTTGATGGCGCGTATTTCCGCGAGATCCTGCACGGCGTCCCGGCCCACAAGACCGAAATCGACATCGCCCTGGCACCTTGCCTGGACCTGACCATCGAAGAGCTGGACCCGGTTGAACTGGCGGTGTTGCGCCTGTCCACCTGGGAACTGATGCAGCGCGTCGATGTTCCGTACCGCGTAGTGATCAACGAAGGGATCGAGCTGGCGAAAGTCTTCGGTTCCACCGATGGCCACAAGTTCGTCAACGGCGTACTCGACAAGCTGGCCCCGCGTCTGCGTGAAGCTGAAGTGAAGGCGTTCAAGCGCTGATTGGCGCTTGTTATCCCCATGGGTGAGTTTGAGCTGATCCGTCATTACTTCGCCGCCGCGTCTTGTGCGCAGGGCGGCGAGGGCGTTGCGCTCGGGATCGGCGACGACTGCGCCTTGCTGGCCGTTCCACCTGGGGAGCAGTTGGCGGTGTCCACCGATACCCTGGTGGCCGGCGTGCATTTTCCAGACCCTTGCGACCCGTTCCTGCTCGGCCAGCGCTCGCTGGCCGTGGCGGTCAGTGACCTGGCCGCTATGGGCGCTAGCCCTTTTGCATTTACCCTGGCCCTGACCTTGCCGACGGTGACCGCCGATTGGTTGCAAGCCTATGCCCGCGGTTTGAACCAGATGGCCCAGGGGTGTGGTGTTGCGCTGGTGGGTGGTGACACGACGCGTGGGCCGCTGAGCATGACCCTCACGGTGTTCGGTCGCGTGCCGTCCGGCCAGGCCCTGACTCGCGGCGGCGCGCAGCCCGGTGATTGGCTGTGTGTCGGTGGCGAGCTGGGCAATGGCGCTGGCGCATTGCCGCTCGTGCTGGGGCAGCGCGCTGCCGAACCTGATATCGCCGAGCCGTTGCTGGCGCATTATTGGTCGCCGCGCCCGCAGATCGACCTCGGTCTGGCGCTGCGGGGCAAGGCTGGCGCGGCGATGGATATCTCTGATGGCCTGCTGGCCGATTGCGGGCATATCGCCCTGGCGTCAGGTGTGGCGTTACACGTTGAACGTGACCGCCTGCCATTGTCCAAGGCTTTGGTCGCGTTCCTGGGCCGATCGAATGCTGCACACGCCGCATTGAGCGGTGGCGACGATTACGTGTTGCTATTCACTTTGCCACCTGTCCGACTGCTGGCGCTGCAGGCCGAGGGCTGGCCGATCCATGTGATCGGTCGCGTGGTGGCCGGGCAAGGTGTCACGCTGCTCGACAGCGATGGACACGACATCACCCCGCAAATCCGGGGCTATCAACATTTTCGGGAGACACCGTGACAGATCATCCCAACCAGGTCCCGGCGGAATTCGTTCCGCCCTCGGTCTGGCGCAATCCCTGGCATTTCCTGGCGTTCGGCTTCGGTTCGGGCACTTTACCCAAGGCGCCGGGGACATGGGGTTCGCTGGTTGCGCTACCCTTTGTGCCGTTGTGGCAGATGTTGCCGGACTGGGGGTACTGGCTGATGCTCGGCATCACCATGCTGTTCGGCTTCTGGCTGTGCGGCAAGGTGGCGGATGACCTGCGGGTACACGATCATGAGGGTATCGTCTGGGACGAAATGGTCGGCATGTGGATCACCCTGTGGCTGGTGCCTGAAGGATGGTATTGGCTGCTGGCGGGTTTTCTGATGTTCCGCTTCTTCGACATTCTCAAGCCTTGGCCGATTCGCTGGATCGACCGAAAGGTGCATGGAGGCGTCGGCATCATGCTTGACGATGTATTGGCTGGCGTTTTTGCCTGGCTGGCGATGCAAGGATTGGTGTGGTGTTTTACCTGAGGGATTCAGGCATGAATGTTAGCCGCGCGCTGCTTCTGTTGTTGTGTCTAGGGCTCTGTTTCGGTGCGCGGGCGGCCGAGGCGACGACGCTGCCCGGCAAGGTGCGGGCGGCCAGCGAAGAGTGGGAGGATTACTCCCAGGCCGATGGCAAGGGCATGGCGTGGGACATCTTGCGTGAAGTGTTCGAACCCGCCGGCGTGCGGCTGGAAACCCGCAGCGTGCCCTATACCCGTTCAATCGGGCTGGTGCAGCGCGGTGAGGTCGACGTGCAGGTCGGTGCTTATCTCGATGAGTCGGAGGGGGTGCTTTATCCCAAATGGCACTACGATATCGATCACATCTACGCCTTGGGGCTAGCCTCCAAACCGTCCCCGACACTGGAGACGGTCGGCAGCTATCGGTTGGTGTGGATGCGTGGCTACGCATACGACAGCTATCTGCCGGGTATCCGCAAATTCAACGAAATTCACCGCGCGGTGGGTATCCTGCCAATGCTGGTCCATGACCGCGCCGATTTTTATATCGATGCGTTGATGGAAATCGAGAACTTGCTTGCCAAGGCCGAGAATCCCCAGCAGTTCAAGCGTTCACCGTTGATCAACCTGCCGCTTTACCTGGGCTTCGCCGACACCGAAAACGGTCGGGTGCTCCGGAGCCTGTTTGACCGGCGCATGGCAGAACTGGTGAAGAACGGTCGACTGAAGCCGATTTTTGAACGCTGGAAACAGCCCTATCCCTTCGACGACCACGGCAGGCCACCGAAGCCGTGATCAATCTTTTCGATGGTTATGGCCGATAATTCAGCCTGAGCGTCGGTCGGGGCGTGCTGTTACAATGCCCGCCTCTGCGAATCTCCAGTAATAGATCAGGAGCACACCGGTGCCTGTCGTTTTTGTTGCCGCTTCCAAGCTGCCAACGCCCTTTGCGCAATTCACCATGCATGGTTTTCTCGATGAAGCCACCGGCCGCGAGCACGTCGTGCTGAGCCTGGGTGATTTCGCCGACGGTGCCCCGGTACTGGGCCGCCTGCACTCTGAATGCCTGACTGGCGATGCCTTGTTCAGCCAGCGCTGTGATTGCGGCTCGCAACTTGAGGCTGCGTTGCAGGCCATTGCCCGCGAGGGCCGTGGCGTGCTGCTTTACTTGCGTCAGGAAGGCCGCGGCATTGGCCTGCTGAACAAGATTCGTGCCTATGAACTGCAAGATGGCGGCGCCGATACCGTGGAAGCCAACGAGCGCCTGGGGTTTGCCGCCGACCTGCGTGACTACAGCATCTGCCTGCCGATGCTCGAACATCTGGGCGTCAAGTCGTTGCGCCTGATGACCAACAACCCGCGCAAGGTCAAGGCGATGACCGATATGGGGATCGTGGTGGCCGAGCGCGTGCCGTTGCACACTGGGCATAACCCCCACAACAAACTTTACCTGGCGACCAAGGCCAGCAAGCTCGACCACATGATGGGCAACGAGCACCAGGGCGAGGTCGACCGGGCGTGACGCGCGGTCAGGTCAGGCGGCGACTGTCCGTCAGTTGGTGGCAATACCTGGCGCTGGCCTTGCTGCCGCTGTTCGTGATCAACGCGGTATTCGGCCAGGGCGAAGCGATTCTGCCGGTGCTGGCAATGCCGCTGTTTATCGCTGGCATGGCATCGATGTTTGTCAGCCTACGCTTCTTTGACGCTTACAGAAACGCTTTGATCGCCACCCAAAAAGCCCTCGACACCCTCGAAGAACCTCAAGCCTGGATCGCCTTGGCAGCCCGGCGGCGTGTGGCCTTTCTCGCTGCCGGCCTGCCGGCCTGGATCGGCGCCCTGGCGGTGTTCGTGGGCCTGGAAGCGGTGCCGTTGATGCTGCTGGCGTTGTCCACGACGGTATTGTTCTACCTGTATCGCATCCCGCGTCAGCTCGGTTGATGATCCGCTGGCTGGCGGTCCTGCTGTTGGCCGTCAGCGCCTCGACGGTGGCGTCCCAGCGTGTGGTCAGCCTGGCTCCGTCCCTGTCTGAAATCGTGGTTGAACTGGATTCCGCCGACCTGCTGGTGGGCGTGCTGGATGGCGGCGAGCGCCCTTTGGCATTGAAGGGCCTGCCTTCTGTTGGGCGTTATGGGCAATTGGACATGGAGCGCTTGCTCAGTCTCAGGCCCGATCTGCTCCTGCTCTGGCCCGGCAGCGTCGGCGACGCCCAGCAACAGCAGCTCAAGGGATTGAAGATTCCCGTCTACGTGGCCGAGCCCCACAGTCTCGACCAACTCATCAGCCAAATGGAAGACATCGCCACGCAACTCGGCCGTCCGGAACGGGGCGTGAAGCGAGCCGCGCAGTTGCGCGGGCGTCTTGAGGCGTTGCGTCAGCGCTACCGGCGCGACACGCCGTTGCCAGTGTTCTATCAGGTCTGGGACCGACCGCTGTACACCGTTGGCGGCAAGCAGATCATCAGCGATGCACTGGCGGTTTGCGGGGCGCGTAGTGTGTTTGCCGACCTGGCCCTGCCGGCACCGCAAGTGAGTGTGGAGTCAGTGTTGCAGCGCAATCCGCAGATCATCCTCGCCACGGACCAGGCCCAACTCGACGCCTGGAAAGCCTGGCCGCAGTTGGCGGCGGTGGCGCAGGGACGGTTGTTGTTAGTCAGTGACAAGGGGTTGGAACGGCCTAGCGGGCAGATGATCGAAGCGACCGCGCGGTTGTGTGAGTTGATCGCGCCGGACCGCTAGACCGCGGCGCCTCCAATCGCGAGCAGGCTCGCTCCCACTTTGGACCGCGTCCCAGCAGGCAACATTGATCACCTGTGGGAGCGGGCTTGCCCGCGAAGAGGCCAGTACAGGCAGCACACGTTCTGGATCAGAGCGCCGGCGTCCAAGTCACCCCAAACAACCAGCTCCGACCTTCCTCCCGGTACCCATACTGCCCACCTTCATGGCTATACAGCGCCCGGCTGTAGCCCTTGTCCAGCAGGTTATCCACCTTCAGCTCCAGCTTCACCTCGCGGTTCAACGCCCAACTGCCGCGCAACCCGAGCAGCGCATAACCGCCCAGGGCGTTGCGGTTGTTCTCATCGTCGTAGCTGCTGCTCACGGCTTGCCAGGTGGCGCCCAGGCCCAACCGGTCGAATTGACGGTCCAGATCCAGGCTCAAGGTCCGGCGCGCACGGCGGGCGAGGGTGTGGCCGCTGTCGCGGTCCCGTGGGTCGATGATGGCCAGGCCCAAATTGCCCTGCCAGCCGAATACCTCCTGGCTCAGCGCCGCCTCGAAACCATTGATTCGCGCCGAGGCAACGTTTTGTGGGCGGGAGTTGCTGCCAAAAATGATCGCGTCTTCCAGGTCCGTGCGGTACAGCGAAGTCTCCAGGCGGGCGCTGTCGCTCAGTTGGCTGCGCCATTGCAGTTCGTAGCTTTTCGCGGTTTCGGGTTTCAGGTCCGGGTTGCTGAATTGCGGGTAGTAGAGGTCGTTGAAGGTGGGTGCGCGAAAGCTTTCACTGTAGGTCAGCAGCACATCATTGTTTGGATTCACCGGCAGGGTGAGCGTGCCGCTCCAGCTATTCTGGGCACCGAACTGCTGGTTCTGGTCGCGGCGCACGCCCAGTTCGGTGGAGAACCTTTCGCCGCGCCAGCGATGCTGGATGAACGCGGCACGGTTCCAGCGGCTGTCTTCGTCATACGGCGTGCTGCTGTTGATCCGGTCTTCATACCAGTCACCGCCAACGATCAGGTTGTTGCGATCGTCCAGCGTTACATCGTTCTGCCAGGTCAGCGAGTCGCGGTAGGTGTTGAACACTTCCCGGACATCGCTGAGCTGGTCGAAGGTTCTTTCGCGGTTTTCGCTGTGGCCCAGTTCCAGGCGTGATTTCCACCCATCGGTGATGCGCCCATCGACATAAGTGCTGAAACTGCTCACCGCGAAATCACTGTAGGGCTGCTGGGGCAGCGACTCGAAGGTGTTCGGGTCGAAGCGGCCGAACGGATTGTCGTATTCGCTTTTACCGCGGTTATCCAGCAGGTTCAGGCCCACTTCCAGGTCAGCGTTGAGCTCATGACTCACACTCAGGCTCAAGGACTGGTTACGGTTGGCGTCAGCGTCCCGGTCGCTGGCGTAGGATTCATGGGTGCGATTGGTCCCATCGGTTTCGTCCAGGCTGGCGCCGAGGCTGAAACGTGTCTGGTCATTGCCGCCGGACAGGCCCAGGCTGCGCTCCCAGGTCTGGTGGCTACCGAAACCCAGATGCAGGCGCGGTTGCAGGCCTCGTTCGTTCGCGCGGCGGGTGAAAATCTGGATCACCCCGCCCACCGCGTCGGCGCCGTAGATCACCGAGCGCGAACCGCGCAGCACTTCCACCCGTTCGATCTGGCTGATGTTCAGGCGCTGCAAGTTGCTGTCGCCGGAGGTGGAGTTGCCGATGCGCTGGCCGTCCACCAGCACCAGGCTCTGGGCCGATTTAGTGCCGCGAATATAGATCCCCGGCAGGCTGCCCCGCCCGCCCAGCGGCGCCACCTGCACCCCCGGCACGCGGCTGAGCAGGTCCGTGACGCTGGCCGGTTGCAGGCGATCGATGTCGTCACGGGTGAATACCGTGTTGGCGGCGCTACTGTCGTTGCGCGCTTCGACCTGGCGGTTGGCGCTGATGACCACGTCGGGGAGCTTGAGGGCTTGGTCGCGTTCGAAGGTGTCGGCCAGCAGGTCGGTGCTGGGTAGCAGGGAGAGGGCTAGTGTGAGGCGCAGCTTCATGGTGATTCCGAGAATATTGGCTCTACACAAAACCAGTGTGGGAGCGGGCTTGCTCGCGAAAGCGGTGTGTCAGTCGACTTGGATATTGACTGATACACCGCTTTCGCGAGCAAGCCCGCTCCCACACGGGTTCTGCGTTGTTTGAAAAATCAGAGGCCCAGCAGTCGTAACCGCTGGCGCACCGCCCCTTCGATCCCTGCCTCATCCAGCCCGCATTCGGCCAGCATCTGCGCCGGTTTGGCGTGTTCGACGTAGATGTCCGGCAGGCCCAGGTGCAGCACCGACTTGAGGATGTTTTCCCGAGCCAGGAACTCGCTGACCGCCGCGCCGGCACCGCCCATGATGGCGTTTTCCTCGACGGTCACCAGCAGTTCGTGACTGTCGGCCATTTCGCGCACCAGGGTTTCGTCCAGCGGTTTGACGAAACGCATGTCCACCACGGTGGCGTCCAGGGTTTCGGCGACCTTCAGGGCCTCGGCCAGTTGCACGCCAAACACCAGCAGAGCGGTCTGCTTGCCCTGGCGACGGATCACACCCTTGCCGATTTCGATGGGTTCGAGATCCGTCGACAGGGTCGCGTTAGGGCCGCTGCCGCGAGGGTAGCGCACCGCCGCCGGGCCATTGAACAGGTGCCCGGTGGTGAGCATTTTGCGTAACTCGTTTTCATCGCTCGGCGTCATCAGCAGCATGCCGGGGATGCAGCGCAGGAACGAAAGATCGAAGCTGCCGGCGTGGGTCGGGCCGTCTTCGCCCACCAAACCTGCACGGTCGATGGCAAACAGCACATCGAGGTTCTGCACCGCGACGTCATGAACGAGCTGGTCGTAGCCGCGCTGCAGGAAGGTCGAATAAATCGCCACCACCGGTTTTGCGCCTTCACACGCCATGCCGGCGGCGAGAGTGACGGCGTGCTGCTCGGCAATCGCCACGTCGAAGTAGCGCTGCGGGTAGCGTTCGCTGAAGGCCACCAGGTCCGAGCCTTCCTTCATCGCCGGAGTAATGCCCACCAGGCGGGGGTCAGCGGCGGCCATGTCGCACAGCCATTGGCCAAACACAGCGGAATATTTCGGCCCGCTGGCCTTCTTCGGGGCGGTGGCCGGGGCGTCCACCGGCTCCAGCTTGGTGATGGCGTGGTAACCGATCGGGTCGACTTCCGCCGGGGCGAAGCCTTTGCCTTTCTTGGTCACCACGTGCAGGAACTGCGGGCCTTTGAGGTCGCGCATGTTGCGCAGGGTAGCAATCAGGGTGGGCAGGTCATGGCCGTCGATGGGGCCGATGTAGTTCCAGCCCAGCTCCTCGAACAGCGTGCCGGGCACCAGCATGCCCTTGGCGTATTCCTCGGTGCGGCGGGCGATTTCCCAGGCGCCGGGCAGGCGCGAGAGCACTTTTTTGCTGCCTTCGCGCATGCTGGCGTAGGTGCGGCTGGAAAGAATCTTCGCCAGGTAGTTGGACAGCCCGCCGACGTTGCGCGAAATCGACATGTCGTTGTCGTTGAGGATCACCAGCATGTTGGCGTTGACTTCCGGCGCGTGGTTCAGCGCCTCGAAAGCCATGCCTGCCGTCAGTGCGCCATCGCCGATCACGGCAATCGCCTTGCGCTCGCTATTTTGCAGACGGGCGGCAATCGCCATGCCCAGGGCGGCGCTGATGGAGGTGCTGGAATGACCGACACCAAAGGTGTCGTACTCGCTCTCGGAGCGCCGCGGGAACGCTGCCACGCCATCCTTCTGGCGCAACGTACCCATGCGTTCGCGGCGGCCAGTGAGGATTTTATGCGGATAGGCCTGATGACCGACGTCCCACACCAGCCGGTCGTCCGGGGTGTCGAACACGTAATGCAGCGCGATCGTCAGCTCGATGACGCCAAGGCCGGCACCAAAGTGCCCACCGGTCTGGCCGACCGTGTAGAGCAGCTCCAGGCGCAACTCATCGGCCAGGGTTTCCAGCTCGGCTTCACCCAGGCGACGCAGGCCGTCCGGCGTGTTGGCGCGGTCCAGCAGCGGCGTGGTCGGGCGTTTGCGGGGAATCTCTTGAAACGTCGTGGGCATCAGGCGAATCGTTATAGGTATAGAAAGAGGCGGCAGTTTACCTTATGCATCGCAAGCTGCCCACGCGTAGGCCGGAACTTGGCCGATACGCAGTCTGACCCGGTATCAGCTACGGCGTTCGACGATATATCGGGCCAGCTCGCGCAACGGCTCGGCCGCCGCGTCAAAGGGTCGCAGCGCGCTCAGGGCCTGGTCGCGCAACTCCAGGGCATAGGCCTTGGCTGCGTCGAGGCCGAGCAGGGCCGGGTAGGTCGGTTTGTCGCGAGCGATATCGGCGCCCTGGCGTTTGCCCAGGGTCTGGGTATCGCTTTCGACGTCAAGAATGTCGTCCTGCACCTGGAACGCCAGGCCAATGGCCCGGGCATAGGTCTGCAAGGCTTGCAGTTGGTCAGGCGTGGCTCGACCGCTGGCCAGGGCGCCGAGTTTGACGCTGGCCTCGATCAAGGCGCCGGTCTTGTGCCGATGCATATATTCCAGCGCGCTCTGATCCAGCTTGAGGCCCACTGAACCGAGGTCGATGGCCTGGCCGCCGACCATCCCGGCCGGACCGGCCGCCAGCGCCAGGGCGCTGACCATGTCCAGGCGAATCGGTGCTGAACAGTTGCTCAGGGTCGGGTCCAGCAGGGCGCTGAAGGCCAGGCTCTGCAAGCCGTCACCGGCCAGGATCGCGCAGGCTTCGTCGAATTTTTTGTGGGTGGTGGGCTGGCCGCGACGCAAATCGTCGTCGTCCATGGCCGGCAAATCATCATGGACCAGCGAGTACGCGTGGATCAGCTCCACTGCACAGGCCGCGCCGTTGGCTTGTTCCGGCGCGCCGCCCAAGGCCTCGCAGGCCGCATAGGCCAGCAGCGGCCGCACGCGCTTGCCGCCGTTCATCACGCTGTAGCGCATGGCTTCGTACAGACGCGCCAGCTCAGGGCTTGGGGCGGTGAACAGGCTATCCAGTGCCGCGTTGACCCGGGCCTGGCTGCCGGCCTGATAAGCGCCGATCATTCAGGCTGGTCCGCGTCGAACGGCTCTTCGGTCAGCTCACCATCGCGCTCGAGCAACAATTGCACCTTTTGCTCGGCCTGGGCCAGCGCCGCCTGGCAGTCGCGAGTCAAGCCGATACCCTGCTCGAAGGCGGTCAGCGAGTCTTCCAGCGACAACTCGCCGTTCTCCAGCCGCTCGACCAGCGTTTGCAGGTCGGCCAGAGATTGTTCGAAGTCCAGTGCAGCTTTTTTGCGGGCCATGGCGGCGATTCCGGTTGACTGTTAAACGGGCGCGACACTAGCAGACATGGGGTATTGGGGCAAATCAGGGTGGGATAAATCAAAGCGGGACGGTGGGCTTTTGCCCACCTTCAGCCAACCGGATAACTGACCCGGTAACGGGTACTGCGTCCACCACCGGGCATTCGTTCAAGGCAGCCTTTCTCCAGCAGTTCCGACAGGTGGCGGGTAGCCGTAGCCTTGGAAACTTTCGCCACCGCTTGGTATTGGGCTGCACTGATGCCGCCTTCGAAGCCTTTCTCACCGCCGTCGACCATACGGTTGAGAACTTTGATTTGCTCAGGCGTAAGCGCGCTGTCGCGATGAACCTGCCAGAATCTCGCCTTGCAAAACACGCTGTCAATCCGCTTCATCGCCTGCTGGAGGCTGCGCTGCAGCGTCTGCAGAAACCAGCTCAGCCAGGGGGTGATGTCCAAGGTGTTTTTCTGACTGGTTTCCAGGATCCGATAGTAACCGGCACGGTCATCCAGAATGCTTGCAGACATGGCATAGAAACGAATGGCCTGGGCTTCCCCTTGAGCCAGCGCCAGGTCGGTGAGGGTGCGGGTCAGGCGACCATTGCCATCGTCGAATGGATGCAGGGTGACAAACCAGAAGTGAGCGACACCGGCACGCAACAAAGGATCGAGTCCGGCCTGATGACGGCTGGCTTCGAACCAGTCGACGAATGCTTGCAGCTGTTGTTCGAGTCCTTTGCGCGGAGGCGCTTCGAAGTGCACGGTAGGGCGGTCCAGTCTGCCCGAAACCACTTGCATCGGCTCGTCGCCGCGCAACGTGCCTACACGGATCTGTCGGTGGGCAAGCTCGTTTGGCTGATCAGGAAACAGCCACTCGTGCCATTCCAGCAGGCGTTGGAGCGTCAGCGGTTGATCGAGGTGCCGGGTCGCGTCCAGCAACAGATTCGCCAACCCTTCACTACGCTGGCTGACCGGGTTGTCACCCACCTGCCCCAGGCCCAGGCGTCGGGCCAGGGATGAGCGCACCGACCCCACATTCAGTTGCTCTCCTTCGATGGCCGATGACGTCACGATGTTTTGCAGCAGCGCGTCCAGCTCATTTTGAGCACTGAGCGAAGTCGTGACGACGCTGGTCATGCCCAGCAATTGGCCTTGGGCCTGCACGCATTCGCGCAGCAGTGGCGCCAATACCTCGGCTTGCCAGCGAAAGTCGGGCCAGTCGGGCTGTTGCCAGATCCAGTAGGGGGTCATAAGTCCTGTCCAAAGGTTGATGAGCCGAATAATAACTCTATTCGGCTCATTTGGTGAGCCGAATAAGCTCCCTATTCGGCTCACGCCCCCCCTCAGTACGTGATTTCCCACACAGAATCGCGCGTTGCCTGATTGTGAATAATCCGCCGAATCGCTAACCTTCGGCGCATCTACGGGCCTCTTGTGGCGGGGCCTTCAGACGTAACCCGAACAAAGATAGGCAGCGCCGAGGAAGGGCGCCGGGTTGCGTCATGCATGGCAGGAGGCATACATGCGTTTTCTTTCGTTGTTGATCGTGCTGACGGGCGCGCCGCTGGCGTGGGCCGAGCCTGCCGCCGAGCTGTCGGAGCCCGTGGGCGGCTGGCGTTACAGCGGCTTGCTCGATCGCACTGAAAACCCGCGCGTGGCCTACCCCACGCCGCCCATCGACCGAGGCGTGCAGCGCAATCGCACGATGATCGAGGGCCGGCTCAAGGCCATGGGCACGGCCCGTGCGCCCCACAGCCTGGCGGTCAACGGCAATCCACTGAATCTCTATACCGACGACGAAGGGCGTTTCGCCCGGCCGTATGCCTTTGGTGCTGGCTCCAACAGCGTCGAAGTACGCAGCTCCGCAGGCCAGTCCCTCAAACGCGTGCAGTTCTATGAAGCCAACAACCAGCGAACCCCGGCGCAGATCCGCGTGGTGCTGGGCTGGGACGATCCCAAGGCCGAACTGGACCTGCACATCGTCACTCCCGACGGCCAGCATGCGTTCTTCGGCCGGCCGGCGTTGAGCAACGGCGGCGGCCTCGACCCCGACGGCGTCGATGGCCCCGGTCCCGAGATGTTCACCATGACCGCGCCGATGCACGGCACCTACCTGGTCTACGTGAACTACTGGGGTAACTACGGCAACGGTGGCTACAACTTCGAAGAAACCAGCAACCAGAACGAGGTGATCACCTCGCAGATCAACCTGGTGCTCAACGAAAACACGGTCGATGAAAAACGCGAAACCTTTGTCGTGCCCCTGCGCGCCATCGGCGATCTGTTGCTGGTCAAGACTTTCAACTACTAACGCTCCACGGATGAACAGGCCCTTGTGAATATGAGCGACAACACTGCTTCCCCGACCGTGCCGACTCCTGCCGCCAAACCCGCGCGCCGCTGGCCGGCGCTGCTGATCGGGCTGTGCCTGGTGGCCGGTGTCGCTGCCGGACTGGGTTGGTTCATGACCAAGCCCAAGGCGCCGCCCATGGAACTGGCCCTGGAAAAACTCGGCCTGAGCCGCCCCGACGGTCTGCTCGAGGCCCATTCCCTGAGCCAACTGCCCAAGGACTTGCTGGCGGTGCCGTTCCTCAAGGCTACGCTCACCGAGGACTTCGTCTTCTATTACGAAACCCATGCCGACCGCCTCGGGTTGATCGGCAGCCTACGGCGGATCATCTACGAGCATGACCTCAAACTGCAGGACAGCCTGATCGAGCAGCTTTTCGACCAGCCGGCCGACGTAGCGCTATGGCGCGGCGCCGACGGGCGGCTCAAGGATTTTCTGCTGGTGATGGATCGCGGTGGCCTGGCCAAGGTGCTGGAGCCGCTGGCAAAAGTGGCGCTGGATGATTCGCAACTCAGCCAGCTTGGTGAGATGAAAGTCGCCGGCGACGTGGTGCCGGTCTATCAACTCACCTATAACGCCAGCAAAGCCCTGGTGTTCGCGTCTCATGGCGACAAGCTGGTGGTGTTGTCCAACCCGACCAGGCTCTACGACTTGGGAAGTGGCCCCACCGACGAACCGGGCATGGTCTCGACCCAGGCCCTCGAAGCGTTGCTGGCCGGTGAAAAACTCTTCCCCGAAGCCTTCGGTCTGCTGCCCAAGGCGCCTGAGGTCAAGCAACGCATCTCGGTCAATGCCAGCGTGCTCGCCATGGGCTATCAGCGTTTCATTCCGAACTTCGCCGGGTTGCGTTTCGACATGGACGACAAGGGCTGGCATAGCTTCCTGGCCATGGACGAGCTGGAAGACCAGCCAGACTTCGACTTCAAGCCCATCTGGCAAGCCATGCCCATGGGCGCCAGCGCTTGCGTCGCCTTGCCTCTGGCCGCCGAACAACAGAAACCGTTGCTGGTGAAACTCGGTGCCGACGACAGCGCGGCCCAGGCCATGATCGAGCACATGGCCGGCGCGGCGGGACTGTGCTGGTACGCCGATTCGCGGCTGTACACACCACTGCTGGTGGCGAACCTGAACGATGACGGCGGCAAGCTCGATGCCGACTTGGGCAAGCTGTTCGGTTCGATGGTGGGCGCCTACGAAAACAATGTCGCCGAACATGCGTTTCCGGTTGTTGAAACACAGGAAGGCCCGATGCACCGCTGGCAACGTCAGGTCAGCTCCAACTTCGGCCCCTATCCGGCCAAGGAGGCCGCGCAGCCCGAGGCGATTACCGGCAAGGCGTTCATGCAAGTCAGCCTGGCGCGGCACGGTTCGACCCTGCTGTTTTCCCTTGACGACAAACTGGTGGATAAGGCCCTCGGCACCCTCGACAAGCGTTTCCCGCCCATGGCCGACGTGGTGCCCAAGGACCTGCTGATGCCGGTCTACTTCGGCCCGGATGCCATGGCGCAACTGATGCAGCGCGAGACCCTCGACAGCTTGCCCCAGGACATGGAACCGGTGTTCTACAACGCCGCGCAAACCTACCTGATTCCGAAGCTGCGCACCCTGGGCGGCTACGGCAAATACGCCCTGACATTGCCTGAAGGCAGCGAGCCGGACGGTCACTGGCAGTGGTTGCCACTGGAATGGAAAGCGCTGTGATCGGGTTGATCCGTCGCCCCGGATGGGTGTTGATGCTGGCGCTGCTGCTGGGCGGGCCGGCGTTTGCCGCTCAGACACCCGCGCTGGATGTGCAGCAATCGAAGGTCTTTCGCGCCTGGTTCGTGCGTATCGCCCAGGAACAACTGACCAAAGGCCCAAGCCCGCGCTGGTATCAACAGGACTGCGCCGGGCTGGTGCGCTTTGCGGCCAATGAAGCGCTGAAAGTCCACGACCAGAAGTGGTTGCGCAGCAATGGCCTGTCCAATCGCTACCTGCCGCCAGAGCTTGAGTTGAGCGACGCCCAGCGACGTCTGGCGCAGCAATGGCAACAGGGCGGCGGCAAGGTCGGGCCCTACGTCAACGCCATCAAACTGATCCAGTTCAACAGCCATCTGGTGAGCCGGGACGTCACCCAGGCCCGTCCGGGCGACCTGATGTTCTTCGATCAGGGCGATGACCAGCACCTGATGATCTGGATGGGCCGCCACATCGCCTACCACACCGGCACCACCACCCCAACCGACAACGGCATGCGCTCGGCAAGCCTGCAGCAACTCATGAACTGGAAGGACACCCGATGGATACCCGACGCAGCCAACCCCAACTTCATCGGCGTCTATCGACTCAACTTTCTCTCCCAATGACCGGTGCCCGCATGCTGCGCTTGTGTTCAAAACTGCCCCTGCTGTTCGCCTTGTTGCTGGCGCCCATCGTCCATGCCGAAGACACGGTGGAGCCCAGCGGCTACACGCCGTTGGCCGGTGAAAGCTTCTTCCTGCTGGCCGACAGCAGTTTTGCCAGCGACGAGCAAGCCATGGTCCGCCTCGAAGCGCCGGGTCGCGACTATCGGAAATTCCGCATGGAGCCGTATGGCGGCGCCGATATCCGCGTCTATCGCATCGAAAAACCGCTGGATTTCCTCAAGCGTCAGAAGAACCTGCACCGGGTGGTCAGCGACGGCCAGTTCAAGGGCGAAGGGCTGTCGAACACCCTGGCGTACCTATGGGACAACTGGTACCGCAAATCCCGTCGGGTGATGCAGCGGGCGTTTTCCTACGAGTCGCGTCAGCAAGTCACCGAGCAAGTGCCGGAACTGAAAATGGGCAGCGCCATCGCCGCGCCGACGCCCTACGATGCGCAACCACAGTTCGCCTTGATTCCGGGTTTGCCGGTGGTCAGCCAGTTCCGTTATCCGCTGTGGCAGGCCAAGCCGATCCAGCCGCCAGCGGGGGTCAACCTGGCGGGTTCGTCGAGTGAATTCATCAGTGTCGCGCCGGGCAACGTCTACGTGCCGCTGGGCCAGTTGAAACCGGGGCTGTATCTGGTCGAAGCGCTGATCGGTAAATACCGGGCTACCACCATGGTCTTTGTCTCCAACACCGTGGCGGTGAGCAAGATCGCCGGGGACGAACTGCTGGTCTGGGCCGCGCGCAAACACGAAGGTCGTTCGGTGCCCAAGGTCAACGTACTGTGGACCGATGGCCTGGGCGTGATGAGCAGCGGCGCCACCGATGAAGACGGCTTGCTGCGCCTCAAGCACGTCAGCCCGGAGCGTTCGTTCGTCATCGGCGAGGACGAGGAGGGCGGGGTATTCGTCTCGGAAAACTTCTACTACGACAGCGAAATCTACGACACCAAGCTGTTCGCCTTCACCGACCGGCCGCTGTATCGGCCGGGGGACTGGGTGTCGCTGAAAATCGTCGGCCGTGAATTCAAGAATGCCCGGGACTCGGTGCAGCCGACGGCCGCTGACGTCAATCTCAGCGTGCTGGATGCCACCGGCACCGAGCTGCAAACCCTGGCGCTGAAACTGGACGCCAAGGCCGGTGCCCAAGGCCGTTTCCAGTTGCCGGAAAACGCCGTGGCCGGTGGTTATGAGTTGCGCTTCAGCTACAAGGACCAGCTCTACAGCAGTGCCTTTCGCGTGGCCGAATACATCAAGCCGCACTTCGAAATCGCGCTGAACCTCGCCAAGCAGGATTACCGCACCGGCGAGCCGGTCAAGGGCGCGCTCGTGCTGCTGTACCCGGACGGCAAACCGGTGGCCAACGCCAAGGTGAGCCTGAGCCTGCGGGCCCAGCAACTGTCGATGGTGGATAACGAGCTGCAATACCTGGGGCAATTCCCGGTGGAGCTGACCAGCAGTGAAGTGACCACTGATGCCAAGGGCAACGCTAACCTCGAACTGCCGGCCGCCGACAAACCGAGCCGCTATACGCTCACTGTGTTTGCCAGCGATGGCGCGGCGTATCGGGTCAAAGCCACCAAGGAAATCCTTATCGACCGTGGCGCGGCGAATTTTCGCCTGAGTGCGCCCCAGCGTTTCAGCGCCGCCGGCGAGAACGTCTCGTTCAGTTACACCCACGAGGGTGGCACCGCGCAAAGCAACGCCGTGACACCGGGCAGCTACGCCTGGGTGCGGCTGGAAGACCAGACCGCCGGCGAAGGCAAACTGGCGGCCAAGGACAAAGGCTTCAGCCTGACCTTCGAGCGCCCCGGCACCTACAACCTGACCCTCAAGGACGACCACGGTCGAGTCATTGGCGCCACCGGCCATTCAGTGACCGGCGAAGGCATCAAAGCCGTGCCGGGCACGGTCGAGATCGTCCTCGACAAAGCCCAGTACCAGGCCGGTGACGAAGCCCTGGCGTTGATCACTTTCCCGGAGCCGGTCAGCGATGCGCTGCTGTCGCTTGAGCGAGACAAGGTCGAGGCCACGGCGCTGCTGTCCAAGGGCGGCGACTGGCTGAAGATGGAAAAGCTCAGCGACACTCAATACCGAGCGCGCATCCCGGTGAAGGACGCTTTTGCGCCAAACCTGACCTTCTCGGTGCTGTACACCAAGGGCGGCCAATACAGCTTCCAGAACGCCGGTATCAAGGTGGTCGCGCCGCAAATCGACGTCGCCATCGTGACCGACAAGGCCACTTATCGGCCTGGCGACACGGTGACCGTTGACCTGAGCACCCAGTTCGTCGGCAAGGCGATCCCCGCGCACCTGACCGTCAGTGTCGTGGATGAAATGATCTACGCCTTGCAACCGGAAGTGGCGCCGACCATCGATCAGTTTTTCTACCATCCGCGTCGCAACAACGTGCGTACCAGCGCCAGCCTGTCGTTCATCAGCTACGACGTGGCCCTGCCGGGTAGCCCCGGTGCGCCGGGCAAGGCCAACCGCAGCGAGCGCGGTGTAAAAGTGCTGGAGCGGCCTCGTCGGGAAGACGTCGACACTGCCGCGTGGCAACCGGAACTGGTCACCGACGCTAACGGCAAGGCCCGTTTCACCTTCAAGATGCCGGACTCCCTGACTCGCTGGCGTATCACGGCCCGGGCCATCGCCGACGACGGCCAGGTGGGGCAGAAAAAGCAATTCATCGGTTCAGAGAAACCGCTGTACCTGAAGTGGAGCGGCCCGACCCGGTTCCGCAGCGGTGACAAACCGCAAATGGGCCTGTTCGCTTTCAGCCAGTCCGAACAGCCATTGAAGGCCGAGTTGCTGATCCGTTACGCCGGTACTGAACAGCGCGTGGTGGCGGACCTGAAGCACGGCATCAACTATCTGGCGCTACCGTCTCTGGAGCTGAGCAACGGGGACTTGAACGTGCAGTTGCAGGTGAACGGTGAAACCCAGGACACCCTGGCCGTTCAGCTCAATGCCATTGGCAACGGTTGGCAAGTCACCCAGAGCCAGCGCCTTGACGTGGCGAGCGGCGACACACCGCTGAGCCTGCCCCTTGATGCCAGCGATATCCGCCTGCGCCTGGACGACAGCCCGCAAGCGCTGTTCCGTTCGGCCCTGGATGACTTGTTGAGCTACCCCTACGGTGGCGTCGAACAAACCGCCAGTCGTCTACTGCCGTTGAGCATCGCCTACCCGACCCTGACGGCGAACCCGCAGGTTCGCGATCGCTTGCGGCTGATCATGCAAAACAGCCGCCTGCGCCTGGTACAAATGGCCGGGCCTGCGGCGAGCTTCACCTGGTGGGGCCAGGTGGGCGAACCGGATGCGTTCCTCACGGCCTATGCCTATTACGCTGACTGGCACGCCAGCCAGGCCCTGGACCTGAGCCTGCCGCCGGAGCACTGGCAACGGGTGCTGGAGGTCTACGCCAAACAGGCCGGCGATACGCCGTTGCTGCAGCGTGCGCTGATCCTGTCGTTCGCCAAACAGATGCAACTGCCGGTGAACACCTTGCTCAGCGGCTTGATGGACGATCTGGCGAAAGCAGGCGAGGGCAGCGGTTCGAGCGTGACGGACAGTGGCGAAGACAGCCTGGTCATGAGCGCACCGGACTCGGCCCTGGGCTTGGCCAGCGCGCGCGCGTTGACCGCTTCCCTCGCCCTGCAGGTGAAGGTGCCGCTGCCGGAGGCCTTCAGCAACCAACTCGACGCCGCACAACAGCAACTGGACGTCAGCTCCCAGCCGTTCGTCGAGGCCTTGAGCCTGTCGCTGCAAAGTTTCGATCAGGCGCGTGCCAAGGCCTTGCTCGAGCGTCTGCTGCCGCAGCAATCCACCCTTGAACGGGCCCTGGCCTTGACCTGGCTGCAACGTAGCATCGAACAGGCTGCGCCCGCCGTGGCACTGACCCCGGGCGAAGGCTGGAAGGCCCGGCAAGGCGCCACCGGTGAAACTTACTGGCAATGGCAGGGCGCGCAGCTACCGACCCTGCTGACCCTCAGCGGTGCCGAGGAGCGCCCGCTGCAGGCGGCATTGAGCTACCAGAGCCAGCAAGCGCCGGTGGCGCCGATGGCGGTGACCATCACCCGGCGCTTGTCCCGTCTGGTGCCGGGTGACGAGGCCTTCACCTTCAAGCTCGAAGCCGTGGGCAACAAGCCGCTGTCCAGCGACAGCCTTTATCTGGATGAAGTGATCATCAACAGCAAGGTGTCTACGCCGCTGCGCTACGGCATGCTCGAAGTGCCGCTGCCGCCGGGTGCCGATGTGGAGCGCACCACCTGGGGCATCCAGCTACTGGGCAAAGCCGGCAGCGAACCGACTGCCCTGGAGAAGGCCCGCTTCGAGCCGGGCCAGATGGGTTACGCGGTGCCGCTGGACGCCCTCAGTGGCGAGCTGCGCCTGCGGCATCTGGTGCGCTTCTCCCAGAAAGGCCAGTTCACCTTGCCGCCGGTGCGCTTCACTCAGGTCTATGCGCCACAGCATCAGGCTCGGGAACAGAAACCAGCGCTTGGTCAGGTCACGGTCAACTGACATGCGCAGACCTTGGGCCTGGTGGCTGTTGTGCTTGATACCTGCGCTGGCCACAGCGCAGGAGGAGCCGTTGCGCCTGGCCTTCGACGACCAGCTGCTGCGAGTGAGCCAGACACAGGTGCTGGATCGCCAGCCATTGCCCGAGTCCTTACAGGCGCCGTTGGGCAGCGTGTGGAAGCTGTTTGTCTACGCGTGGCTGGTGGATACCGATGCCCATGAGCCGGTTTATGAGTGTCGCGGTGAGTCCAAAGAGGAAGTCTATTGCTGTAGCGCCGGGCAGAGCATCGGTCGCGATCAGGCGTTGGTGAAATCCTGCGGCCTGTATTTCGAGCCGCAGCGGCTTGGGCTTTCGGATTCGAACTGGCGTGAGTACTGGCAGGCCCGCCAAGCGCCGTCGTGGCTGCTTGACCTGCCGAGCCTGCAACCGCAAAAACAGGTTCGCGTGGCTGAACTGCTCAAGGCACTGGCGATGCTACCGGCTCAGGATCAGGCTCGTCGGGTGCTGCTGGACGTGGTGCTCAACGCAGCGGATGGGCGTCTCGTCGGCCAATTGGGCAGTCGTCTGCGGGTCAAGACCTGGAGCTGGCTGGGGGAGCAGGACCCGTCATCGCGCCAGGGCGGTTTTGCCGGTTGGCTGGCCGACGGCACGCCGGTGTGGGCCGGTGGGCGTGGCACCAGCGAGCAGATATTGAAGGCCTACGGTGATGGATTGGCGGCGGCACTGCCGTCCCGTTGGCCGGCGGAAACGGGGCGATGCGTGGAGGTGGACCTGTTTGCCCGGTATCCCCTGCAACGTGTGATGGCCGGTGACCGGCCGGCCACCCCAGGTCCGTTGCGCGGCGATTACCGTGTCGAATTCGCCAACGGCAACCAACTGGATATCCACAGCGACGGCGAGCTGTTCCTGTTGCCCGGCAAGCTGGTGGCGCGACTGGATCGCGAAGAGTACGTCGCCCGGGTCCTGCAGCGTGAAGCCAAGGCTGAACCTGCCGAAGCGGCCAAGGCCCTGGCCGTGGCGATCCGCAGTTACCTGCTGCAAAACGCTCAGCGCAACGGTGATTGCCTGAGCATCGATGACAGCAGTCATCGCCAGCGCGTCGCCCCGCGTCCGGCGGCGGCGCAAACCCGCGCCATCGCTGCCTGGACCAGCGATCTGGTGCTGGCCGGCACCGACGTGACCTACCACTCTGACCAAGCCGGCCCGGACAAACTGTCCTGGGCGCAAGCCGTGGAGCAAGCCAACGCGGGCCAGCGCTACGACGCCATCCTGCTGCATGCCTACCCGCGTGCCAGCCTCAGCCGCTGGGACAATCCAGTGGCGTCCTGTGAAGCGCTGCCCGCCGCCCAGGACTGGCTGTTGAAACAGCGACGCGGCTGGCGCCCCCGGCTGGCAGGTGAGGTGGGGTACAACGAAATCAGTGCTTTCGCCGTCTGCCGTGTCGCCTTTGGCCGGCCCTATGTCGACCGCGAACGCCGGCGCATCTACGTGCGCGGTGTGCTGTCGCTGCAAGACCGCCTCGATCTGACCCACGAATACTTGCACCTGGCCTTTGAAGCTCATCCCAACGGCCAGGACGAAACCTACATCGAAGGGCTTGCCCGTCACCTTTTGCTGGAATAGACCATGACACTCCGTTATCCACAGGCCTGGCTGTTGCTCTGCGCTTTGGCCGTGTTGCCGCCAGCCATTGCCGGCGATGGCATCAAACTCGACACCCCGGTCGGCGGCTGGCGCAGCGGCGCGCCGGGCGGTGAAGGAGAAAACTTTCGCCAGACCGTCAACTACCCGGCCTCGTCGGTCAACACGCCCCAGGGCCAAGCCAATACCGCCCGCATCAGCGGCCAGATCAAAGGTGCGCCCAAGGACAGCAACGAGCCGGGCAAACTCATCATCAACGGCGTGACCCTGCCGCTGAAACTCGACCCTGAAGGCCGCTTCGACCGACCGTTTTCATTCCCCAACGGCAGCAACAGCGTCGAAGTGCGCAGCCCTGACGGCCAGCAACGCCACCGCACCCAATTCCTTAACACCAGCGGCGGCGCCACCCCGGCCAAGCTGCGGGTCTTGCTGAACTGGGACAGCGACGGCACCGACCTGGACCTGCACCTCGTCACCCCGGACGGCGCCCACATCTGGTACGGCGACCGCGTCGTGCCCAACGGTGCCGCGCTCGACGTCGACGTCACCACCGGCTACGGCCCGGAAATCATCGCCATGCCCGCGCCGATCAAAGGCCAGTACCTGGTGTACGTGAACTACTACGGCGGCGGTTATCGCAGTGACGAAGACGGCGCGCAACAAGCGGCACAAGCCCTGACCACGGCGCAGATCACCGTCATCACCGAAGAGGGCACGCCCAGCGAGAAGATGGAAACTTTCGTGGTGCCGATGCGCACGGCGGGGGAGTTGATGTTGGTCAAGAGCTTCAGTTACCCCTAGGCGCTATCAACAAGATGTCAACCTGGGGGCTGTGGGAGCGGGCTTGCTCGCGAAGACGACAGTACGTTCAACATCAATGCAAGCTGACCCGCCGCCTTCGCGAGCAAGCCCGCTCCCACATTGGATCTGTGGTGGACTGCGGGTTTGTGAACACCCCAAAAAACTGGGGTGAGCTTTGCGTCCACAGGGTTGATCGGCATTTGTGACAATTAAAAAATCTCACGCGTGAGCTATTGAGGGCAGTAGGCATTCCCTGTAGTGTTTCTCACGCGTGAGTTTTTTTCGCAGTGAGGTCAGCACCATGAACAGTCGCTCTCCAACAGATCCTGCGGGGTCTGCTACCGATTCAGCGAGCCGCAAGGGAGAGCGCTCGAAGCCGTCCGTGAAAAAACCATCCAGCTTTTACATGAAGCAGATGCGCGCGGGCTTGAGTGCCGCCGGGTATGTGAAACACGAGGCTTGGGTGCTTCCCGAAAACCGGAGCCTGCTCAAGCAGATGGAGAAACAGCTACGCCAACCGATTCTGGCTGGCTCATTCATGTCGGAGAATTACATGAGCGCAGGTAACAACTGGAACATTGATCGCCTCTTCAGTGCCCTTCAGGCCCTCGACGAAGTGGTGGCGAACGACATCACGCTTTCCCTTGTTCAAGGCTCCGAGTCCAGTATCAAGCTGGAAATGAACGATTTCGGCGGCTTGCCTATTTACATCGCCGTGGTGGGGGATCAGATCATCGTCGACACCGTTCTGGTGGATGTCGAGTCGATCAACGACGTCGCGGCCTTCAACGATGCCGTGCTGCGCAGCCGGGAAATGTTCCCGCTGTCCTCGATCGGTATCGAGTCCATGCCCAACGGGCAGATTGTCTACAACATGTTTGGCGCACTGAGTTCCGACTCCAGCCTGACCAACGTCGTGACCGAGGTTAAAACCCTCGTCGACAACGTTCAGCGCGCCAGCGAAGCCTTCGAACGTTTTTTCATCTAATTTTTCGGGAACAGGAACCATCCAATGACTCAGTCCATCTGGAGCAAATTGTTCACCGCGCTGCGTGGCGGTGCCAACGAAGTCGGCGAGTCGATCGTCGACCAACAGGCCCTGCGCATCCTTGACCAGGAAATCCGCGATGCCGACAGCGCGCTGGCCAACGCCAAGCGTGAACTGGTCACCATCATGGCCAAGCACAAGCTGGCGACTGATCGCGTCGGCGAGTACAACGCCAAGATCAAGGACCTGGAAGCCAAGGCCCTGGCCGCGATCCAGGCCAACCGCGAAGACCTGGCGCTGGAAGTGGCCGAAGCCATTTCGACCCTGACCAACGAACTGGACGCCGAGCAGAAGCACGCGACCGAATTCGGTGGTTATGCGGACAACATGCGCAAAGACATCACCAAGGCCGAAAGCCGGATCAAAAGCCTGCGTCAGCAAGTGGACATGGCCAAGGCCCGTGAGAGCGTGCAGAAAGCCCAGGTCAGTGCTTCGATTGCCAGCGGCGGCGCCAATGGCAAGCTGGAAACTGCCGTCGGTACGCTCAACCGCCTGCAGGCCAAGCAACAGCAACGTGCCGCTGAACTGCAAGCCCAGGACGAACTGGCCGAGGCTTCGACCGGCAACGACCTGGAGCGCAAACTGCGCGATGCCGGCATTACGCCGAACGAAGGCAGCGCTAATGCAATTCTGGAACGCCTGAAGAAAAAATCGGCTGAGTGATCGGCTGGGCTTTGCCTTGATGAAGACCGGTCAAGGCAGCCAGGCACAGACCTTGTGGCGAGGGGATTTATCCCCGTTGGGCTGCGAAGCAGCCCTGAAATATGACTCCCTCGGTGTGTCATTTGGGTGGAGTTCGCTGTTATTGGGGCTGCTGCGCAGCCGAGCGGGGATAAATCCCCTCGCCACAGGGTTTTGTGTTCCGCTTCAGGTTTTGTGTCTTAGTCCTGTTTTCCTGAAAATTCCCGGATTTATTGTCACCAAAGCTCTTCTATCCAAGCCGCGCAGCAGGTTTAATGCTGCCCCGTGACCGCACTTGAGCACTCCGATGCCCGTGCGATGACGTCGCCAGGAATGAACCCACGGAGTCAGGGACGAAATGTCGATTTTCCTTTTACTGCGAACCTACGCCTCGTCCTTCTTCCATCGGTTCGGCTGGGCGGGCCTGTCAATTGCGTTGGGCGTGCACCTGTCCATCGCCTGGATCGGCCTGGTGCTGCTGGGCGAACAGCACCTCATCGCTGCCGCCACGTTTATCTACTTCTATCTCACCACCACCCTCACCGTCGGCTATGGCGATCTGTTGCCACAGACATCCGCCGGGCGAATTTTCGTGGCGACCTGGATCATGCTCGGGGGCATTGCCCTGTTGACGACGGTCATCGGCAAAACCACCAGCAGCGTCATTGATGTATGGAGAAAAGGCATGAAGGGCAAAGGCGATTTCACCGGCAAGACCGGCCACACCGTTCTCATCGGCTGGGAGGGCGCCTCCAGCGAACGGGTCATCGAGTTGCTGCTGCAGGACGAAACCTCCAATGACAACCTGATCGTCATCTGCGATTGCGATCTCGAAGAAAACCCCATGCCCGGCAAGGCATCGTTCATCAAGGGCGACAGCCTGTCCTCCGTCGCGCTGTTGCAGCGTGCCGGCGTGCCGGGTGCCGAACGCGTGCTGGTGCGAACCCATTCCGACGACCTGACCCTGGCCACCGTGCTGGCGGTCAATCAATTGGGGCCCGCCGGGCATGTGGTCGCGCACTTCAATGACAGCGAAATCGCCGCCCTCGCCAGCGCTTATGCGCCGAGCCTGGAATGCACCTCCAGCATGGCCATCGAAATGCTGGTGCGTGCCTCCCAGGACCCGGGCTCGTCCGTGGTCATCAATGAATTGCTCTGTGTCGGCCAAGGCGCCACCCAGTACCTGATGAAGCTACCCGAGGCGTTTGAAGCGACGTTCGGCGACCTTTATGCGCGGATGAAAGAGCAGCACAACGCTACGCTGATCGGCTACCGCGCCAAGGGTGCCCGCCAGCCGTCGATCAACCCGCCCGGCGCCACCCGCGTCGTGGGCGGAGAACTCTTCTACATCGCCTCCGCGCGTCTCAAGGAAATTTCCCATGGGGTGGTTTAATCGGTTGATGGGGCTTGAGACCCCGAACGCGAACACGACAGCCGGCGATCTCTGGTCTGCCACCGGGCCCCTGGGCCTGGCCTCCGGCAAGCAGATCATGTTCGATCCCACGCTCAAGTTGTTGTTCGACGGCAACAGCACCGTGGTCGTCCCAGGCAACCTACAGATATGGGGCCTGGGCATCATCGACCTCTGGCAGTCGAACTGGCTGTTGCGCTACTACATGAACGACCAAGACTACTGGCTGCAAGTGCACACCAGAGGCGACGTCTACGGTCAGGTCGAGTCGGTGATCCTGTTCAATTACCTCAGCTGCGTCGGGATCAACACAGAAGAGGAGTTGCGCCGCCTCGCCGGCCCAGAAAGCCTGATTGGCCTGCCGACGTACACCTACGACGGCGTCGAGTACACCCGCGAATGGGGCACCGAGGCTGGCCAGACAGAGCTGGTGGCGTTGAGCGAGAGCGTAAGCGGTTTAGACGAGTCCTACATCATGGAACATCATTCGATGTTGTATTCCCGCGACATCGGCCTGACGGATCGCCGGGAATTCCTGCTGTTCTCCGTCGAAGAGGACTCCGAAGGCTTCGTCGCCCTGAGCACGTCGCTGGGCATTTCGCTGTACACCACTGACCTGAACACTTTTTAAAAAAGGAAGAAGTCCATGCTTGAAGCGCTCTCCATTTCCCTGAACAAAGGCGCCGTGCTCGGGTTTGTGCTGTACATCCTCGGTGCGGCCGTGCTGTTCGCGCTGTACCAGTTCATCTACACCCGGATCACGCCGCACAAAGAGTTCGAACTGATCCGTTCGGGCAACGTGGCCGCCGCCATCGCGCTGGGCGGCGCCATCATCGGTTTCGCCATCCCGGCCAGCAATGTGATTGCCTATTCCATCAGCCTTCTGGACTTCGTTGTCTGGGCCGTGATCGCAGCGTTCGTGCAACTGCTGGCGTTCCTGGTGACCAGTCTGGTGCTCAAAGGCGCCTCTGAACGCATTAAAAAGGGTGAAATCGCCGCGGGCATTTATATCGCGGCAGTGGCCATCAGCGTCGGCATGCTGAACGCCGCGTGCATGACGCCTTCCACGAACTGATTGCGCCACGGAGATCCCGATGAAACGAAGCAAGTACGTCCAGCTTTCGCTGGCCGCGTCGGTCGCCATGGCGATATCAGGCTGCGGCCCGACGGAGAAAACCTACCCGGTACAGAAGAAGTACAACTTCCAGTCCGTGCAGCAATGTGCCGATGAAAAACTCCCGGTAGACGTTTGCTCCGACGCCTACATGACCGCCATGGCCGAGCATCGCCGCATCGCGCCGGCGTACAGCAACCAGGCCGATTGTGATGCCGACTTTGTTGCCGATTGGTGCCAACAGGATTCCACCGGTCAGTTCATCCCCAGGCTGGGTGGTTTCGAACTGACCGCCGATGGCCAGGTCACCCAAGCCCAGGTGGACGCGGCCAAGGCGCAACTGCCGGCCTCCGAAGCCAACGCGCAAGGCTCAGGGTTCTCCGGCACCAGCCTGCTGACCGGGCTGCTGATCGGCAACATGTTGAGCAGCAACCGCAACAGCTACTACTCTCAACCGGTTTACCGCTATCGCGATGATCGCGGCAACTACGCGTCCTCAACACTCGCCCAGCGGATTTCCAAAGGCTCGACCTTTACCAAGTCCAATCAGGCGAGGTATGGCAACTACACCGACACGGTCCGTTCCGCCAGCAAACCGATCTCTGTTGCTTCGTCCACCTCCCGTGGCGGTTTCGGCAGCAAAGCCAGCGCCCGCAGCGGTTGGGGCGGCTCGAGCAGCTTCGGGCGATCGAGCAGTTAAGGAACGCGCGTCATGAAGAAAGTCCATTGCGCCGAACGTCATGACTGGAAACAGACCGCCGAGAGTCTCGGCTTTCTGTTCCACACCATCGACGACGAACCCTATTGGGACGAGAGCGCGTACTACCAGTTCACGCTCAAGCAGATCGAAGACGATCTCGAAGACCCGACCACCGAGATCCATGAGATGTGCATGGACCTGGTGGCCCGCGTGGTTCAGAGCGAAGAGCTGCTGGAGCGTCTGAGTATTCCCGCGCCGTTCTTCGACATGGTTCGCACCTCATGGCTCGAAGGGCATCCGCATCTGTACGGGCGCATGGACTTCTCCTACAACGGCAGCGGCCCCGCCAAGCTGCTGGAACTGAACTACGACACGCCGACCAGCCTGTACGAGGCGTCGGCGTTTCAGTGGGGTTGGCTGGAGCAATGCATCGAGCGCGGACTGTTGCCCGGGCATGCCGACCAGTTCAACAGCATCGACACCAAGCTGCATCAGGTCTTTACCCAACTGCAACTCAAGCAACCCTTTTACTTCGCCTCGATGAAAGACTCGATCGAAGACAAGGGCACCACCGACTACTTGCGCCTGATCGCGGAAAAAATCGGCATCGAATCGCGGCACATCGATATCGAGGACATCGGCCTTACCGGTGAGGGGCGTTTCGTCGATCTGCAAGATCGCTGGATCCCGCACCTGTTCAAGCTGCATGCCTGGGAGTTCATCTTCCACGAGCCTTTTGGTGCGGCGATTGCCCAGAGTGACACGCAGTTTTTCGAGCCGGCCTGGAAATCGATCATCTCCAACAAAGGCATCCTGCCGTTGCTGTGGGAATTCAACAAAGGTCACCCGAACTTATTGGCAGCCCATCTCGACACTGACTCGAGTAAAGCCGTCCCCAAGGGCTGGGTCCGCAAACCGTTCTTTTCCCGGGAAGGCGCCAACATCGAGCTGCAAACCGCTGATGGCCTGATCGTCAAAGAAGACGGCCCCTACACCGACGCCCCCTTCATCCTCCAGGAATTCGCCCCGTTGCCGAAGTTTGGCGACAGCTACACATTGATCGGCTCCTGGGTCATCGGCGACCAGGCCGCCGGCATCGGCGTGCGGGAAGACAACAGCCTGATCACCAAGGATTCGAGCCGGTTCCTGCCGCATCTGATTCTTGACTGAATCTCTGGGTCAAGCACTGAACCCTGTGGGAGCGGGCTTGCTCGCGAAGGCGGTGCATCAAGCGACATCAATGTTGACGGTGCCGCCGTCTTCGCGAGCAAGCCCGCTCCCACAGGTTAATGCGTGTGCCCCGACGTTTTCAGGTCCACCAATAGCGCACCAGATGAAAGAAAATCGGTGCGGCGAAGCAGACTGAATCCAGCCGATCCAGCATGCCACCGTGGCCTTCGATCATGTGCCCCCAATCCTTCACGCCACGGTCACGCTTGATGGCCGACATGACGATCCCGCCGGCAAACCCCAGCAGGTTGATCAGCAAGGCAATGAGAAACGACTGCCAGGGATTGAAGGGCGTGATCCACCACAACGCGCCACCGATCAGCGAAGCCAGCAGAATGCCGCCGACAAAACCCTCGACGGTTTTCGACGGTGACAGGTTTGGGGCGATCTTGTGTTTGCCGAACAACTTGCCGCACACGTACTGCAGCACATCCGACAGCTGCACCACGATCACCAGGTAAGCGATCAGCAGCAGGTTGCGCCCTTCAAAACCGGCGATGTCCAACGTCAGCAGCGCCGGCACGAACGAGATGCAGAACACTGCGATCATCAGCCCCCACTGGACCTTGGAAGCGCGCTCCAGAAAGTGCGTGCTGTCGCCGCCCAGGGACGCGAGGATCGGCAGCAGCAGGAACACGTACACCGGGATAAAGATCGAAAACAGCCCGTACCAATCAAAATAAATCAGCAGATATTGCAGCGGCAGCGCCAGGTAAAACGCCGCCACCAAGGCCGGATAGTCGCTGCGCCGGGTCGGTGTCAGGGTCAGGAATTCCCGCAGTGCATAAAACGACACGGCGTAGAACAGCAGGATGACTGCCGCGTTGCCCAGCCAGAACGCCGTGCCGATCACCAGCACCATCACCCACCAGGCATTGATCCGCGCGTTGAGGTTATCGATGACCGAATTCGGCGCGCCTTTGGTGCGCAACTTGAGAATGAAACCAATCACCGAGGCCAGCAGCAGAATCGCGCCGATCCCGCCAAACAACATCAGGGT
Source organism: Pseudomonas halotolerans (assembly GCF_039581215.1). Classification (NCBI taxonomy): domain Bacteria; kingdom Pseudomonadati; phylum Pseudomonadota; class Gammaproteobacteria; order Pseudomonadales; family Pseudomonadaceae; genus Pseudomonas; species Pseudomonas halotolerans. Next base: position 96,745 of record NZ_JBCNTJ010000017.1, read on the forward strand.
ATGTCTATCCATGTCAGACGTGCTCCGGGGCCAGTGCCAGCAGCGCGGCGCGGCTGCGTTCAAGAAATTGCGCTTTGCTTTCATCTTCTTCGATGCACAGCGGCGCGCCGAAACTGGTGGTGCACAACAACGGCAGAGGCAATACGCGGCCCTTGGGCATGACGCGGTTGAGGTTGGCGATCCACACCGGAATCACCTCGACCTCGGGGTGGCTTTTCATCAAGTGATAGATCCCGCTCTTGAACGGCAGCAGGCCGTCCTCCGGGTTGCGCGTACCCTCGGGGAAGATGATCAACGAGTCGCCGTTTTCCAGGGCGTCGAGCATCGGCTGCAACGGATTATGCGAAGGGTCCTTGCGCTCGCGGTCCACCAGCACGCCGTTGAACACCCGGTTGATGATGTAGCGGCGCAGCGGGCTGGTCTGCCAATAATCGGCGCCCGCCACCGGCCGGGTAAGCTTGCGCAGCGCCGGCGGCAGCGAGGCCCACAGCAGCACGAAGTCGCCGTGACTGCTGTGATTGGCGAAGTAGATCCGCTGCACCGGTTGCGGCGCGCAACCGAGCCACAGGCTGCGAGCCCCCGTGACCATGCGGGCGGCGGAGGTGATGAGGCTGGCGACCACGGGTTCGAACATGAGGATTCCTTGTCCTGAGAAACTCGGGTAGTGACGCAATCTTTAACAGCTGACCAATTCACTGTGGCGAGGGAGCAAGCTCCCTCGCCACAGTAGTCGCTTGCCGTCCGGTATTCGTTAACTTTAAAACTATCTGACGTCTGAAAAGGCTAACCAGGGACTGGCCAGAATGAAGCCCAGCGTCAAGACCACTTGCGTGGCCAGCAACAACGACTGGCGGCGCAGCAGCAACAACGCGCCATGCCGGCGCTCGGTCCAGAGGCGACCGCTGCGTTCGACCGGTTGCAGGCCGAGGGCGGTGAGGGCTTGATCCAATGTATAGGTTCGTTCGGCCAGCGATTGGGTGCTGTCCGCCATGCGCTGGAACAGGTCGGCATCAAACGCCACGCGCTGCGCCCAGTACTTTTGCAGCACGCCAAGCAGGAATATCACGACGCTAAAGAGCAGTAGCCACGGATTGACGCTGCCGACCAAAAATTGAGCCAGCCCCAGCAGCGCCGCCAGCAGTGTCAGCCCGGTGGAGAGCTGATCCAGCGAGTGACCTCGGCGCAACAGGCTCGCCACGGTGTGGAGTTCCATATCACTGATCATGGTCATTCCTCGTGCTTGTGGATAACCGTTCCAACGCCCGACGGTGCGCTGGATGCAAAACAATGTGCGGGCGGGCCCGCTGGATTTGGACAATGGCCGCATCGACGCTGGCGGCCCGGCCAGTGTGCAACAACCACGCGGCCACGGCGCTGGCGCTGCGCGAATAACCCAAGGCGCAGCAGACCAGCAGCGGCCCATGCTGACGCAGGTTCTCGATCATCCGTGCAGCCTCCAGGCACTGCTCGGCACTGGGCGCGGTCAGGTCAAGCACCGGCAACGTGCGATAGGCGATGCCGGTGCTGTCCATGGACATTTCCGCGCACAGGTCGAGCACGCCGTTGAACGGACTGTCCTTCAATTCCATCGGCGTGGGAATGCGCCCCAACCAGACGTTATCGGCCACCTGATCCGCCTGCGGATGCTTGCGCGTCCAGCATCGCGAATTGATCCACGCTGCCGCCAGATAGGGCGCCAACAACCAGCGCACCGCCGGGCTCAGCCGGCCATCTTCACGTTTCTGAAACCCGCTCGCACCGAATGCCAGGTAATTGAGTGCCACCATCAGCAGCGCCACCGCCGGCCAGATCAACCAGAGCCACGCGCCACCCCAGGCAAACGCCGGAATGAAAAACACCGCAGCCCCTAAACCATAGCGCAAAGCCAATCGCAGACGCGCCGGGTCTGCGGTTAATCGCGCTGTTTTCAGCGGGCTGGGGCGATCCAGCGGCCACAACCAGACACACAACCACCCGGCCAGCGCACCGGTGGGCAGGTCAATAAAGTGATGTTGATAGGTGGTCAGTACCGACACACCAATCAGCGCGAACCAACCGTGCATCAGCCAACGCCAGAGCCCTTGCAGGTGCCGCTGATAACACACCCACAGCACCACCAACAACGCGATGTGCAGCGATGGCGCCTGATTGAACGGCTTGTCGAACCCCGCCAGCACGTCGAACAGCCAACCGAACAGCCCATCCATTTCCGGCCGGGCGAAGGTGAAACGCAACGGCCAGAGCAGAAAACAACTGACCGCAATGGCCTGGGCCGTGAGCAGACGCAAGGCGTGGCGTTTGAGTTCTTCGCGGCTGCTGGGCAACAGTAGCGACAGGCCGTACAGCAGATCAATCGACCAGTAAGGCACGATGGTCCAGGCCATGAACGGCATGTGGCTTTCCCAGCCGAACACCAGACTGCCCACGTCATCCCGCTGGGACGTCACCCAAGTGGCGAAGCCATACGTGCTGAAAAACAACGGTGCCAACAACAGCAGCCACAGCACCGCCGGTTTCAGCAGGCCGGGCTCGCGAGCGGGGGCGATGACGGCGCTCATCACTGCACGCGCTGAGCCAGCGAAACGCTGAAGATGCCCCACTCATCGACCCGCAAGGTGATCTTGCGAAAGCCCGCCGCTTCGACCAGTTGATCCATCTCCGCCTGCGTGCGTCGGCGCATCACCCAGGCCTGCCCGGCGCGGTGGCTGGTGAGGGCGCGGGCGATCAGCTCCAGTTGCGGGTGCCACGGCTGCCCGGTGTAGACCAGGAACCCGCCGGGCTCCACCGCTTCGGCCAAGCCGGCGAGGGAGTCACCGACCATCTGGTTATCGGCAAACAACTCATACAAACCGGACACCACCGCGAGCGTCGGTTTCGGCGCCAGCGCCGCCAGATCCGAGCGATCAAAGGCATCACCTTTGACGAACTGCGCGATATCGCCCAGGCCTTTTTCGAGGATCAACGCACTGCCATCACGCACGTTGATGTCGCTGTAGTCGCGCAGCAGGATCGACTCCGGCAACGGACTGACGCCTTGCAGCGCTTCGAGAATGTAACGGCCATGGCCGGCGGCGATGTCGACAATGCGCACCTCGCGGTCCTGCTCGCGCAACGTGCCCATGGCCAGGCGCAGCAATTCCTCGACATGCAACTTGCGCTGACGAATGCCGCGCCAGCCGATGGAGTTCAGGTAATTCTGGTCAATCATCCGCCCCAGGGCCGAGGTGCCGGTGGGGCGATTGCGGTAGACGTAATCCAGGGTGCTGCCGGAGTCGAAGCCGGTGTCGAAACCCAACTTCACCCCAGCCGACAACTTGCTGCCAAAACGCATGCTGGCGCGGGTCATGCGCCAATACAGATCGCGCAACGAATTATGCGGCAGCGGCGTCGCCAAGGCTTCGGACTCGGCGCATGTCGCGCCCAGGCGATCAGCGTCCAGCAGGGAAGGGCGGTCCAGCGGGCGGGCAAAGTTCTGCAGAATAAACCGACGGGCACTGGCGATGGCCGGCGCACGGTTCTTCTCGCCGAGGGTGTCGTGGAAGAACCCCGGCAGAATGTGTTTTTCCTTGTGCACACTGCCCAGCCGCTCGAAGAACTGCTCTTGGGGTTTGCGCTGCACCACAAAGTCGGAACCGGAAATCAACAACTGCGTCGGCACCTGAATCGCCTGAGCATCGGCCACCACCCGATCGGCCGCTTCATACAGGCCCAGCAGCACGTTCACCGAAATCGCCTTGGTGATCAGCGGATCGCTGTCGTAGGACGCCACCCGCTCCGGGTCATGGCTGAGGAATTTCGCCTTGACGTAACTGTTGACGAAAAAATTGCCGCGAAACCGGCGCATCAGCGCCAGGCCCGGGCGGGCGAAGGGCACGTAAAGCTTGACCTTGAACGCCGGCGACGCCAGCACTAGCGAGCGAATGCGCGGGGCGTAATCGTGAACCCAGGTCGACGCAATCACCGCCCCGACACTCTGCGCCACCACGGCGATGTTCTGCTCGTCGATCTGATGCGTTGCGCCGATGTGATCGCAAAAGGTCTGCACATCCCGTGCACTGGTGGCAAAGCTCGGACTGTCGCCGCGCGCACCCGGCGACTGGCCATGACCGCGCGCATCCCAGGCAAAAAAGTCGAAGCCGGGCAAATCCAGCTCATCCACCAGATGGGCAATGCGCCCGGAGTGTTCATGGCCGCGATGAAACAACAACACCGCCTGACGGGGCTCACCCGGCGCCGCAGCGACGGCCGGCCAATGCCGGTAAAACAAGTCCACGCCGTCAAAGGTGGTAAACGTCAGTTCCTGGGCTTCACGCATTGCAACTTCCTTATGCTGAGGGAGCGTTTTCCGTCACTTGGTCCAGGCCATGACGCACCCGATTGACCAAGGTATAAACCAGCAGGGCGGCCACCACCGCCATCACACCATCCACCCACCCGGCGCCGAGCCAACCCACGGCAATCCCGGTCGCCAACACGCCCAACACAAAGGCCCGATCACTCTTGCCCATCGGCCCGTCATAGCGCCGCGTAGCCCCCACCATCGCCCCCAGCACACCGGCGTATTCGCTGAACAACGCCAACAGCGTGACCACCAACACCAGCAACAGACTGGCATCGGCAAACAAGGCAAAAGGCAGGATCAAGGCAGCGTCGGCGATGATATCGCATAGCTCATTGAGGTAGGCGCCCAGATGCGATTGCTGGCCGAACTCCCGGGCCAACATGCCATCCACCGCATTCAACGCCATGCGCAAAAGCATCCAGATCGGCACCAGGATGAACACCCAAGGATGACTGGCAAACCACGCAACCACGGCCCCCACCAGCACCGAGACAATGCCGGCGAGCAAGGTGACCTGATTGGCCGTGACGCCCTTGTCGTAAAGACGCTGTACCACCGGGCGCAGCAGGTTCTGGAAGGCGGGTTTGAGCTGGTAAATGGAAGGCATGGGAAGGGAATCTCGGCCGGTTTCGGGGTTGGGCTTGTTCAGCTGCGAGATTACGACAGTTGGGGTTTGGCCGGAGGGATAATTCTCCAGAATGCGCGCAGGTAGGCACATCTGGCAACGAATCTACCGGTGGATAAAGAACCCCTGTGGGAGCGGGCTTGCTCGCGAATGCGGTGGGTCAGCCACCATTGATATTGACTGACCCACCGCATTCGCGAGCAAGCCCGCTCCCACAGGTTTTGTGTTTCAACTGAATCCACATCGGCCGATGTCACAAGAGCAGTTGGTGGTGTGTCCATTCAGGATCAAACTACGAAAATCCTGTGGGAGCGAGCCTGCTCGCGATAGCGGTACACCAGGCCAGCCCAGTAGCCCGCTGACCCAACCCTCCCTCCAGGACTAATAAATAAGGAAGGCTCCAAATGCCGCAAATGGATTGGCTCGAAAACCACATGGACAAATGCGATCAGATGGCCGAATGGCTTCATCAAACATTCAGCTATGAGTTCGCCCAGCAATCCCTCGCCAGTTGGCAGCAGGAATTCGCCGCGGGCCAACGCAATGGTCACTGGAAGTGCCTGATCGCCACGGAACAAGACCAGTTGCTAGGCGGCGCCTCACTGGCCAGCGACGATCTGCCCGACCGCCCGGAACTGGGCCCATGGCTGGCATGCGTCTTCATCACCCCAACCGCCCGCCGCAGAGGCCTTGCCGCGCAACTGATCGAAGGCATCTGCAAGCATGCCAGAGAAGCGGGATTCACCACCTTGTATTTGCACACCCACAACCAGAGTGATTATTACGCCGGGCTTGGCTGGGAAGTGCTGGAGCGGTTTGAGGCGTGGGGGAAAGAACAATGGCTGATGTCGCGGCAGTTATAGATCGCATCCCTATCGCTCGCCCCAAAAGGCCTTTCCTGAAGTGACTTGCAGGTCGCTTTCCCAGATCCCGACGACCTGCCCGAGTGTCATGTCGCCGAAATCGAATTTCAGCGACATATGAGCGCGACATGTCGCCGGAATCGAATTTTAGCGACATGACACCCCGTACCGACCGAACCCTGTGGGAGCAAAGCTTGCTCGCGACAGCGGCCCATCAGCCAAACCAGGCAATAGCCTGCCCACTAACCAGCACCCCCCGACACAACCCCAACACCCACCCGACATCGCCTTGCGCCATTGCCTACAACTACGCCAGAATCCGCCGGCTTGTGCGCCTTGGGTCGCGTCGGTAATTTGGATCCTGTCACTGCCCATCAGTGATCGGGTTTAGCAGCCCGTCGAGTTGAGTCGCATCAAGCTTCATCAGTCAGGTATCCCATCCCTGCACTTGATGGTGGCTGTGCGTGGGGCGTCCTCGGACGCGCCGATTTCTTAACTCGTCGGTCTGCTAACCCGCGTACAGCTGCCACCCACTCGTTTAGCAGCGAGAGGGTCGTAGCCTCACCAAAGAGAGTTAAGGCTATGGTCAAAATTACACCGAACCCGCCAGCTACAGACGAAACCGTGTCTCGTGTTCAGTCTGCTCGTAACAAGAAACTTGATGATGCTGCCACGCGTGCTTTGGATTTCTACTTGAAGCCAACGCCTGAGAAGGAAACGTCCGACAAGCCCAACACCATCTTCCGTATCGCACCTGATGTTGATTCGGAATGTCTGCTTGCCAATCTCAGTGAAAACCTGGCTTCGGCTAACGCCATGATCAGTGATTTGGCGTTTGATCTTGAGGGATCGCGACGGCGTGTTGCGATGGGGATTTTGCAGGTGATTGAGGTGAGTGAGCTGTTGGCGAATCGGGCTTTGGACATTGTTGAGGTGAGGTAACAAGGGGCCGCGCTTACCCCAGGTATGAAAAAAGGTCTTGCTCAGCAAGGCCTTTTTTGTGGCCGAGCCTCATCAAGCATCTGACCCACCGCCCCTAGCAGCATTTCGCCCACCCCCTGTGGCAGCGAGCCTGCTAGCGATAGCGATACACCAGTCAACATCAGCACCACTGATTCACCACCTCGCGAGCAGATCACGGCGATCCGCACCCTCCATGCATTGCCTCCCAATTGCGCAGTTACGCGGCCCTTCCACCCATCAGCGATTCAAAGCACCGAGCGTGCAGGCAACGTCGCCGATCTCCCCTGGAACTAACTTCTGCAAACGTTCATGGCTGAAACGTATCAGCTCCAAGAAAAAACCTAAATATGCACAAATGCATTTTTTTGCTTGACCCGCATAGGTGAGCCTCTATAAGGTGGTTTAACTGTATGTACATACAGTATTTCTTAACCATTGTTTATATGAATCCATTCATGGACGAGGCAGTAACTTATGAAAGCCAACACTGAAAAATTTGGTGTCACCCCCAATCAACCCAGCCTTTGGACCCGCGCTGATGCGTTGAAAGTCCGGGCGGACGATCCCACCACCACTCAACCGCTGGTCAGCGCGGATTTCCCGGTATTGAACAACGACGTGTTCATCTGGGACACCATGCCCTTGCGCGACTTGGACGGTAACGTGACGTCCGTCGATGGCTGGTCGGTGATCTTCACGCTGACGGCCGATCGTCATCCAAACGACCCGCAGTACCTCGACGAGGACGGTAACTACGACATCCTCCGCGACTGGAACGATCGTCACGGTCGGGCAAAGATGTACTACTGGTTTTCTCGCACCGGCAAGAACTGGGAATTCGGTGGCCGCGTGATGGCCGAAGGCGTTTCGCCGACCGCCCGCGAATGGGCCGGTACGCCGATTCTGTTGAACGACCGCGGTGAAGTGGACCTGTATTACACCGCCGTCACCCCGGGCGCGACCATCGTCAAGGTGCGCGGCCGGGTAGTGACCACTGAACATGGTGTCAGCATGGTCGGCTTCGAGAAGGTCAAGCCGCTGTTCGAGGCCGACGGCAAGATGTATCAGACCGAAGCCCAAAACGCTTTCTGGGGATTTCGTGACCCATGGCCATTCCGCGACCCGCACGATGGCAAGCTGTACATGCTGTTCGAAGGTAACGTGGCCGGTGAGCGCGGCTCGCACAAAGTGGGCGAGGCCGAAATCGGCGATGTGCCACCGGGTTATGAAGATGTCGGCAACTCCCGCTACCAGACCGCCTGTGTCGGCATCGCCGTAGCCCGCGACGCAGACGGCGACGACTGGGAAATGCTGCCGCCCCTGCTGACGGCCGTGGGCGTCAACGACCAGACCGAACGCCCGCACTTCGTGTTCCAGGATGGCAAGTACTACCTGTTCACGATCAGCCATACCTTCACCTATGGCGACGGCGTGACCGGGCCGGACGGCGTGTACGGTTTTGTCGCGGACTCGCTGTTCGGCCCTTACGTGCCACTCAACGGATCCGGCCTGGTGCTGGGCAACCCGTCCTCCCAGCCATTTCAGACCTACTCGCACTATGTGATGCCAAACGGCCTGGTGACCTCCTTCATCGACAGCGTACCGACCGACGAAACCGGCACGCAGATTCGTGTGGGTGGCACTGAGGCGCCAACGGTGGGTATGAAAATAAAAGGGCAGCAGACGTTCGTGGTGGGTGAGTACGACTATGGGTACATTCCGCCGATGCTGGATGTCACGCTTAAGTAATAGCTATACAGGGGTTTCAGGCAGCGGGTTTGAGGTCGATGACAAAACCGTTGTGGATATGATCGAGATATTCCGCCTGATTCATTGTGATGTTGGTCGCAAGCCCCGTTGAACGACGAGTCGTAACCCGCTCGCGACTGGCTGCAAGGATGCAGCCAGTCGCGAATGCATTTCCCTGCGACGTATGTACACAAGCGCCTCTGTGGGAGCGAGCCTGCTCGCGATAGCGGTGCGTCAGCAACATTCCAGCCAGCTGTTTATCGTGACTCCACGAGACTAGCCCCGACCGACATCGCCTTGCGCCATTGCCTACAACTACGCCAGAATCCGCCGGCTTGTGCGTCTTGGAGGGCGTCGGTAGTTTGAGTCCTGTCACTGAGTATCAGTGATCGGGTTTAGTCGCCCGTCTCAACCTAAGGCGTACCAAGTCCCGTCGGACAGGCTGTGCTGTTCCTGTATTGATGGTGGCTGTGCGCAGGGCGCCCCCGGGCGCGCCGGGATTCTTAGGTTCACCGGTCGACTAACCTGCGCACAGCTGCCGCCCTCTCGTTTAGTCGCGAGGTGGTTGCAGCACCACTTACAGGAACCTAAGTCGATGGCAAAAATTACACCGAACCCTCCGACTGCAGATGAGCATGTATCTCGCGCTCAGTCTGCCCGTAACAATAAGCTTGATGACGCTGCCAACCGGGCGTTGGATTACTACCTGAAGCCTACGCCGAAGAACGAAACGTCTGACAAACCCAACACTATCTTCCGTATTGCACCTGATGTTGATTCGGAATGTCTCCTTGCCAATCTCAGTGAAAACCTGGCGTCGGCCAATGCCATGATCAATGATTTGGCGTTTGGTCTTGAGGGATCACGACGGCGTGTTGCGATGGGGATTTTGCAGGTGATTGAGGTGAGTGAGCTGTTGGCGAATCGGGCTTTGGATATTGTTGAGGTGAGGTAGGCGGGGAAAACGCTGGCCCAGGAATGAAAAGGTCTTGCCTAGCAGGACCTTTTTTCGGATCGGGAACTACCAGGTTTTGGATACGTCAAGGGACAGACCGGTAGTATGTCCATTTCGCCTCATCGAACCTCGTTATTTCTGAGCGCGCACGTCAATTTGTGCTCAAGATCTTCACTTCTTTTGATCTCGCATTCCCATACGACAATAACCTGCCAACCCATTTTCTGAAGGGTCTCAATATTTCGGTGGTCGCGTTCGACGTTTCCCTGAAGCTTGGGTAGCCAGTAGCTTTGCCGAGATTTTGGCGTTGTAGTCAGGCGACATCCTGGATGGCGGTGCCAAAAACATCCGTGCACGAAAATAACCGTTCGGTAACGTGGCAACACGATGTCTGGCGAGCCCGGTAGGTCTTTCCTATGGAGGCGGAAGCGAAATCCCAAGCGATGGAGTAGGCTTCGAATTAGAAGCTCTGGAGTAGTATTCTCGCTTTTTACCGATCGCATGATCTCGCTGCGATTCACTGTGCCCTCCAAGAATGGCTTGAAGCACAAATTTGATTGTTTCAAATTCGAGGCATGAGACCATGCTCAGATTGGCACTGCTCATGGCGAAGCTGGGGCCCTAAGGTTGCTGGGCGACGCTTGAGGAGACGCGGCACGCAAGGCTGTAGACGCACCTTCTTAGGAAGGCCTAAAACGCCGAAATGATGATGGCGTAAGGCGTCGCCCCCGTCCCTGCTGCAAGATCCAAAATGCGATAATGATTAGTCTAAGGGCTCAATACATGCTTGAAAAGAAGTACTCCCTTGCAGAATTCTTCTGCGGTTGTGGTGGGACATCCCGCGGATTCACCAGATCTGGGCGGTTCAATGCTGTATTCGGCAATGACATAAAGGCCGAAGCTCTACGTACGTTTGAGTTCAACCATCGGCAGGATGAAGTGCCTCCGGTGACAGTGCGCGAAGACATTCGCTTGCTGGACGTTGAGCGCATCCATGAAGCATTACGTGAGCGCGGCGTTGCGCAGGGCGACTTGGATTGCATGATCGGGGGCCCACCCTGCCAAGGTTTCTCGCAGCTCCGTCGTAGCGAGCATCGTGAAAAAGGCAAGATCGTGAAATTTAAGGGTTATAGCCAGTTGGCGCATGATCCTCGGAATGATTTGGTCTTGCGATATCTTGAGGTTGCTGAAGCTCTGCAACCGAAGTTTTTGGTTATCGAGAATGTACCCCAGATGCTCAATCATGGCTTTGACGGTCGCTTGGGGAAGCTATCCGAGATTGTCATTCAAATGCTTGAGCGCGACCTTGGCTATAAAGTTGAAGTCGCTGTCCTCAATAGTGCGGATTATGGCGTCCCGCAGCTTCGTGAGCGTGCGGTGTTTATCGCGAGCTCTATAGGTTCAGCGTCGATGCCAAGGCCAAGTCACTGCGATCCGTTAAATGAAAGGCTTTTACGAGAAGGGCGTTTACCGTGGGTAACCGTGGCTGATGCGATCTCAGATCTGCCCGCACCCTCTGTTGGTGAAGATGTGCTTGGCGGTCAAGCGCTTAACCATTATGGGGAAGGCCCAAGCGTTTATGCGCAGGAAATGCGAAGCGCGCCAACATTCCCTTATAACCATATCACGCGGTCATACAGGAAGTCGGTGCTTGATATCATCAAAGAGATGAGACCGGGAAAGACCTGGGATACTGAAAGTGAACGCATGCGCGATAAATATGCGAAGGCAATTAAAAGGCTATCGGTATCCAAGGGCATCTCCCTAGAAGCCGCGCAGGTTGAGCTCGAACGCTCCAAAGCAATAAATCCGGTTTTCTACAAAGATTATTACTGGAGCGCTTACTCTCGCTTGGCTTGGGACTCACCTGCTCTGACCATTACGGCAAACGCTAATTTCTTAGGCTCAGGCAGGTTTACGCATCCAATCGAGATGCGTGGAATCACCATGAGGGAAGCGGCCCGCTTGCAGTCCTTTGATGACGATTTTCGTTTCATTACTTCCGATAGCGAAGACATGGATACCGTACGTGTTGGGGTAGGGATGGACATGATTGGAGAGGCCGTGCCACCTTTGTTGTCGAAGGCTATTGCAATACATCTGGCAGAACAGTTAGATGGCTTTAGGACTGAAGCACCAGTGAGCGCTAAGCTGACGGCAAAGCTAGGCTGAGTTCTGGACAAGCATAAATAAAAGGAAGGTCGGATGTCGCTTACGAACGACGAAATTTTTGAGATGGCGAGCACTGCGGTTCGAGCGATGCACCAGCGGTATGGTCCGGACTTCAAATTTCCCGCTGATGTTATTTGGCAGAATATGCCGTACGGCGTTGATATTCCAAGTACTAAGAGGCCGCATCAGCCGGCTCGCTTAATCCGTGCCGGTCTCTTAGAAAAGACTGGGGGGCTGACGAAAGCTCAATCAGAGAGTCGGGCTGGAAGCCCAACAGCTGAGTACCGATTCGGGCCTGAACTGGTTCCGAGAGCAAAAGCGCCCTCAGAGAGTCAAGCTTTCAGCAAGCGCTCAACAAGTGAGTCGCTGGCCGCTATCCAAGTGGCGATGGATTCCGAAGGTTACGTGATTTCGGTAGCTGAGCTCGCAAACTTCTACCTGGCAATTACGGTTAGTCCACTTGTGGTTCTTTCGGGTATTTCGGGCACCGGTAAAAGCCTATTGCCACGTAAGTTTGCGCAGCAGACGAACTCCTTTTTCCATGCAATCCCGGTACAGCCGCAGTGGTCCGACAATAGTGATCTCTTTGGCTATGTCCCAACACTCTCGCCAACAAAGTATATCAAAGGAGCGTTGATCGACAGCCTGTTGGAGGCTAAGAAAAATCCACAAAAACTTGTGATTGCTCTGCTCGATGAAATGAATCTTGCTCCCGTGGAGCACTATTTCAGTGACTTTCTGAGCGTAGCTGAGACGCGTGTCCGGGGCGACAAAGGAGTTACAACTGATAAGCTGCCGATTGAACTACCGGATGATGTTCCCGGGCAGTCCAGTCCACACATCGACCTGCTGCGCGGTATTCAACTGCCACCAAATCTCCGTGTCGTGGGAACCGCGAATATGGACGAGACCACCCACATATTCAGTCCAAAGGTATTAGATCGGGCGTTCACGATCGAATTTGACGACCCGGATTTAACTGCTTTCGCATCCGGCCAAGGTGCGGCTAAGGGTGGGAGCAATGCGTTCGACGAGCTTGCGACTATCGCGATTCGCGAGACGAATGCGATATCCGTTCAGGAAGCGTACGCCGTTAGCCAAGATCTTTTCGAGCATATAGCCCTGCTTCTGAGCGAGATTCAAGACATCTTGGCTCCGGCGGGCATCAAGTTCGGATACCGCACTCGCGATGCGATCCTCCTATATCTTCACTTCTGGCGCGAGCTTCAACTCGCAGATATCTTGACCGGCTACGCGGCACTAGATTTTTGTATCTTACAGAAGATTCTGCCGAAGGTAGCTGGCAGTGGCGAGGCGTTAGCAGAGGCGTTGACGAATCTAACTACTTGGCTTAGTGCAAGGGCAGAAGCCCAAGAAGATGCTGATGGTGTTTTAGCCGAGTTTTCCGGTCCGCTAGCTCGAAGCGTTCAGAAGGTCGAGCGTATGACTGAATTGCTAAGCCTCGACGGCTCGACCCGCTACTGGGGCGCCTGATGCCGCTGCTGCTTCAGGTTACCGGAGCTGACTGGAAGATTGAGATAATCGGCAAGCTTCCCGATCTGCCACCGTTTATTCCTGTTTCACCTCAATTCGCCATTGAGGCCGATGGTGCAGTATCGATTGAAGTGCTCAATGTTAAGACTGGAAAAATGTGTGTCGTCGCGCCCGGGGATTTGATCGAACCGCTTTTTTTCGAGGCCGTTGCTTATGATATTCACTTCGAAAAAATTGACCCGGCCGCCGTACTGAAGCTGCCACCTGGAGCCGAGGCTCGTCGTATACGTGAGAACAGCGAGCACTATCTAGTCAACTTCGGAAACAACGTTGGCTTTGTTGACCTGCTTGTTTCTTCGAATAGCTGTGCGGCAAAGTTTCGGTTAGAAGTCTTCTCGCGCAAAGCGGACTATCGAACCGACTATGTTCAAATGCGCTCCGACGTTTCGTCGATGCTTCGCAACCTGGCGATGGCGGCTAATGCAAAAACTTATGGAATGGCCGCTCCGGCTAGAGACCACTACCCCACTTTGGTCGAGTGGTTTTCGCTGATTCAGTCCCATTTCGGCGAGTTTATTAAACTGACCAATGCTATAGCCAAGAAACCCCACAGTGGCCTGGCGATCAAGGCTGTGCTGAAGGACACGGAGCGTGCCCGCCGAGTTTCGCGGCAAGCCATCGGGCGGGCTTTGCGCCGAGATAACGGAGGTGCCGCGATCCCTAGTCTTGGTATCGCGTTGCCGCGTAGAATCCAAGAGAGTGTTGCTTCGATCACCTTTGATACACCGGAGAACCGCTATTATAAGGCATTGATCAGTGCGACTTATCGCAACATCAGAGCCTTATCGAAGGTGGATGAGTCGGGCGACGAAGATGCGGACCGATATTCTGAGCGGAAGTTCTTTGACTCAATCCGGCCTGTGCTCAAATCCATGGAGCGTCAACTTGAAACAGCGTCGAAGGCTCCGTTCCTTGGGCAAGTCAAAGACGTCATGCTCGTACAGCCCCAATCCATGGTTTTTCACAAACATCCCCTCTATTCGAAGTTCGATAAGCTCTGCCGCCTACTAAATGGCGGGCTGTCTTTCGCGGGAGAGACTATTCCTATCGGAGTGAAGGATACGTCGCTACTTTATGAATACTGGTGCTTCCTGAAAATTGTTGCGCTTCTGCGTGTTCGATTCGACTTGGTCAACCAGTCAGTGGTCAAAGTCAACCGGCTTCGAACAACCGTAGCGTTGTCCAAGGGTAAGTCGTCGGCCATGAAGTTCGTCCATAACCCCACCGGCAAGCCTCTATTCCTTGTCTACAATCGTCTTTTCAGTAGATTACCGACGATAGCCCAGAAACCCGATAACGTCATTCAGTTTGCGAGCGACACCCAGTTTTATATTTTCGACGCAAAATATCGAATCCAATTCGATAGAGACTACATGGCACAATACGGTGGTCCCGGTCCTACCACCGATGACGTGAACACAATGCACCGTTACCGGGATGCTATCGCTATACCCCATCCCATGCATCCCGAAGAGTATCTGCAGGGAGTTGTTACTGGGGCTGTGGTGCTTTTTCCTTACCCCGATGAGGAGGCTTATCGCTCCCACAGGTTTTTCAAAAGCATTGGGCAGGTCGAAATCGGAGGATTACCTTTTTTGCCTGGATCGACAACGTTAGTAGCTGAAAAGATTGACGCGCTGCTGGTATCGCTAGGCTATTGAAGTTTTAGTGATATTGAAATTGGGCTCCAGTTAGAGATTGTCGCCGAATGATCTGAGCTCTGACGGACCGGGATAAGACCGGTATCATCGCTGTATGATTTATTCGATTAAAGGGACTAGTCATGTGTCCACTAACTTTTAAATCAGACCGAATTTCAGGCATTAAAAAGCCGGCTTATGGCCGGCTTCTCGTTGACTAACTCAGTTCGTTTTTGACAAACCTCACCAGCCTTCAAAACGTACATCCGGCTCTTGCGGCCGGCTGTGGGACTTGGTCAGAAAGTGATCTGCCTTGTCGGTGCGAGGTGTGGGCTCGCAAATGTGGGGCGGAGGGTACGCGGGTTTTCGGCAGAATCCAAGTGGTAAGTGGTGTGGAATCATTGGGTTAGGGGTGATTTAAGTAAAAAGCAGGGGGCTGCTGCGCAGCCCAGCGGGAGCAAGCTCCCTCGCCACAAAAGCTCCTCACCACAAGGCTCCTCGGCACAAGGCGCTTTGTCTGTCTGCCCGTTCGGGTGGGTTAGTCGAAGACTGGCGGTCTCTGTTTGTTCAGGGTGGACCACCAGAAGACCCAGCCGATGACTCTAATGTTCTGCGCTTCGATCTGTTCGACGCTGAAGACTTCGTCGGGGTAGGCGGTGTTGTTGTGGCTGCGCAGGCGCAGTCGGTTGCCGGGGACGCGGTGCAGGTATTTGATGCGCAGCATGCCGTCGTGTTCGAGGGCGTAGATTTGGCCGTCGACGATTTGGGTCAGGCCGCGGTCGATGGCGAGGGTGGAGCCGTCTTCGATGCGTTCGGCCATGCTGTCGCCGACCATGGTGGTGCAGATGGCGTCGTTGGGGTTGATGTCGAGGGTTTCGAGGTGGCTGCGGGGCAGGCGGATGGTTTGGTCGGGGATTTCGATGATGTGGGTTTTGGTTTCGCCGGGGGCGATGGGGGCTTCCTTGTAGAAGGGCAGTTCGATGTCCGTGGTTTCTTGCACGCTGTAGACGCCATCGTTTTCGGCGGCTTCATAGGTGATGCCGGGGCCCAGGCCCAGTGGGGTCTGCGGGCCTTCGCCGGTGGCGAGCCATTGCGGGCTGACGGTCAGCAGGCTGGCGATGGAGTAGATGCGTCCTGGCGGGATGCCACGGTTGAACCAGTTGTTGATGTGCTGGGATTTCACGCCGTATAACTTCGCGAAGTCGGCGGATCGGATATTCGCTTCTTTTAGAAGGGCTCGGAAGCGGTCGCCACTGGAAAGTATTTTCATAAACGGAAAGTTTAGGGACGACTGTGTTTTCGGCAATAAACATGTCGTGCAAATATATAAGACGATCTTTCCGTTTGCAGGATTTGAAAGGCGAGGGCTAAACGGGTTTAAACGGTATTAATACAACTTCGTATTTATCATTATTAAGACATAAAAAAACCCCGGTGCAAACCGGGGTTCTTCTTTACTTCAGTCTCAGCCTTTGTAGGCGGCAACCGACTTGGTGATCGCTTCGCGGGCGGCGTCAGCACCGGCCCAGCCTTCGATCTTGACCCACTTGCCTTTCTCGAGATCCTTGTAGTTCTCGAAGAAGTGTTCGATCTGCTGGATCAGCAGGGCTGGCAGGTCGGTGTATTCCTTCACGTCGACGTACAGTTGTGACAGTTTGTCGTGCGGTACGGCGATGACTTTGGCATCGCCGCCGCCGTCGTCGGTCATGTTCAGGATGCCGACTGGACGGGCGCGGATGACCGAGCCTGGGGCGACTGGGTAAGGGGTCACGACCAGCACGTCGAGGGGGTCGCCGTCGTCGGCCAGGGTGTTGGGGATGAAACCGTAGTTGGCCGGGTAGAACATTGGGGTGGCCATGAAACGGTCAACGAACAGGCAATCGCTGTCTTTGTCGATTTCGTATTTGATCGGGGCGTGGTTGGCCGGGATTTCGATCGCGACGTAGATGTCGTTCGGCAGGTCTTTGCCAGCCGGAATCTTGCTGTAGCTCATTGGGCGGTGCCCCCGTTAGTTGACCAAATGACTGGTCGGATTGACCAAAAAGTGGCGGCGATTATAGGCATATTCGGCCGTCGATGCCACGTTACAAGGGTCTTAGAGACCTTAGTATGACGCCTGATAGACCGGATCTTCGGCTTGAAGTTGCCGCAGCCGGGCCAATGGGTCCTGGCGGTAGAACGCTTTGAGCTGGTCATAGACCCGTGGGTACGCCTGGTGCAGCAGGTCCGGGGCGCTGAAGAAGTATTCGCTGGTGACGGCGAAGAACTCCGCCGGGTTTTCCGCTGCGTAGGGATCGATGACGGTGTCGGCGTCCGGGTTTTGGTCCAGTTGGCGGTTGAGGTCGTCGAAGGCCTGTTGCATGGCCTCGGCCCAGTCGCTGACGCGCATGTCGGCGTGCAGTGGCGGCAGGCCGTTGGCGTCGCCGTTGAGCATGTCGAGTTTGTGCGCCAGCTCGTGGATCACCAGGTTGTAGCCGTCCCAGCCGCCGCTGGCCAGTACGCCGTCCCAGGCCAGGATGATCGGGCCCTGGGGCCAGGCTTCGCCGCTGTGTTCGCCGTCCCATTCGTGCTCGATGCCGCTGGCGTCGCGGTAGCGCTGAGGGCTGAGGAAGTCGTCGGGGTAGAGGACGATTTCGTGGAAGCCCTGGTACCAGTTCAGTTCGCCCAGGTGCATCAACGGCAATTGGGCCTGGGCGGCGAGCAGTAGGCGTTGTTCCTGGTGCAGTTCGACGCCGGGCAGGGCGCTCAGGTGTTTGTCATGCAGGAACAAGACGCACGCTTGGCGCAGCCACTGGTCTTCGCTGGCGCTGAGGCCGTCGAGAAAGCTCAGCTGATGGCGCACCCGCTGCCAGGTTTCCTCGGCGACGGGGTGTTTGGCGAGGATGCGTTGCCGGCGCCAGGCGCTCAGGGACCACATGGGCGATCAGCGCGGTTGGGTTTTCGAGTTGCCCCGGGCCAGGCGGCTGCGGACCACGCCGATGATCATCGGCACCAGCGACAACAGGATGATGCCCACCACCAGCAGCGACAGGTTCTGTTTGATGAACGGCACGTTGCCGAAGAAGAAACCGAGGCTGACCAGGCCGCCGACCCACAGGACGGTGCCGAAGACGCTGAAGCCGAAGAACCGCGGATAAGGCATTTTCGCAACGCCCGCGACGAAGGGCGCAAAGGTGCGCAGGATCGGCAGGAAGCGCGCCAGGGTTACGGTTTTGCCGCCGTGCTTGTCGTAGAAGTCGTGGGTTTGTTGCAGGTAGTCGCGACGGAAGATTTTCGAGTTCGGGTTACTGAACAGTCGTTCCCCCGCCGTGCGGCCGACGAGGTAGTTGGTGCTGTCGCCGAGGATCGCCGCCAGCATCAGCAGGCCGCCGAGTAGCACCGGGTCCATGCCGCCGCCGGCCGCGACCGCACCGGCGATGAACAGCAGGGAGTCGCCCGGCAGGAAGGGCATCACCACCAGGCCGGTTTCGCAGAAGATCACCAGGAACAGGATGGCGTAGATCCACGGCCCGTAGTTGGTCACCAGCAGGTCGAGGTACACATCGAGATGCAGAATGAGGTCGAGGGGGTTGAAATCCATGCAAAGCACCTGTGGTCGCGGCCTGACTGGGTGGGGCCTGTGGGTCGGGCTTCGAGTAAGGCTACAGGGTATGTAGCTTTTTCTTACAAGCCGGGAAGAGCGGCATTATACGGGCTGGAGGGGGCGGTGCGGGGTGAGTTTGTAGCGGGGGATTTCGGAGCGACTGGCTGGATGAGGCATCGGCTCGGACCGCTTTTGTGGCGAGGGGATTTATCCCCGCTGGGGCGCGCAGCGGCCCTAATACAGCCGACTCGGTCAATCTGATACACCGCGTGCTCAGGTTTTGGGGCTGCTTCGCAGCCCAGCGGGGATAAATCCCCTCGCCACATGGGGTGTTGTGTCAGGGATATTGGTGTGGTGAGGGTTCCCTCACCACTGAGGTATTGCTGTCGGCTCAGAGCTCTTCGCTGATGGGCAACACGTAGTTCTTGAACTCGGTGTCTTCCTTGAAGCCGATGGACTCGTAGGTTTTCTGCGCCACGTCGTTGTTGCTGCTGGTGGAGACGCGCATGCGCACGGCGTTGGTTTCCTTGGCCATTTTTTTTGCGGTGCGGATCAGGTTATCGGCCACCAGTTGGCGGCGGGCGTCTTCGGCGACGTAGATGTCGTTGAGAATCCACACGCGTTTGAGGGACAGTGACGAGAAGCTTGGGTAGAGCTGGCAGAAGCCCAGCAACCGGTTGTCATCGTCATCGGGCAACGCCAGGTAGATCACCGATTCCTTGCGGCGCAGGCGTTTTTCGAGGAAGGCTCGGGACGAATCCGGGTAGGGCAGTGAGCCATAAAATTCCCGGTATTTGACGAACAATGGGGTCAGCAGGTCCAGGTGTTCCAGGGTCGCTTGGATAATCCGCATAGTAGGTCTCGTCTGCAAAGGTCGACAGATACTCGGACAACAACGGCGTTCTGCCGTACTTCGATGCTGCCTGAAAGCGGATCAAAAACGCAATCTTGTAAACGGATCAGCTTCGGGGCGGCATGAGTAGGAAGTTACCTTTCATATCGGCGGCATTTTCCGAGTCTAGAGTTTGAACCTGGGCTTCGTCCTTCAGATTGACCCCCGAGAGCTGCCTGCGGCAGGCCTCGCGCATCAGGTAGATCAGGCGATGGGCGGCCATTCCATAGCT
Source organism: Pseudomonas halotolerans (assembly GCF_039581215.1). Classification (NCBI taxonomy): domain Bacteria; kingdom Pseudomonadati; phylum Pseudomonadota; class Gammaproteobacteria; order Pseudomonadales; family Pseudomonadaceae; genus Pseudomonas; species Pseudomonas halotolerans. Next base: position 116,315 of record NZ_JBCNTJ010000017.1, read on the forward strand.
CAAACCTTCGAGGCGAACGTTGGAGATGCAGTTGCGATACGCATCGGTCAGGCCGACCTTGGGGTTGTAGGTGAAATACAAACCCAGGCTGTCGGGGGAACTGAGGCCGGGGCGTTCACCGATCAGGATCACCGACATTTTGGCCCCGAGCCGCTGCGCCACTTCATCGGCCACCGCGACCCGGCCCTGTTCCACCAGAATCACTGGCGAGGTTGACCAACCCTCAGCGGCGGTCTGTTCTTCCAGCCGCGCCAGGAATGGCAGCGTATGCCGATGCACCGCCAGCGCCGACAGACCGTCGGCCACCACGATGGCCAGGTCGACGCCGCCGGGATTGGCCGCGACGTGGTCCTGCAGGATGTGTACGGAGGCTTCATCGAGCCGCCGGCCCAGGTCCGGGCGTTGCAGGTAGCTGTTGCGGTCGCTGGCGGCGCTATGCAGCAGCAGGCTTTCGCGGCCGCGTTCAGTCAGTTGCGCGCGAATGCCTTCATGATCGAACGCCAGGTGCACCGCATCGCGGGCCTGGGCGTGGGCGTACTGGAAGTCCAGTTGCGCCTGGGTCGGCAGGCTGGTGCCGGTACGGCCCAGGGCGATGCGCGCCGGGGTGAGGTTGCGCAGATTCAGCCAAGGGTTTTGTGGATCGACAGGTTTTTTATCCATGGGCAGGTCACTCATCCCAAATGCGCGAGGGCGTGACGAAACGCCGGTGGCAGGTTGTCGCCGAACCGCACCCGGCCATCGGCCTGGGTGAAGATGCCCATGTTCGCCAGCCAGGTTTCGAATTCCGGCGCGGGTTTGAGGCCCAGGGTCTGGCGGGCGTAGAGGGCGTCGTGGAACGAGGTGGTCTGGTAGTTGAGCATGATGTCGTCGGAACCGGGGATACCCATGATGAAGTTGATCCCGGCCACGCCCAGCAGGGTCAGCAGGGTGTCCATGTCGTCCTGGTCGGCTTCGGCGTGGTTGGTGTAGCAGATGTCGCAACCCATCGGCACGCCCAGCAGCTTGCCGCAGAAGTGGTCTTCCAGGCCGGCGCGGATGATCTGTTTGCCGTTGTACAGGTATTCCGGGCCGATAAATCCTACGACGGTATTCACCAGAAACGGCTTGAAATGCCGTGCGACGGCGTAGGCTCGGGTTTCGCAGGTCTGTTGATCGACGCCGTGGTGGGCGTTGGCTGACAGCGCGCTGCCCTGGCCGGTCTCGAAATACATCAGGTTGTTGCCCAAGGTGCCGCGCTTCAGGCTCAGCCCGGCGTCGTAGCCTTCCTGCAAGACGTTCAGGTTGATGCCGAAACTGGCGTTGGCCGCTTCGGTGCCGGCGATGGACTGGAACACCAGGTCCAGGGGCACGCCACGGTTCGCCGCTTCAATGGAAGTGGTGACGTGGGTCAGCACGCAGCCTTGGGTGGGGATGTCGTAGCGCTGGATGATGGCGTCGAGCATTTCCAGCATGGCGCAGATCGACGCTGTGCTGTCGGTGGCCGGGTTGATGCCGATCATGGCGTCACCGTTACCGAAGAGCAGGCCGTCGAGGATGCTCGCGGCGATCCCGGCGGGTTCGTCGGTGGGGTGGTTGGGTTGCAAGCGGGTGGACAGCCGCCCGCGCAGGCCGAGGGTGCCGCGGAACTTGGTCACCACGCGGATCTTCTGCGCCACCAGCACCAGGTCTTGCACGCGCATGATCTTCGATACGGCGGCGACCATTTCCGGGGTCAGGCCCGGGGCCAGGGCTCGCAGGCTGTGTTCATCGGCCGCATCGCTGAGCAACCAGTCGCGAAAACCGCCGACCGTGAGGTGGCTGACGGCGGCGAAGGCCTGTTTATCGTGAGTGTCGACGATCAGCCGGGTGACTTCGTCGGCCTCGTAAGGAATCAGCATTTCTTGCAGGAAATGGCTGAGGGGCAAGTCGGCCAGCGCCATTTGCGCGGCTACCCGCTCGCCGTCGTTGAGCGCGGCGATTTCGGCGAGGAAGTCCCCGGAACGCGCCGGGCTGGCCTTGGCCATCAGGTCTTTGAGGCTGTCGAAGCGGTAGGTCTGGGCGCCGACCGTGTGTGCAAAACTGGCCATACAGGTTCTCCGTGACGGCGCCGCTGGGCGGCGCCGTGGTTTTCGGCGTTTTACAACTCAGTGCAAGGCTTCTTCGGCTTTTTGAATCGCCGCGAATTCCTCTTCAGGCGTGCCTGCTACCAAGTGATGCCGACTGTAGAACGCGAAGTAAGCAATTAACACTCCATAGATGATCGCGGCGCCGATGACCACCCGTGGATCCACCAGAAAGCCCGCCACCACGGCGATGCACGCCAGCACCAGGGCCACGCCCGAGGTGAAGATGCCGCCCGGTGTGCGGTATGGCCGGTCCATTTTGGGGCGACGGATGCGCAGGGTGATGTGCGCGGCCATCATCAGCACGTAGGAGATGGTGGCGCCGAACACCGCCACCAGAATCAGCAGATCGCCCTGGCCGGTCAGGGACAGACCGAAACCGATGATGCCGGGGATGATCAGCGCCAATACTGGTGCTTTGCTTTTGTTGGTTTCGGAGAGTTTGCGTGGCAGGTAACCGGCGCGAGACAAGGCGAAGATCTGCCGCGAGTAGGCGTAGATGATCGAGAAGAAGCTGGCGATCAGGCCGGCCAGGCCGACGAGGTTGACGAAGTTACCCATCCAGGTCGAGCCGCCGTAGGCCTTGGCCAGCGCTTCCACCAGCGGGTTGCCCGAAGCCATCAACGCATTGGAACCCGCGCCGCCTGGGCCGATCACCAGAATCAGCAAGGCAAACGCCACCAGCACCAGCATGGCGCCAATCAGGCCGCGCGGCAGGTCACGCTTGGGGTTCTTGGTTTCTTCAGCCGCCAGCGGTACGCCTTCCACGGCCAGGAAAAACCAGATGGCATACGGAATGGCTGCCCACACGCCGACATAGCCGAACGGCAGGAATGGGCTGGCGCCCGTGGCCGCGGTGACCGGGATGTCCAGCAGGTTGGCGACGTCGAAGTGCGGCACCATCGCTACCAGAAACACGCCCAGTGCCAGGGCGGCGACGGCGGTGATGATGAACATCAGCTTGAGGGCTTCACCCACGCCGAATATGTGGATGGCGATGAAGATGATGTAGAACGCCAGGTAGATCATCCAGCCGCCAATGCCGAACAGCGATTGGCAATACGCGCCGATGAACACCGCAATCGCCGCCGGGGCGATGGCGTACTCGATCAGGATCGCCGTGCCCGTGAGAAACCCGCCCCAGGGCCCGAATGCGCTACGGGCAAAGCCATAGCCGCCGCCGGCGGTAGGAATCATCGAGGACAGCTCGGCTAGGGAGAAGCACATGCACAGGTACATCGCGGCCATCAGCAGCGTGGCGAGAAACATCCCTCCCCAACCGCCTTGGGCCAGGCCGAAGTTCCAGCCGGCGTAGTCCCCGGAAATGACATACGCCACCCCCAGGCCCACCAGCAGGACCCAGCCCGCCGCACCTTTTTTCAGTTCGCGTTGTTGGAAGTATTCGGTGCCGACTTTTTCGAAGTCCACCGAGGAGGTTGCCGGTTGCGGGTTTGCTTGATCGCTTGGCATAAGGGTTTACCTGTTTTTATTGTTTTTTTGTCTAGCCTGATCGCCGGATTAGCGCCGTACCCCTGTGGGAGCGGGCTTGCTCGCGAAGGCGGCGGCACCTTGAGCAACTATGTGACTGACACACCGCTTTCGCGAGCAAGCCCGCTCCCACAGGGGATCTGTTTCAACCCTGAAGGAGAGTTATCCACAGATCCTTGTGGGAGCGAGCTTGCTCGCGATAGCTATCTAAGGGGCAAAGCAGGAGAGCCTGCCTTGCCCCAATGGCTTAGAAGAACCCCAACGGATTGATGTCGTAGCTCACCAGCAGGTTCTTGGTCTGCTGATAGTGGTCGAGCATCATCTTGTGGGTTTCACGACCCACGCCGGACTTCTTGTAACCACCAAACGCGGCATGAGCCGGGTAGAGGTGGTAGCAGTTGGTCCAGACGCGACCGGCCTTGATCGCCCGGCCCATGCGGTAGGCGCGGTTGATGTCGCGGGTCCACAGACCGGCGCCGAGGCCGAACTCGGTGTCGTTGGCGATCGCCAGGGCTTCGGCTTCATCCTTGAAGGTGGTGATGCTCACCACTGGGCCGAAGATTTCTTCCTGGAACACGCGCATCTTGTTGGTGCCCTTGAGCAGGGTTGGCTGGATGTAATAACCCGTGGCCAGGTTGCCCTCGAGTTTTTCCACCTTGCCGCCGGTCAGCAGTTCGGCACCTTCGCCCTTGGCGATTTCCAGGTACGAAAGAATCTTGTCGAATTGCTGCTCGGACGCCTGGGCGCCGACCATGGTGTCGGTGTCCAGCGGGTCGCCGCGTTTGATCTGCAGGACTTTGTTCATCACAACCTTCATGAACTCGTCGTAGATCGACTCCTGCACCAGGGCGCGGGAAGGGCAGGTGCAGACTTCGCCCTGGTTGAAGAACGCCAGCACCAGGCCTTCGGCAGCCTTTTCGATGAAGCTCGGCTCGGCCTGCATGATGTCTTCGAAGAAGATGTTCGGCGACTTGCCGCCCAGTTCCACGGTGGACGGGATGATGTTCTCAGCCGCGCATTTCATGATGTGCGAGCCCACCGGGGTCGAGCCGGTGAAGGCGATCTTGGCGATGCGCTTGCTGGTGGCCAGGGCTTCACCGGCTTCCTTGCCGAAGCCTTGCACCACGTTCAGCACGCCGGGGGGCAGCAGGTCGCCGATCAGCTCCATCAGCACGCAAATGCCTAGCGGGGTTTGCTCGGCGGGCTTGAGCACCACGCAGTTGCCGGCGGCCAGGGCCGGCGCGAGTTTCCAGGCGGCCATCAGCAGCGGGAAATTCCACGGGATGATCTGCCCGACCACGCCCAGCGGTTCATGGATGTGATAGGCCACGGTGTTGCCGTCGATCTCGGCGGCGCTGCCTTCCTGGGCGCGCAGGCAACCGGCGAAGTAGCGGAAGTGGTCGGCGGCCAGGGGGATGTCGGCGTTGAGGGTTTCGCGCACAGCCTTGCCGTTGTCCCAGGACTCGGTGATTGCCAGCACTTCGAGGTTCTGTTCGATGCGGTCGGCGATTTTCAGCAGCACCAGCGAACGGGCCTGGGCGGACGTGGCGCCCCAGGCATCAGCAGCAGCGTGGGCGGCGTCCAGGGCTTTTTCGATGTCTTCGGCCGTGGAGCGCGGGAATTCGGCAATGGGCTGGCCATTGACCGGGGAAGTATTGGTGAAGTACTGACCTTTGACAGGCGCGACGAACTCGCCGCCGATGTAGTTACCGTATTTGCTCTTGAACGAAACGATAGCGCCTTCAGTACCGGGGTGAGCGTAACGCATGATGAGTTCTCCTTGGCTTTTGTGCTTATACGGGAGGCCGCGCAAAATTGAGCGCTGGTAATTAAGCCTAGAGCAAAGGTCGGGCCACTGCCTTGCGAGGCCCGGAAATCAAGACTTTAGGAGGAGTTCGTCGGACCAACGGATGGGCGGTGTGACGATTGCGATACAGCGGGTGTGACAGTTTGTGCCGTATCTGACACAAGCTGTGATGGGTGGGTCGCGCCAGCATTGCAAAGCGGGTTGGGCTGGAGGATGCTGGGCTTTACCACGTTGGCCTGCCAAGCACAGTTGTGGCGAGGGGATTTATCCCCGCAGGGCTGCGAAGCAGCCCCCAAAAAGTAGCCAACTCGATCAACCTGATGCTGCGCATGCCCAGATTTCGGGGCTGCTTCGCAGCCCAGCGGGGATAAATCCCCTCGCCACAGGTTGAGTGTCAAACACAGGTTAAGTGTTAAACCGTTGCTCCAGTGAGGCAGGTCCTTCGGGGAGAAATAATAAGAAATGCACAGCAACCACTTGAGTCGCCATGCCCAACAAGTCCTGACGGTCACCCAGGGCAAGGCCCATCTGCAGGGCCCTGGCAGCGATCCGTCGATTGCCCGCTCCTGGCTGCGCTGCCTTGAGGACTATCACCTCGATCCGGCGCAGAACCTGGCGCCAACGGTGCTGGAGCATGGTCGGGTACTGGAAAGCCGCGAGCGTCTGCAACAGGTGTTGCAGATCGCCGGCACGGAAATGACCAGCCTGCATCAACAGCTCTCCGGCGCCGGCCACGCGGTGTTGCTGACCGACGCTCGCGGCGTGATCCTCAACTGCGTCACCGCCCCCAGCGAGCGCAAGATTTTCGAGCGCGCCGGCCTCTGGCTCGGCGCCGACTGGAGCGAAGCCTGCGAAGGCACCAACGGCATCGGTACTTGCCTGGTGGAACGCCAGGCCCTGACCATCCACCAGGAAGAACACTTTCGCGGCCGCCACACCGGCCTGACCTGCTCGGCCAGCCCGGTGTTCGACCCCCAGGGTGAACTGCTCGCGGTGCTGGATGTGTCATCGGCCCGGCCAGACGTGTCGCGCCAGAGCCAGTTCCACACCATGGCCCTGGTCAACCTCTCGGCAAAGATGATCGAGAGCTGCTATTTCCTGCGCTGCTTCGACAATCAATGGCTGCTGCGCTTTCATTTGCAGGCCGAGTCCGTGGGGTTGTTCAGCGAGGGGCTGCTGGCGTTCGACGGCGAAGGGCGGATCAGCGCCGTGAACCAGAGTGCGCTGAACCTGTTGGGGCATATTCGCGGTGGTTTGCTCGGTCAGCGGGTGGAAGACTTTTTCGATTGTTCACTGGATGAGCTACTCGGCCGGGCCAGCGCCCAGGCCAGCGCCAGTTGGCCGTTGCGCACCCGTGACGGGCGCCACCTGTTCGCTGTGCTTCGTGGTCAGCCCCGCAGCGTGCCGGTCCCGGTCGCGCCATCGCTCAAAGTCCTCGAGCCCGCCCGGCTGTCGGGCATCTGCCTGGGGGATGCGGCGTTGCAGGAGCATTTTCGCAAGGCGCTGCGGGTGTTCGAGCGCGATGTGCCGCTGCTGATCCATGGCGAAACCGGCTCCGGCAAGGAAGCCTTCGCCAAGGCCGTGCACCATGCCAGTCAGCGCGCCGGGAAAAACTTCGTGGCGCTCAACTGTGCGGCCATCCCGGAAAGCCTGATCGAAAGCGAGCTGTTCGGTTATCGCGGCGGCAGCTTCACCGGCGCCCGCAAGGAGGGCATGCGCGGCAAGCTGCAACAGGCCGACGGCGGCACGCTGTTTCTCGATGAAATCGGTGACATGCCCCTGGCCTTGCAGACCCGTTTGTTGCGGGTGCTGGAAGATCGCCAGGTGGTGCCCATCGGCGGCGAACCCGAAGCGGTCAACGTGCGCATCATCAGCGCCACCCACCGTCAGTTGCTTGATCGGGTGCGCGACGGCAGCTTTCGCGAAGACTTGTACTATCGACTCAACGGGCTGGAAATCCCGCTGCCGGCATTGCGCGAGCGTAGCGACAAGTCGCAGTTGCTGGATTTTCTGCTGGCCGAAGAGGCGGGCGCCGAAGCGGTGTCCATCGACGAACCGGCGCGTCAGGCATTGCTGAGTTTTGACTGGCCGGGCAACGTGCGGCAACTGCGCAATGTGCTGCGCACCCTCGCGGCCTTGTGCGACGGTGGACGGATCGGATTGGAGGACTTGCCGGCGATGATCCGCCAAAGTCCACAGGCAACGGTTGAAACGCTGGCTGAGCGCCCGCTGGACGATGCCGAGCGGTTGGCGTTGCTTGATGTCCTGGAACGCCAGCGCTGGCACATGACCCACACCGCCGAACAACTGGGCATCAGCCGCAACACCCTTTACCGAAAGCTGCGCAAACACGCCATCGCCCGCTGAATCACGGACTGCTGACTGCTGACTGCTGACGGCTGTTGTGGCGAGGGAGCTTGCTCCCGCTGGGGCGCGCAGCGGCCCTGTTTTTGGGGGACTGCTGCGCAGTCCAGCGGGAGCAAGCTCCCTCGCCACAAAAGCCTGGGTTGTGGAGCAACTGTGGGAGCGGGCTTGCTCGCGAAGGCGGCGGTACATTCAACATCACGGCAAGCTGACCCACCGCTATCGCGGGCAAGCCTTGCTCCCACAGTTGACCGAGTTCTGGCAGGAATAATGCGGTTAGCTGTGGGAGCGGGCTTGCTCGCGAAGGCGGCTGCACATTCAACATCACTGCAAGCTGACCGCAGGAATAATGCGGTTAGCTGTGGGAGCGGGCTTGCTCGCGAAGGCGGCTGCACATTCAACATCACTGCAAGCTGACCCACCACTATCGCGGGCAAGCCTTGCTCCCACAGTTGACCGAGTTCTTGCAGGAATAATGCGGTTAGCTGTGGGAGCGGGCTTGCTCGCGAAGGCGGCTGCACATTCAACATCACTGCAAGCTGATCCACCACTTATCGCGGGCAAGCCTTGCTCCCACAGTTGACCGAGTTCTTGCAGGAATAATGCGGTTAGCTGTGGGAGCGAGCTTGCTCGCGAAGGCGGCGGTACATTCAACATCACGGTAAGCTGACCCACCGCTATCGCGGGCAAGCCTTGCTCCCACAGACGCCCGTCTGTGTACCGGGGCTTAAACACAAGGTGCGATTTCCCCCTCCCTAGGCTAACCTGCGGCCATGTTTTACGAGGTCGACTATGCACATCCATATTCTCGGTATTTGCGGCACTTTCATGGGTTCGATGGCTGTATTGGCCAAGGAACTGGGCCATCACGTGACCGGTTCCGACGCCAACGTCTACCCGCCGATGAGCACGCAGCTGGAGGCCCAGGGCATTGAATTGACCCAAGGCTACGACCCGGCTCAACTGGACCCGGCGCCAGACCTGGTGGTCATCGGCAACGCCATGTCCCGTGGCAATCCGGCGGTTGAATACGTGCTCAACAAAGGCCTGCCGTACGTGTCCGGCCCGCAATGGCTGGCCGATCATGTGTTGCAGGGCCGTTGGGTCCTGGCCGTGGCCGGCACCCATGGCAAGACCACCACCAGCAGCATGCTCGCCTGGGTGCTGGAGCACGCGGGCATGAGCCCGGGCTTCTTGATCGGCGGCGTGCCGCAGAACTTCTCGGTGTCGGCACGCCTGGGCGGCACACCGTTTTTCGTGATCGAAGCCGACGAATACGACAGCGCGTTCTTCGATAAACGCTCGAAATTTGTCCATTACCGTCCACGTACCGCGATTCTCAACAACCTTGAATTCGATCACGCCGACATCTTCCCCGATCTGCCGGCCATCGAGCGGCAATTCCACCATCTGGTGCGCACCATCCCGAGTGAAGGCCTGGTGATCCATCCGACCACCGAACCGGCCTTGCAGCGGGTGATCGAGATGGGCTGCTGGACCCCGGTGCAAACCACCGGTGCCGGCGGGCAGTGGCAAGTGAAGTTGCTCAAGGACGACGGTTCGCAGTTCGAAGTCCTGTTCGAAGGCGTGGCCCAAGGCGTGGTCGATTGGGACATGACCGGCCAGCACAACGTCGCCAACGCGCTGGCGACTCTCGCGGCGGCCCGTCATGTCGGCGTGGTGCCGTCCATGGGCATCGCCGCGTTGAGTGCGTTCAAAAGCGTGAAGCGGCGGATGGAGAAGGTCGCTGAAGTGCGCGGCATCACCATCTACGACGACTTTGCTCACCACCCGACAGCCATCGCCACCACCCTCGACGGTTTGCGCAAACGCATCGGTGATGCGCCGCTGATCGCGATCATCGAGCCGCGTTCCAACTCCATGAAGCTCGGCGCCCACCGCGACGGTCTGCCGGAAAGCGTGGTGGATGCCGATCAGGTGATCTGGTACGCGCCGGCCAATCTGGGCTGGGACCTGGGCGCCACCGCCGCGCTGTGCACGGTGCCGTCGATTGTCAGCGATTCCCTGGAAGGCATCATTGAGCGCGTGAAGAGCCAGGCCCAGCCCGGTACTCATGTGGTGATCATGAGCAACGGCGGCTTCGGCGGCCTGCACGGCAAACTGGCTGAGGCACTGCAATGAACACGCGCCTGGAGAGCAATGGCCCCGAACGCATCACGCTGGCGATGACCGGCGCTTCCGGCGCCCAGTACGGCTTGCGCCTGCTCGATTGCCTGGTGCGGGAGGACCGCGAGGTGCATTTCCTCATCTCCAAGGCGGCGCAATTGGTGATGGCCACCGAGACCGATGTCACCCTGCCGGCCAAGACCCAGATGATGCAGGCCTTCCTCACCGAATACACCGGTGCGGCGGCGGGGCAGATTCGTGTGTATGGCAAGGAAGACTGGATGTCGCCGGTGGCCTCGGGCTCCGGGGCGCCTGCGGCGATGGTGGTGGTGCCGTGCTCCACCGGCACGCTCTCGGCGATTGCCACTGGTGCCTGCAACAACCTGATCGAACGCGCCGCCGACGTGACACTCAAGGAGCGCCGGCAGTTGATCCTGGTGCCGCGTGAGGCGCCGTATTCGAGCATTCATCTGGAGCACATGCTCAAGCTGTCGAACATGGGTGTGACGATTCTGCCGGCCTCACCGGGTTTTTATCATCAGCCGCAAACCATCGATGACCTGATCGATTTTGTGGTCGCGCGGATTCTCAATCTGCTGAACATCCCCCAGGACATGTTGCCGCGCTGGGGCGAGCACCATTTGAGCCTTGATGAATAAGCTGCTGGTGGTATTGCTGGCGCTGCAACTGACCGGCTGCGCCACCGCCCGCACCCTGGACGCCGCCAAACCCGGCGCGCCGGTGGTGTATGCCGGGACGCGCCTGGATCTCTACGCCCTCAATGGCGGCTGCTGCGCCATGGACCGCTTCGGCGCCGAAGCGCCGAGTTACCCAGGCCTGGACCTGCCCGGCAGTGCGTTGCTCGACACCCTGTTGCTGCCCTTGTCATTGCTGACAGCGTTGGGCGTGGGGTTTCAGGCTACGGGTGGGTTGTAACAAACATCCTCGCCACAATAAGTGCTTGGCTTTGGATCGGTGGTGCGCCCTTCGCGAGCAAGCCCGCTCCCACAGGTGATCGTGTTTCTTCAGAAGGAATGCGGTCGAATGTGGGAGCGGGCTTGCTCGCGAAGGCGTCCGACTAGGCGCCATATAACTATTTGCCGAGCTTACGCAACTCATCCGACTCCACCACCCGCACCCCTTCCTGTTCTTCCAGGGCCAGGCGCCACATGGCGCGGGCCAGTTGGCAGGCTTCGATGCCGTGGTACTTGCCGGGGATCAGCCTCGACAAGGGACCGGCCAATTGTTCGGCCAACCGGGGTTCGGTGCGTTCGCCCAGGAGCAGGGAAGGGCGGCAGAGGGTCAGTTGTGGCCAGTCCTGGGCCTTGAGGGCGGCTTCCATTTCGCCTTTGACCCGGTTGTAGAAGATCGAAGAGCTCGGGTCAGCCCCCAGCGCGCTGATCACGATCAGGTGCCTTGCGCCCAGCTCCCGCGCGCGCTTGGCGAAGGCCACCACCAGGTCCAGGTCCACCGCGCGAAACGCCTGTTCTGAGCCGGCCTTCTTGAGGGTCGTGCCAAGGCAGCAAAAAGCGATGTCCACCTGGCCACTGAGGCGGGGCAGTAATTCGGCCGTTTCACCGACCGGGTTTTCCAGGTGTGGGTGCTCGGCCAGTGGCCGGCGTGAAGGCGCCAATACACGTGTGATGGTCGGCTCGTTGAGCAGCCGATCCAGTAGATGTTCCCCGGTCAGCCCGGTAGCTCCGGCAAGCAAAACATGCTGAGGCGTCAAGTACATAGTGTTTCCCCCTTGATACGATTCAGCTTAGTTGCTCTTTTGGGCCTCGTCGTTCAATGCCGTACTTTGTAATGCTTTTCGCGCCTGTTGCTTGCGCAATAGCTGCCAATGGGAAAGGACGGTCCTGGGCGCCCAGATCTGCGGCTCGGAAGCTTCGAAATTGTCCGCCTGCTCCCGCTCGGCAACGGTGGCCTTGGCGCGCTTGAAGGCCTGCTCAAGGTCGTCGGTCTGGTTCAGGGCCTGGGCGAACAGGGCGTCGCCGAAGTAGGTGAAGTTGGCCTCCTCGGAACAGCCGAAGGACACCCGGTCAGCTCGGGAAGCGGTCATGATCAAGGTGCGTTCATTCTTGAGCGCCGGGATGAAGCCGCCGGAGTAACACGCCGAAATCACGACGATTTTGTCGCGATCCTTCAGCGGCGCCAGCACCACGGCCAGTTCATCGGCGGGCAGGTCGGCCAGCTCCATGCGCGGCTGGTCGAGCACCAGTTCGTGTTCGCTGGTGCCGTGGCTGGTCAGGTAGATGAAGATCAGGTCTTCCGGGCCGCTGCGTTCGGCCAGGGTGCTGGCGGCGCGGCGCAGGCTTTCGCGAGTGGCCATGGGCCGGTCACCGAGGTGATCGCGGTGGTTGACCAGGCGGATCTGGCCGAACGCGCCAAAACGGCTGGTGAGCATGTTGGCGACGTAGTCGGACTCGCGCAGGAACACACTCTGCTTGCCATCGCCGCCCACCGTCAGGCTGTACAGCTCCACCGCCGGTGTCGAAGCCGGGATATTGGCCAAGGCAGTTTCCAACAGGCGACCCTGGGCCAGGAGGCCGAGTTCGAGCACATCCGGCAGTAGCCGGCCGTCCGCGTCGCGCACTCGCAGGCCGTTGGTCCAGGTGCCGCTTTGCACGGTGCCATCGGTCAGCGCCAGGGTGCCGCGACCGTGGTAGGTGTCGTTCTCGAACTGGCCGATATAAAAACTGCCGTCGGGCAGGTTCAAACGGCCCTGGCCGCTAAAGCGCCAGTCATTGAATTGACCGCGGTAGTGGCTGCCGTCGGCGCCGATCAGTTGGCCATTGCCCGTGAGCGCGCCTTCCTTGAACTGGCCGATCCAGACATCGCCGTCGGCATTTTCATAGCGCCCGCGCCCGCTGAGCTGGTTGTTCTTGAACCCGCCGATGTAGACATCGCCCTCGGCGCTGTTGAAGGTGCCTTTGCCCTGGAGCTGGCCGTCGATGAAGTTTCCGGTGAACTGGTTGCCGCTGGCGTCGAAACGCTGGCCTTCGCCGTTGGGTTTGCCGTTGACGAACGGGCCCTGGTATTGGCTGCCGTCCTCAAGCTCCAGGCGCCCGAAGCCGGAATAGCGGTCGGCCTTGAATTCGCCGCGGTAGATCATGCCGTGTTCTTTGAGCGTGCCTTCACCGTCGCGCCGGCCTTGCTTGAAGCCGCCGGTGTAGCTGCTGGTGGGCGTGGTCAGGCTGCCCTGGCCGTTGAACAGGCCCTGCTCGAACTGGCCGCGATAGACCTCGCCATTGCTGCCATGCCATTCCCCGGTGCCGTGCCACTGGCCTTTGTCGAACTGCCCGGCGTACCAACTGCCGTTGGGGTAATCGACGCGCCCCTGGCCTTGCAGCAATCCGTCCACCAACTCGCCGCGATAGCGCCCGCCGTCGGGCAGGCGCGCGTCGGGAGGCAACAGCGATTCGCCGTCGCCGCAAGCGGTGAGCAGCAGGGTCAGGGCCAAGGGGACAAATGAGCGCATAACGGGATCCAGGTAATCAGGTCACGAGTATGCCGCAGCTATGCGCGTCAGGAGAAGCGATGCGAAACTGCCGCAGCGGCTTCGCATCCGCCAGGGGCTACACGAAGCAGAGCGACAGGGGCTCAGCGATGTAGGCCGGTTTGTCCGAACCTTCGATTTCCAGGGTGGCGGTGGCTTTGAGCAGCCACTGGCCGGGTTTCTTCTCGGTCACGTCCACCAGGTCGACCTTGAGGCGGACCTTGGAGTCGACTTTCACGGGCTGGATGAAGCGCACGCTGTCCAGTCCGTAGTTGACGACCATCTTCACGCCTTCGGGCAGGATCAGGATGTCTTCCATGAGCTTGGGCATCAGCGACAACGACAGGAAACCGTGGGCGATGGTGCTGCCGAACGGCGTCTGCGCGGCCTTGACCGGATCGACGTGGATGAACTGAAAGTCGCCAGTGGCTTCGGCGAACAGGTTGATGCGCTCCTGATCGATGGTAAGCCATTCGGAACGTCCAAGTTCCTTGCCGACATAATCTTTGAGCGCTGCAACGGGAACATAGGGCATTGAGACTCTCCTTGGGTTCATCGGTTTTGTCTTTTTTGGAACGGGGATCGGCGTCCCCGGAGAACCACTGTAGATCAACATGGCGGGCGTGGAAGGTCATCGACCATGCTTTTTACGAATGCCGACCCATAGCGCGGGCGTGCTTAAATGTGTCATCTGGTTACTCCCGTAGGAACTGCCGAAGGCTCGGGCCGCGTTCGGACGATCTTTTGATCTTTCGCTCCGGATTCAGTTGGCAGGGGAAAGATCGCAGCCTCGTTGCACTCGGCAGCTCCTACGGGGACGGGGTTTATGGATGTTTGTGAGGGGAGAGAGCGGATGTTGCTACGGGGCCTGACCTGGCTGGTGTTTTTTCAATTGCTGGGCACTGCGATCAATCATTTGTTCTTGCCGGTGCTGCCAGGGCCGATCATTGGTCTGCTGTTGCTGCTGGGCTATCTGGTGATGCGCGGTGAAGTCAGCGAACCGTTGAACCTGGCCGCCAGTAGCCTGCTGCGTTACTTGCCCTTGCTGCTGGTGCCGCCTGCGGTGGGGGTGATGGTATATGCCGGGGCGATTGCCGCCGATTTCTGGGCCATCGTTGGCGCGTTGTCCTTGTCCCTGGTGCTGTCCGTGGCGCTGACGGGCGTGCTGATGCAACGCTTGGCCAGGCGTCACGCCCCCGAGTCGGAGGATGGGCAATGATCCTTGATTGGCAGGGCGCCTGGAGTTCGGTGATCCATCATCCGCTGTTCGGCATCGGCATTACCCTGGGCGCCTATCAATTGGTGCTGGCGGCGTTCGAAAAGACCCGTTGGGTGTTCCTGCAACCGGTGCTGATGTCGATGTTGCTGCTGATCGGTGTGCTGGTCGGCTGCGGCATCAGCTACGCCGAGTACCGTGAAAGCACGGAAATTCTCAGTATTCTGCTGGGGCCGGCCACCGTCGCGCTGGCGGTGCCCTTGTACCTGAACCTGCGACGGATCCGGCAATTGTTCTGGCCGATTTTTACTACGCTGGTGATAGGCGGGGTGTTCGCCACGGCCTCGGCAGTGGTATTGGGCTGGGCGTTTGGCGCCGAACACATGATCCTGATGACCATGGCGCCCAAGTCGGTGACTTCACCGATCGCCATGCTGGTGGCCGAGCAGATCGGCGGCGTAGCGGCCATGGCGGCGGTGTTTGTGTTGATCACCGGGGTGCTCGGGGCGATTCTGGGCCCGAGCATTCTGACCAAGCTGGGTGTCCATAGCCCTGAAGCCCGTGGCATGGCCCTGGGCCTGACCGCTCATGCGGTCGGCACGTCCGTGGCGTTGCAGGAAAGCGAAGAGTCCGGCGCCTTTGCGGCGCTGGCGATGAGTCTGATGGGCGTGGCCACGGCGGTGTTGCTGCCGTTGGTGGTGTCGATGACGGTTTAAGGAACTGCTTATTATGAGCTTGCCGCTTTTCCCGTTGAACACGGTGCTGTTCCCCGGTTGCATCCTCGATTTGCAGATTTTCGAGGCGCGTTACCTCGATATGATCGGTCGCTGCATGAAAATGGGCGAGGGGTTCGGGGTGGTGTGCATCCTCGATGGCGAGGAAGTCGGCATCGCCCCTGACGGCTTTGCGCGGGTGGGCTGTGAGGCGCGAATCACCGATTTCTCCCAGCAGGACAACGGTCTGCTGGGCATTCGCGTGCAGGGTGGGCGACGCTTTCTTGTGCATAGCAGCAGTGTCCAGGCCGATCAACTGACCGTCGCTGAAGTCGAGTGGCTGGAGGATGAGCCGGAACAGCCGCTGCAGGATGAGGATGCCGACCTGGTGGCGCTGCTCAAGGCCCTGGCCGAACACCCGATGGTCGAGGCCCTGAACATGGGCACCGAAGCCACCGGTCAGCAGTCGCTGGCCAATCAACTGGCGTACTTGCTGCCCTTCAATGAGCTGGACAAGCTCGACCTGCTGCAACTCGATGATCCGCAGCAGCGGCTGGATGCAATCCAGGCCTTGCTCGATGAGTTGCAGGGCGAGTTGTTCGCCTGAAGCCACTCGTTCCTTGTGGGAGCGGGCTTGCTCGCGAAAGCGGAGTGTCATCCGACACAGGTGTTAAATGACCCACCGCCTTCGCGAGCAAGCCCGCTCCCACATGGGATCAGTGTTCATTGGCCCGCCGCTCAATAGGCATACCGCAGCAGCCCGTTGGGCAAATGCCGCAGTGCGAAGAAGCTGAACGCCGCCACCATCGCCGGCAGAATCAACCACCAGATTTTCGGCGGCATGGCCGGCAGCGGGGTTTGGCGCTGGCTCAGCCACAGCACCGCCGCGCAGACGCAGGCGGCGAGCATGGCGCCGGCGACGATGTCGCTCGGCCAATGGGCGCCGAGGTACACCCGCGACAAGGCAATGGCCAACGCCGGCAAACAGCCCAGCAACAGCCAGGTCAGGCGCAGGCGTGGCGGTTGCCCGCGACCGGCCAGGATGGCCAGGGCCAGGAACAGGGCAAAGGCGCCGGAGGCATGACCGCTGGGCATGCTGTAGCTGGTCAGCGGCTCGCTCAGGACTTCCGGGCGTACACGGGCAAAAAAGTGCTTGGTGCCGGTATTGGCCAATGCGGTGAACAGCATCGTGGCCCCGGCAAAGATTGCCTGGCGCCATTGGCGCGCCAGTAACAGCAACCCGGTCAGCAGGGCGCTGAAAATCAGCATGTAGTGGAATTCGCCGATCAGCGTGAAGGTCACGGCGATTTCGTCCATTGTCGGGCTGCGATGTTCCTGGACCAGAGCCACCAGCCCCTGATCGAACGCTGTGAGGTAGCGAAAGCCGATGAACAGCCCGATCAGGATCACCAGGCCCAGACCTGCGATCAGCGCTGCGGCATGGCGATGGCGCCGCAGGCTGCTGTTGACGCTCAATGCGATCATCACCGCGATGCTGCCAATCACGACACCGGCCTGTGGCCAGAAACCTTCGGGCAACGGCAGACGGATCGCTGCGCCAGTGGCCCAGCCGGGCAGCAGGTACGCCACGCTCCAGCCGGCGGCGGCCAACAGGCTGACGGCGGCGAAGCGCGGGAAGGGCATGTCGAACATCCCGGCCACCATCGGCAACATGGGCCGCAGCGGGCCAATGAAGCGCCCCACCAGCAGGCTGGCGATGCCGTAGCGCTGAAAGTAGCTTTCTGCCGCGCTCATCCATTCCGGGTGATGCCGCAGCCCCGGCAGGCGCCGGATGTTCTGGTGAAAATGCCTGCCCAGGAAATACGACACCAAGTCTCCAAGCAGACCGCCCAGCAGCCCCAGCAGCAATGTCTCGCCCAGGGACAACGCTCCGCTGCCGGCCAGTACCGCGACCGCAAACAACAGCACCGTACCCGGCACGAGCAATCCGGCGATGGCCAGGCACTCCACGCAAGCCACGATAAACACCGCTGCCGCCAGCCATTGCGGGTTGGCGGTCAACCAGCCAGTGATGCTATCGAGCCATGGGCCCATAGAAACAACTCCATTGAATAGTGAACAGCATGTATTTCACTGCCCTGCCCCTTGTGGGAGCGGGCTTGCTCGCGAAAGCGGTGTGTCAGTCAGCATTGATACTTGAAGGTACCGGCCCCTTCGCGAGCAAGCCCGCTCCCACAGGGGGTATGCGGTGTTGTATTCAGGAAAGCAAAAAATAATCCTGCCCTTCGACCTGTCCGCGCCGCAGCGGGTTCCGCGTGCACCAGGGGGCGTAGGCCGCGTCGACGAAGCGGTAGAGCAGGTGTTCGTCGCGTCCCAGTGGGATGCCCAGGCGCGTGGTCTGGATCACATTGACCGTGGGCACGCCCACGTCTTCCACCAGCAAGCGTTCGGGGTCGAAGCGTTTGGCGTCCCACTGCGGCACTTTCAGCCCCAGGGCCTTGCACAATAAGGTCTGGCCGGCGCAGAGCTTTTGCGCGGGGCGCGGGCGGCCCTGAGCGTCGGGGTTGTTGAGCAGCATCTGCGCCAGGCTCGCCGGGCCGGAAACAGGGTCGACCCACGGGTACGCCGATTTGATCAGCACCGCATTGCCGGGGCCTTGGGCGCTGAAATTCAGCGAATCGCCACCCCGGGCGTAATACATATAGATGTGGCCGCCATCCAGAAACAAAGCCTTACGTTTTTCCGTGTAGCCCAGCGAAGCGTGGCTGCCCTTTTCGGCGAAGTAGTACGCTTCGGTTTCGATGATTCGTGCGCTGAGCCACAGGTCACCGACCTTGTGGCGAATGACTTTACCCAGCAGGTCCCGGGCGAGCACCTGGGCATCGCGATCAAAAAAATCATGGGGCAAGGCGTTTGGCTGTGACGGCAAATCGGTCATGGCGTTAGACGAAGTGAGGCCAAAGAAAGCGCGATGATAGCAATGGGAAGCTTAATCGGCGCTGAACAGCGACAATTTGCACAGGTTTTGCTCTTCCGCCGGTCACCACTGTGAGTCCACGCTGTTAGTCGAGGGATACGACAGCTATAATCTGCCGCTTTCCCCTTTGCCAAGACCACAGAGACCATGACTGAGTCCGTTCTTGACTACATGACCCGCCTGGGTCGCGCCGCTCGCCAGGCGTCGCGCATCATCGGCCGTGCCAGCACCGCGCAGAAAAACCGCGCCCTGCAGGCCGCCGCCAATGCGCTGGACGCCGCGCGCGCCGAGTTGGCCGCCGCCAATGAGCTGGACCTGGCCGCAGGCCGGGCCAACGGCCTTGAGCCGGCCATGCTCGAACGCCTGGCGCTGACCCCGGCACGCATCGACGGCATGATCGTCGGTCTGCGTCAGGTCGCGGCGCTGCCGGACCCGGTCGGGGCGATCCGGGACATGAGCTATCGGCCGTCGGGTATCCAGGTCGGCAAGATGCGTGTGCCCCTGGGCGTGGTCGGGATCATCTACGAGTCGCGGCCGAACGTGACCATCGATGCCGCCAGCCTGTGCCTGAAGTCCGGCAACGCGACCATCCTGCGTGGCGGTTCCGAGGCCATTCATTCCAACCGCGCGATTGCCGCCTGCATCCAGCGCGGCCTGGCCGAAGCCGATCTGCCGGCGGCCGTGGTGCAAGTGGTGGAAACCACCGACCGCGCCGCGGTCGGCGCACTGATCAGCATGCCCGAGTTCGTCGACGTCATTGTGCCCCGTGGTGGCAAGGGGCTGATCGAACGGGTCAGCCGCGACGCCCGCGTGCCGGTGATCAAGCACCTGGACGGCATCTGCCACGTGTATGTGAGTGCCCACGCCGAACTGCCCAAGGCCCAGCGCATTGCCTTCAACGCCAAGACCTACCGTTATGGCATCTGCGGCGCGATGGAAACCCTGTTGGTGGACCAGGCCGTTGCCCAGGACTTCCTGCCGGCGATGGCCGCCCAGTTCCGCGAAAAAGGCGTCGAGCTGCGTGGTTGCCAGCGCACCCGGGCAATCATCGAGGCGGCAGAGGCTAGCGAAGAAGACTGGGACACCGAGTACCTGGCGCCGATCCTGGCGATCCGCGTGGTCGATGGGCTGGATGAAGCCATCGAGCACATCAATCGCCATGGCTCCCATCACACCGACTCCATCGTCAGCGAACACCAGGGCGAAACCCGGCGTTTTGTCGCTGAAGTGGATTCGGCGTCGGTGATGATCAACACCCCGACCTGTTTCGCCGACGGCTTCGAATACGGTTTGGGTGCCGAGATCGGCATTTCTACTGATAAGCTGCACGCCCGTGGCCCGGTGGGCCTCGAAGGCTTGACCTGCGAGAAGTACATCGTGGTCGGTGACGGCCAGTTGCGCGGACAGGAGCCGGTCTGACTTGGGCGACCTCGACCCACTGGCCTCTGTGACTACGACGGCTGTGACGGCGACCACCGCGCCCAAGCGTATCGGCATCCTGGGTGGCACGTTCGACCCGGTGCACATCGGCCATTTGCGCGGTGCGCTGGAAGTCGCCGATGCCTTGGCGCTCGATGAGCTACGCCTGACGCCCAGCGCCAGGCCGCCTCACCGGGATACGCCGCAGGTATCGGCCCAGGACCGTATGGCGATGGTCGAGTGCGCGGTGGCCGGTGTGGCGCCGTTGGTGGTGGACGCCCGCGAATTGCTGCGGGACAAGCCGTCCTACACCATTGATACCCTGGAGCTGATGCGCGCCGAACTGGCCGCCGATGCCCAGGTTTTTCTGCTTTTGGGCTGGGACGCATTTTGCGGCCTGCCCACTTGGCATCGCTGGGAAGAGTTGCTCCAGCATTGCCACATCCTGGTGTTGCAACGCCCGGATGCCGACAGCGAGCCGCCGGATGCCTTGCGCAACCTGCTGGCGGCCCGCTCGGTGAGCGACCCGCTGGCCCTGAAAGGGCCGAGCGGACAGATTGCATTCGTCTGGCAGACGCCGCTCGCGGTATCCGCCACCCAGATCCGTCAACTGCTGGCCAGCGGTAAGTCGGTACGTTTCCTGGTGCCCGACGCGGTCCTGGCCTACATCGATGCGCACGGGCTGTACCGTGCGTCGAACTGAAAAAGGGCGCGCTTCAAGGCACGTGAATGCGTGTAGCGAAGCGCCCGAACATACGAGCAAAACGAGTTTTATATGACTGACAAAGACGTAAGCAAAGTAAAGCGCAAGGGCACGTTCAAGAGCGCCCCGCTTCCCGTAGAAGCTCATACTGGCGTGGTACTGGCCGGCGAAGAGCTGGTCAAGGTTGCCGTGGCGGCCCTGGAAGACGTCAAGGCCCAGGACATCCAGGTGATCGACGTTCGCGAGAAGCAGAGCATCACGGACTACATGATCATCGCCACCGGTACCTCCAACCGCCAGATCGGCGCGATGCTGGACAAGGTTCGCGAAGCGGTCAAGGCCCAGGGCGTCAAGCCACTGGGTGAAGAAGGCAAGGGCGACAGCGACTGGGTGTTGTTGGATATGGATGACGTCATCGTGCACATGATGACCGCCTCGGCGCGCCAGTTCTATGACCTGGAGCGCCTGTGGGCAGGTGCCGAGCAGAGCCGTTCGGCCAGCGCCGCGCACCACAGCCCGGAAAACACCCATGAGCATTTCACCAAGCTCAACAAAGACCAGCAATAAGGGATCGCTGTGCGACTGCGCCTGATCGCCGTCGGTTCTCGCATGCCCAAGTGGGTGGAAGAAGGCTGGCATGAATATGCCAAGCGTCTTCCTTCCGAGCTGGCCCTGGAACTGGTGGAAATTCCGCTCAACACCCGCGGCAAGAACGCCGATGTGGCGCGCTTTATCCGTCAGGAAGGCGAAGCCATGCTGGCCAAGGTCGGGCCGAACGAGCGGATCGTCACCCTCGAAGTGCACGGCAAGCCCTGGAGTACCGAGCAACTGGCGGTCGAGCTCGATCGCTGGCGGCTGGACTCGCGCACGGTCAACTTCATGGTCGGTGGCCCGGAAGGGTTGGCGCCAGAAGTCTGTGCCCGGGCCGATCAACGCTGGTCGTTGTCGCCTTTGACGTTGCCGCACCCGCTGGTGCGGATTCTGATCGGCGAACAGTTGTATCGTGCCTGGACAGTCCTGTCCGGGCACCCTTACCACAAGTAATCCTGCCCTCATGCCTCAGCCGATCCGCATCAAGGACCACGAAAAAGACGCCCGCCTGGTGCGGGGGCGCGTCGTGTTCGGTGCAATTGCGGTCGTGGCGCTGATCGGTGTGCTGATCGCTCGCCTGTATTTCCTTCAGGTGATTCAGTACGAGTACCACTCGACCCTGTCGGAAAACAATCGCGTGCATGTGCAGCCGATTCCGCCGACTCGCGGGTTGATTTTCGACCGCAACGGCGTGGTGGTGGCCGATAACCGGCCCAGCTTCAGCCTGAGCATGACCCGTGAGCGGTCCGGGGATTGGCAGAAGGTGCTCGACGTGATCGTCGAGGTGCTGCAACTGACCCCCGAGGACCGGGCGATTTTCGAGAAGCGTATGCGCCAGGGGCGGCGCCCGTTCGAGCCGGTGCCGATCCTGTTCGAGCTAACCGAAGAGCAGATCGCCCTGATCGCCGTGAACCAGTTCCGCCTGCCGGGCGTTGAGGTGGTGGCGCAATTGGTGCGTCATTATCCCCAAGGGGCGCACTTCGCCCACTCGGTTGGCTACATGGGACGGATCAACGAAAAAGAGCTCAAGAGCCTCGATCCGGTCAATTACAGCGGCACCCACCACATCGGCAAAACGGGCATCGAACGCTTCTACGAGGCCGAGCTGCACGGTCAGGTGGGCTACGAGGAAGTCGAGACCAACGCCCGTGGCCGCGTGTTGCGTGTGCTCAAGCGCACCGACCCAATCCCCGGCAAGGACATCGTTCTGAGCCTGGACATCAAATTGCAGGAAGCCGCCGAAGCAGCCTTGGGTGGGCGTCGCGGCGCCGTCGTGGCGCTGGATCCGAACACCGGCGAAGTCCTGGCGATGGTCAGTCAGCCGAGTTTCGACCCGAACCTGTTCGTCACCGGCATCAGTTTCAAGGCCTATGCCGAGTTGCGCGACTCCATCGATCGGCCACTGTTCAACCGCGTGCTGCGTGGTCTCTATCCACCGGGTTCGACCATCAAGCCGGCCGTGGCGATTGCCGGGCTGGACTCGGGCGTGATCACCGCTTCCAGCCGGGTCTACGACCCCGGCTATTACCAACTGCCGAACTACGACCACAAGTACCGCAACTGGAACCGCTCCGGCGACGGCTACGTGGATCTGGAGACGGCGATCATGCGGTCCAACGACACCTACTTCTATGACCTGGCCCACAAGCTGGGGATCGATCGGCTGGCGTCCTACATGGGCAAGTTCGGGCTCGGTCAGAAAGTCTCCCTGGATATGTTCGAAGAGTCGCCGGGCCTGATGCCGTCCCGCGAGTGGAAACGGGCGACCCGCCGCCAGCCGTGGTTCCCGGGTGAGACGCTGATCCTGGGAATCGGCCAGGGCTACATGCAGGCGACGCCGCTGCAACTGGCCCAGGCCACGGCGCTGGTGGCGAGCAAAGGCAAGTGGTATCGCCCGCACCTGGCCAAGACCATCGAAGGCCAGAAGCCCGTTGACCCCAACCCGGTGCCGGACATCATCCTGCGTAATCCGTCGGACTGGCAGAAGGTCAATATCGGCATGCAGCAGGTGATGCACGGTGCCCGGGGCACGGCGCGCAAGGCTGCCCTCGGTGCGCAATACCGGATTGCCGGCAAGAGTGGTACGGCCCAGGTGGTCGCGATCAAACAGGGCGAGAAGTACGACCGCTCCAAGGTTCAGGAGCGTCACCGGGACCACGCTTTGTTCGTCGGTTTCGCGCCGGCCGAAAACCCGAAAATCGTCGTGGCGGTGATGGTCGAGAACGGCGAGTCCGGTTCCGGCGTCGCCGCGCCGGTGGTGCGCCAGATCATGGACGCCTGGCTGCTGGATGAACACGGCCAGCTCAAGCCCGAATACGCAAGCCCCACCACCGCGGAGGCTACGGCCCGTGAAGAATAATTTCGACCGGATCCTCTCCAGCGAAGACGTGATGCGCCGTCGCGCCACCCTGTTGCAGCGCATGCACATCGATGGCCCCTTGTTGATCCTGTTGCTGACACTGGCCGCGGGCAGCCTGTTCGTGCTGTATTCGGCCAGTGGCAAGAATTGGGACCTGCTGGCCAAACAGGCCACTTCATTCGGCATCGGCCTGGTGTCGATGATTTTCATCGCCCAACTGGAGCCTCGGTTCATGGCACGCTGGGTGCCACTGGCCTATGTGGGCGGCGTGGTCTTGTTGGTGATCGTGGACATCATGGGCCATAACGCCATGGGTGCGACACGCTGGATCAACATCCCCGGGGTGATCCGCTTCCAGCCTTCTGAGTTCCTGAAAATCATCATGCCGGCGACCATCGCCTGGTATTTGTCCAAGCGCACCTTGCCGCCACAGCTCAAACATGTGGGCATCAGCCTGCTGCTGATTGGGGTTCCGTTCATCCTGATCGTGCGCCAGCCGGACCTCGGCACTTCGTTGCTGATCCTGGCCGGCGGCGCCTTCGTGCTGTTCATGGGCGGGTTGCGCTGGCGCTGGATCCTCAGCGTCATCGCTGCCGCGGTGCCGGTGTCCGTGGCCATGTGGTACTTCGTGATGCACGACTACCAGAAGCAGCGGGTCCTGACGTTCCTCGATCCGGAGAGCGATCCGCTGGGCACCGGCTGGAACATCATCCAGTCCAAGGCCGCCATCGGCTCCGGCGGCGTGTTCGGCAAGGGTTGGTTGCTGGGTACCCAGTCGCACCTGGACTTTCTGCCGGAAAGCCACACCGACTTCATCATCGCCGTGTTGGGCGAAGAGTTCGGTCTGGTGGGCATCTGTGTGCTGCTGCTGATCTACCTGTTGTTGATCGGCCGTGGTCTGGTGATTACGGCCCAGGCCCAGACATTGTTCGGCAAATTGCTCGCGGGCAGTCTGACCATGACGTTTTTTGTTTATGTTTTCGTCAATATCGGTATGGTCAGTGGCCTGTTGCCGGTCGTGGGGGTGCCGTTGCCATTCATTAGCTACGGAGGAACTTCGCTGGTGACGCTACTGTCAGCGTTTGGGGTTTTGATGTCGATCCATACCCATCGCAAGTGGATCGCGCAGGTTTGAATAAGGTGAAGCGTTCAATGCAAGCAATGCGTGGCTGGTCGACGCGATATGCGCCGTGGGTCGGCCTGGTCGGCCTCCTGGGCGGTGCGTCGCACGCCCTGGCCGGCGACTATGAAGGTTCGCCGCAAGTGGCCGAATTCGTCGGTGAAATGACCCGCGACTACGGTTTTGCCGGTGAGCAACTGATGGGGGTGTTCCGCGAGGCGCAGCGCAAGCAGTCGATTCTCGACGCGATCTCCCGACCCGCCGAGCGGGTCAAGCAGTGGAGCGAGTATCGGCCGATGTTCATCTCCGAGGCGCGTATCGCCCGGGGCGTGGACTTCTGGCGCCAGCACGAGGCTGTGCTGGCTCGCGCCGAGCAGGAGTATGGCGTGCCGGCCCAGGTCATCGTGTCTATCATTGGTGTCGAGACGTTTTTTGGTCGTAATACCGGGAATTTCCGGGTGGTCGATGCGCTGTCGACCCTGGGCTTCGATTATCCGCCGCGCGCCGAGTTCTTCCGCAAGGAGCTGCGCGAGTTCCTGCTGCTGGCCCGCGAGGAGCAGGTCGATCCGTTGACCCTCAAGGGTTCCTACGCCGGGGCCATGGGCTTGCCGCAGTTCATGCCCAGCAGCTTCCGGGCTTATGCGGTGGACTTCGACGGCGATGGCCACATCAATATCTGGACCAACCCGACCGACGCCATCGGCAGTGTTGCCAGCTATTTCAAGCGCCACGGCTGGGAGTCTGGCGAGCCGGTGGTCAGCCGCGCGGACGTGCGGGGCGACCAGGTAGACGAGGGCCTGACCACCGGCATCGAGCCGACGAAAACCGTCGGGGAGTTGCGGGCGCTGGGGTGGTCGAGTCATGATGCGCTGCGTGACGACATGCCAGTCACCGCGATTCGCCTGGAAGGCGAACAAGGCCCTGAGTACTGGATGGGCCTGAAGAATTTCTACGCGATTACGCGTTATAACCGCAGTGTGATGTACGCCATGGCCGTGCATCAGCTGTCTGAAGAGCTGGTCAAAGCACGGGGCGTCAAATAATGCGGGCATTGCCTACCTATCAACCCCTGAAAGCCGGACCCCTGAAACTGGTAGCGCTGGCGGCGCTGTCGTTGCTGGTCGTCAGTTGCTCCACCAGTCGTCCGCCGGCGCAGAAAACCTCCACGGCCGTGCGCGCCACACCGGGCCTGGACATCAACCGGGCCCACAAGGACGGCGCGCCGTGGTGGGACGTGGATGTTTCGCGTATTCCCGACGCCACGCCCACCCTGCACACTGGTCCGTACAAGGCCAATCCGTACACGGTATTGGGCAAGACGTATTTCCCGATAGCCGAATCCAAACGTTACGTCGCTACGGGCACGGCGTCCTGGTATGGCACCAAGTTCCACGGCCAGAACACCGCCAATGGCGAGGTTTATGACCTGTATGGCATGAGCGCGGCCCACAAGACTTTGCCGCTGCCCAGTTATGTGCGGGTGACCAACCTGGACAACAACAAGGCCGTGATCCTGCGGGTCAATGACCGTGGGCCGTTCTATTCCGACCGCATCATCGACCTGTCGTATGCGGCGGCGAAAAAACTCGGTTACGCTGAATCCGGCACCGCCCGGGTCAAGGTCGAAGGCATCGACCCGCAGGAATGGTGGGCCCAGCGAGGCCGTCCGGCGCCTTTGATGCTCAACGAACCAAAAGTGGCGCAAAATGCCGCGCCGACCGTGACGGCTTCCACCGGTACGGTCGAGCAATGGTCCCCGCCGCCGCAGCAACACGCTGCGCCCGTGGTGCCTGTGCCGCTCGACGCAAAAAAAAACGCTTCTGCAACAGCGTCTGGCCAGTATCTGCAAGTCGGCGCGTTCGCCAACCCGGACGCTGCCGAACTGTTGAGAGCCAAGCTCAGCTCAATGGTCAGCGCGCCGGTGTTCATCAGCTCCATCGTGCGCAACCAGCAGACACTGCATCGGGTACGCCTGGGGCCGATCGGTTCGCCGGATGAAGTCCAGCAGGTGCAGAACAGTGTACGCCTGGCCAATCTCGGTTCGCCGAGTGTGGTCAGCGCGGAATGATTTGATTGAAGGCCCGTTTGCAGTTGGAGCGGGCCAGGTTGTTGGCTCTGCGAATAACAAAAGCCCGGCAAGGGATGTGAGTGAGCAACTTAAATACGCGGCGACCGGTTAGATGGTTGCCTGTTTAGTTTTGCCTTCGGGCAGTCCCATTAGCGATTTCGAGAGACGGATGAACATCACCACCTTTGCCAAACGCCTTTGCCTGCTAGTCCCGCTGCTTCTGTCACCCGCTGCGTTCGCGGTCGAGATGATGCCGGCTCCCCCTCAACTGGCCGCCAAATCCTTTGTGCTCATGGATGCCAGCAGCGGCGAGGTGCTGGTGGAGAACAACGGTGACCAGCGCCTGCCACCGGCCAGCCTGACCAAACTGATGACGGCCTACATCGCCACCCTGGAAATCCGTCGCGGCCAGATCGGTGAAAACGATCCGGTGACCGTCAGCGAAAATGCCTGGCGCACCGGCGGTTCGCGGATGTTCATCAAGGTCGGTTCGCAAGTGACCGTCAGCGACCTGCTGCACGGCATCATCATCCAGTCCGGCAACGACGCCAGCGTCGCCCTGGCCGAGCACATCGCCGGCAGCGAAGATGCGTTCGCCGACATGATGAACAAAACCGCCAGCGACCTGGGGCTGACCAACAGCCACTTCATGAACCCCACCGGCTTGCCGAACCCGGAGCATTACTCCTCGGCTCATGACATGGCGATCCTGGCGCGGGCGATCATCCACGAAGACCCGGCGCACTACGCCATCTACTCCCAGAAGGAATTCCTCTGGAACAACATCAAGCAGCCCAACCGCAACCTGCTGCTGTGGCGCGACAAGACTGTCGATGGCCTGAAGACCGGTCACACCGAAGAGGCCGGCTATTGCATGGTGTCTTCGGCCGTTCGTGATGGCATGCGCCTGATCGCCGTCGTTTTCGGCACCAACAGCGAAGTGGCCCGCGCCGCCGAAACCCAGAAGCTCTTGACCTACGGTTTCCGCTTCTTCGAAACCCAGACCTTCTACCAGAAGGGCACCGAGCTGGCTCAGGCCCAAGTGTGGAAAGGCACCACCAACCAGGTGAAGGCCGGTCTGGCCCAGGACCTGACCATGACCTTGCCTAAAGGTCAGCTCAAGAAACTGGTCGCCACCATGACCATGAATCCGCAAATGGTTGCGCCAATCGCCAAGGGCGACGTGATCGGTAAGGTGGAAGTCAAACTGGACGACAAAGTGGTACACAGTGCCGACCTGATTGCGCTGGACGCGGTCGAGGAAGGTGGTATCTTCCGCCGCATGTGGGATAGCATCCGTCTATTCTTCTACGGCTTGTTCAACTGATTGAAGTGTTGACCTGCATGGCCCCGTTCCTTTCCGGTGCGGGGCCATGTGCGTTATCACGGCTTACGAGGCCGTTACGCCATGACAGACTCAGAAGTAAAGGCGCCAAAGATCGAGTTTCCTTGCGAGGATTATCCGATCAAGGTAATTGGCGACACCGGTGTGGGTTTCAAGGACAAGATCATCGCGATTCTTGAAAAGCACGCCACCGTTGATCACAAGACCCTGGCCGAACGCCAGAGTACCAACGGCAAGTACACGACGATTCAGTTGCACATCATTGCCACCGGCCAGGAACAGCTGTACGACATCAACAGCGAGCTGCGAGCGACCGGGTTCGTGCACATGGTGTTGTGATGCCGGGCACGCTGGGCTTTCGCGAGCTGGGCCAGATGGCTTACGAGCCGGTCTGGCATGCCATGCAACGCTTCACCAACGACCGCGGCACCAGCGCCGGTGATGAAGTCTGGCTGGTGGAGCACCCACCGGTGTTCACCCAGGGCCAGGCCGGCAAGGCCGAACATCTGTTGCTGCCGGGGAATATCCCGGTGGTGAAGACCGACCGCGGTGGCCAGGTGACCTACCATGGCCCCGGACAGTTGGTGGCCTATCTGTTGCTGGACGTACGCAAGCTGGGGTTCGGCGTACGCGAACTGGTCACCCGCATGGAGACCTGCCTGATCGAACTGCTGGCCAGCTACGGCGTGACAGCGGCGGCCAAGCCGGATGCTCCGGGTGTCTACGTCGACGGGGCAAAAATCGCCTCCCTGGGTTTGCGGATACGCCACGGTTGTTCGTTTCATGGCCTGGCGTTGAACGTGGACATGGACATGGAGCCGTTTCGACGGATTAATCCCTGTGGCTACGCGGGGCTGGCGATGACCCAGCTGTGCGATCACACAGGATCGATTGAATTTGCCGAGGTAAGTGCCCGGCTGCGCGCGCAGCTCGTCAAACACCTCGACTACGCTGAGCAGACGACCCTCACGGGCGGAATCGACTGATATGACTACTGATGCTGTGCAAACCATGATCCCGACGCTTGATGTTACCGAGCGTCCGGCCCCGCGTGCCAAGGTCGAGGCCGGCGTAAAGCTGCGCGGCGCCGAGAAAGTTGCACGCATCCCGGTCAAGATCATCCCGACCACCGAACTGCCGAAGAAACCCGACTGGATCCGCGTGCGCATCCCGGTTTCGCCGGAAGTCGACCGCATCAAGGCGTTGCTGCGCAAACACAAACTGCACAGCGTCTGTGAAGAAGCGTCCTGCCCGAACCTGGGTGAATGCTTCTCCGGCGGCACCGCCACCTTCATGATCATGGGCGACATCTGCACCCGTCGCTGCCCGTTCTGTGACGTCGGTCATGGTCGGCCGAAGCCATTGGACGTGAATGAACCCGAAAGCCTGGCCATCGCCATTGCCGACCTCAAGCTCAAGTATGTAGTGATCACCTCGGTGGACCGCGACGACCTGCGTGACGGCGGTGCCCAGCACTTTGCCGACTGCATCCGCGAAATCCGCAAGTTGTCGCCGAACGTGCAGCTTGAGACTTTGGTGCCGGATTATCGCGGTCGCATGGACATCGCACTGCAAATCACCGCTGCCGAGCCGCCGGATGTCTTCAACCACAACCTGGAAACCGTACCGCGCCTGTACAAGGCCGCGCGTCCTGGTTCGGACTATCAGTGGTCGCTGACCCTGCTGCAGCGCTTCAAGCAGATGATGCCGCACATTCCGACCAAGTCTGGCTTGATGCTGGGCCTGGGTGAGACCGATGAGGAAGTCATCGAGGTCATGAAGCGTATGCGTGAGCATGACATCGATATGCTGACCTTGGGGCAGTACCTGCAGCCTTCGCGTAGTCACCTGCCGGTGCAGCGTTTTGTGCATCCGGATACCTTTGCCTGGTTTGCTGAGGAAGGGTACAAGATGGGGTTCAAGAACGTGGCTTCGGGGCCGTTGGTGCGGTCTTCGTATCATGCGGATGAGCAGGCGAAGTTGGTCAAGGCTGAGCTGCTTGGGTCTTGATTTAGCGGTTTTTGGTGGTGGGTCGGTGTGAATATCCGTTGCTGCGGTAACGGCTACTTATGGTTCCGCTCTTACAGCGGGTCACTTTTGGAAAAGCCGGGTGCCGGACCAGCCAAAAGTAACCAAAAGCGCTCTGCCCCACCACTCGGCATCCATGCCGAGGTGCCCACTGCGCATACCTGCGTTCGGCCAGCGTGGTTTAACGAGGCGCCTAAGATCAAAAGCCAAAGCGAGGCGGCCTGACAGCCGGCCTGGTTTGGAGTTATCGCGTTTCCCCTGTGGGAGCGGGCTTGCCCGCGAAAGCGGTGTATCAGTTTGTGATGATGTTGGCTGTGCCGACGCCTTCGCGAGCAAGCTCGCTCCCACAAGTTTTTTGTGTCGTGTGCAGATGCTGTGAACACCCGAAACACCCTGTGGGAGCGGGCTTGCCCGCGAAAGCGGAGGATCAGTTTGCGGTGATGTTGGCTGTGTTGACGCCTTCGCGAGCAAGCCCGCTCCCACAAGTTTTTTGTGTCGTGTGCAGATGCTGTGAACACCCGAAATACCCTGTGGGAGCGGGCTTGCCCGCGAAAGCGGTGTATCAGTTTGTGATGATGTTGGCTGTGCCGACGCCTTCGCGA